>JAQGOU010000627.1 GCA_028293445.1 Verrucomicrobiales bacterium | reverse complement strand
CGCGAAGGCATGATGCGAAAGAATCGCCACACGATCCCCTACTTTACAGTGCGTCACATGTTCGCCGATGCTATCCACTTCTCCCCATCCTTCGTGACCCGGCGCAGCGGGCTCAAAGGGATACTTGAACCACGGCCGTCCTTCCCATGACGCGAGATTCGAACCACAAATTCCACAACCTTCGAGTCGCACACGCACCTGGTTTGTCGTGGGTTCCGGCACTTTTACTTTCTTGAAGCGCACATTGCCGGGTCGGAACAGAATGGCTGTGCGCATGGTTTGTTTTCGGTGCATGGTATTCATGGTTAGCAACGCGCCATTATAAACCTCGTGCTGCAAGCTCGGCTTTGGCCTGAGTCACCTTGTCGACCGCCACTTCGCCTTCCAGCCAGTTCACCAGTTCCTCCAAACCTTCATCGAATGAAACGATCGGTTCGTAGCCCAGTATTTTTCGCGCTTTCGTGATATCCGAGAAACAGTGGCGAATATCTCCCACGCGATATTTACCGGTAATTTCCGGTTCGATTTGTTTGTTAACTGCGGCGCCCATGCGTCGGGCGACTTCGCGGACCGTGAAGTTTTCTCCACTACCGATGTTGAATACCTCATCAGCAGCCTCCGGCACTTCCAGCGCCAGCGTGCAGGCGTGGGCGACATCATGGACGCTCACGAAATCGCGACGTTGCAGGCCATCTTCGAAAATGGATGGCGCATTATTATTCAGAAGCTGCGAAGCAAAGATGGCGAGAACACCGGTGTAAGGATTCGAAAGCGCCTGGTGCGGACCATAAACATTAAAGAAACGGAGCGCGACCGTCGGCATCTTGTAAGCCCGGCCAATCAGCAGCGACATCCGTTCCTGGTCGTATTTTGAAAGCGCGTAAACCGACGCGAGCGAAGGGGTTTTTGTTTCCGGCGTGGCAATCGGTTGCAAATCCTTTCCCTCTCGTGACGTCAACTCCCACGCATGCTTTCTTAATTGCTCCAACCCTCGTTCGCTGCCATCGACGATTTCTCCTTCATCGGTTTGATAGAGTCCTTCGCCGTAAACACTCATGCTTGAGGCGACCACGAGTCGTTCCACTGGCTTTTTGATGAGCTGCTGGAGAAGAACGGCGGTTCCGCTGTTATTGACGGAAGTATATTGCGCGATCTCATACATGCTCTGGCCGACTCCAACCATGGCCGCAAAATGATAAACCGCATCGACGCCTTCCAACGCTTTACTCAACGCCCGCTCATCGCGCACATCGCCCAAAAGCAATTCGACCTCTGAATTCAGGTACGTCGGTCGATTACGCTCCGGGCCGTGCACCTGTGGCGCCAGACTATCAAAGACGCGCACGGTATAGCCGCTTTCAAGAAGTTCGTCAGCCACGTGTGAGCCGATGAAGCCAGCTCCTCCGGTGATTAAGATTCGTTTGCTCATTTCGATTTTGTTGTGAGCGCATTGGCGTTCATTTCTGCTCCTCGAAAAGGACATTTGTGGAAGCGTTCTTGATAGGGCGGCACGGTTGTTCTCACGTTGAATAAACTCCTGCGGACCATGCGTTTCGCCAATGAGAGCGGAATTGTTTTGGCGGATGGTGCAACTCTGGTTCGGAGAATGGTGAAAAATCCTTTCGCTATCCCCCGTGATCTCCCAAGTCATCGAAGAAAATCTGCAGGTCTATTTGTCAGAAGCGTAGCGCCGTTCGATCCAGACGATCAGTGGAACTGCGGCGGGCACAGCAATCCATACAATGAAAAACGATGGGGTGTGAATCACCTCGCGAATTTGAAAGCTTCTCTCGAAGCCGAAACTGTTCGAGCGCATGCAGCCACGCTCAAGCAACGGAGTCCTTACGGATCAGGGCACTGCGATGTGGGGCTTTAGTTTCTCCTTCAAGACTTCCTGGAGATTGGAGTTCATGAACTGGTAATCGTCGCCGATGTGCAGGCAGATGACTTTCTTGCCGCGCAAGGCTTCGGCAAATTTATCCTGCAATCGTTCCTTGTGATTCTTTTCCATGACAAAGATCAGGTCCGCCCAACCGATGTGGCCTTCGTTGACCCGGATGCGCGCATTGGCTTCGGTGCCGGCGGAACGAACGGTGTAGCCAGAGAAACCCGCATACATTTTTTCGGCGGTCAGGCTGCGCCAGCGGTTTTGACTGCAGATGAACAGGATTTTTAACGGGTCACTCATGAATTCGTTTTGTTTGGGTTGCCAGCAGATCATCCAGCGCTTCCTGGCCGATGATCTTGTCGGAGAGCAGATGTTTTTGGCGCAATTCAGCATTCCGCACCGGCCCACGTTTAAAGAAATCTTCCAGCCGCACGAAATCTTCCGCCAGCAAATTACGATGGAACAAACTGAGTGCATCGTCCGTAGGCAAATTCGCCTTTATCATCTCCGACAAGCAAAACGATTCGCCGTGGAAAAACTGGGTCAGCAGATCGCGCCACTCAGTGGAATCCAATCGCGCGGCATCCCGCGAGTCGACCAGAAAGCGTTTCGGTGGTTTTTCCAACAGCAACGCTCGTGGATATTCATAAGGCGACGTCGTCTGGTGCAGCGCGGTCCAAAGCAGGCGTAGCAGAGAAACATAACCCGTCAAACAACCACTCTTAAAGGCCCCGTGAAAATGTTCTTTCCCTGCGGGCAGCTCGCGGGTGAAGGAAAACTCACATCCTTCCGCCAACCATTGTAAACCAATGAAGCAGTGCGCCTTGGGCCAGGTGTTGAGTGAATTAAATCTCGGACGCTTTTCCCGCAGCAAAAGATTCTCACGCAGTTTCGCCGCATCGTGGGTCCCGCATTCTTCCCACTCGATCCGTTCCACCGCGTGCACAAGCCGGACGAGTTTGCGGCTGTTGCGATCGGGATGGACATGCCGATAGCTGCCGATCCGTTGCCGAAGGTTATGCGATTGGCCCACATAAAGCAGCCGGCCACGGCCATCGAACATCAGATAAACGCCCGGGGTTTTCGGCAGCCCACGAAAGAACTCCCGACCGAACCGTTCGGACAACGGCTTGGAGCAAACCAATAAACGGAGCTGCTTTGCGGGCACCCGCCTATATTACCTCACGGGTGATTGTGAAAAACTTTTTTTTGCGCTTTCTGCTCCCCTTGCTAATCTTGCCCGATGCGCGAACAATCGTTGGAGTTTTTACGCACCCTGGTCAATACGCCGAGTCCCTCCGGACACGAACGGCGAGGGCAACGGGTCTGGCTCGATTACGTGAAGCAATTTGCGGACGAAACCTTTTCCGATCATTACGGCAATTGCGTGGCCGTCCTCAATAAAGGCGGGTCTCCCCGGGTAATGCTCGCGGCGCACGCGGACGAAATTGCGATGACCGTGAACTGGATTAATGAAGAGGGCTTCATTTACGTTCGCAAACTCGGCGGCATCGATCCGGCCATTACCAAGGCGCAACGCGTCATCATTCACACCAAGAACGGTCCCGTGAAAGGCGTGGTCGGCAACGTCGCCCCGCATTTGATGAAGTTCGAAGGGGAACGCAAAGCTCCGAAGATTGAAGATTTGTTCATCGACATCGGTGTCAGCAGCAAAGCTGGCGCAGAAAAGCTGGTGCGCATCGGCGACCCAATGACGCTCGATCGCGACTTTGAAATCTTACGGAACGATCTGGCGATTGCCCGCGCCTTCGATAATCGCATCGGCACTTTCTCGGTCGCGGAATCGATGCGGCTCTTGAAGGAAGGCAAAACGAAGTTCGACGCCGAAATTTGCTGCGTCTCAAACATCATGGAAGAAGTCGGCCTGCTCGGCGCGCGCCAGATTGCCTATTCGCTCAAGCCGGATGTCGCGATCGTCATCGACGTGACGCATGCGACCGATTACCCGACCGTGAGCAAAGCGCAGCATGGTGATATTCAAGTCGGCGGCGGTCCTGCCCTGACCCACGGCGGTTGCAACCATCCCGAAGTCGTCGCCCGCATCGAAGCGGTCGCGAAGAAGCTGAAGATCAAATTGCAACATGAAGCGATGTCGGCCACGAGCGGCACCGATACGGACGTGATTTTCTGGACGCGCGGCGGTATTCCGAGCGCGCTGATCAGTTTGCCCAATCGCTACATGCATTCACCGGTCGAACTGGTGAGCTTGAAAGATCTGGAACAGATTCCCCAACTCCTGGCCGGGTTCGCGCAGTCGGTCAAACGCGGCGAAGAATTCAAAGTGCAGATTTAACCTCCACGCCCCAAAAGAATTTCCCAAGACAATGTCAAAACCAGTTTTAGGTCGGAGTCTGAGCGACTTGATGAGCGGACAAAAAGCTCCGTCGAATCTGCCGACCGGAATTCCCGTTTCCACCGAGGGTTCCTCCCCTGCCTCGGAAACCGAAGTTCCGCTGGAAGCGACTCCCGGGGTCGAAACGTTGTTGCGCGGAAAGATCGAAGCACCGAAACCGGAAACGAAGAATCCTTTTGCTCAACCGGTCAGCGAATCGAAACCGCCGGTGAACTGGTCGGTGCTCATATGGATCCTAGTGGTAGCGGATATTCTCCTGATTGTCCCGACCTCCTTCTTCGTGCTGACCAAGTCGGGCCGGATGACCTTCATGGAAGGAACGCTCTGCGTTATTACCTTCGGCTTCGCCGCTTGCCTCGGGTGCATCGCCTTTTTCGTGCATCGACACGAGAAGAAGTAGGATGTTGTCGGCTGATCTTGTTGGATTCGGCTTCTAAAGTTCCCTCATTTCCTAGCAGCCTGTTGAAAAAGTAGGAGACGAGGTAACGAGTCTCAAATTTCCTCGGTTTTCAGCAGCGAAGTTAGAGACTCGTTACCTCGTCTCCTACGAGAAAAGAGGGTTTTTCAATAGCCTGCTAGGCGACGGAGTTATCAGTTGCTAAGCTGGATTCATGGAAAATATCGCAGAAGCAAAAAGAATGTTTCAGGCAGCGTTTGAGGAAACACCAGAGCCTGGGACCGAAAGCATCGCCAAAGGATTGTACTATTTGTGCGTCGCCATTGAGGAAATCAAACAGGATCTGGCCGAAATCAAAAAATACGGCGACGGCAATAAACGCATTTAGGTTGAAGTGCACCCCAAGAGCGCTTCCACTGGCGTCCAAAACGTTTTGACGACCGTTAAAACCGTTAAAACAGCTGCTTTTTGAAGGTTTCTCCCAGTTTTCACCCCAAAAAGATCCTTTTTGATGAAATTGCGGTGGAGAATGCGCTTGGTTGAAAGAATTTGGACCGCCACCTTGTTTTCACTGCTATTGCCGTTTCAAGCGAAAGAATTTTGTGGAATTGGTCACGGCGACGGTCGCCTGAATCTCGTTGGTTTGCACCTGGGTCGGGACGTTTGTCCAACCGGTCGTTTGCAAACTGCCGTTCGCTTGTAAGGTGTAGTTGGTCGCCACCGCCGGCCAAAACAGCGTGAGCAGGTTTCCACTCGATCGGATCCCGAGCGGCGGCACAGCCGGGAAATCCAATTGCGCCGAAGTCAGCGCGCGGCTGTCGAATTTGACGCGGGATAAATACCCGGTGAACGGATTGGCGTCGTCCGCAGCCGAACCAATCGTGATTTCCGAACTCGTCCGAAAACCCGCCCCGTTCGTATAGGTCACCGTCGCGGCGAGCGTGGCATCGATATAGAATTTCATATTCGCGCCATCGGTGTGAACCACCGCGACGTGATGCCATTGGCCATCATTGGGAATTGTTGCGGTAGACGTGATGTCTTTGATCTTGAAGGTCGTGGTGTGCAGCGTGCGATTGGTGTTGATCGACAACGCAAATCCGGGACGTCGTTCGTATTGGAAAAGAATCGCCCGCGCGGACGGCGCATAATTGACCGCCACTCTCACCCAGGCCTGCAACGTGTAATCATCGTTCAGTCCATTGGTCCCGATGATTTGATTGGTATCCGTCACCGTGATCTTTTTCGTCCCATCGAAGAAGAGCGAGAAGTCGCCGGTTTGTCCGGTGGGAGAATTCGTGCTCCAGGTCGGCGCGCCGGTCCCGAGTTTTCCGGTCAGCCCCCCAATCGAATCGGTCACCTTCGTGCCACTGCCTTGATCGAACGGAAAATAGAATCCGCTCGCGTGATTCGTAAACGTGGTCAGGATAAATTGCGAAATCACGGGGTAATGATCCGACCCTTCCACACCGTAACCAACGAAAGCGTTCGTAGGCGTCAGGCTCGAGGTGTTGGCCTTCCAGAGGTAATCAATTCGGGCATTAAACGGCGGGCCAGGGCAAGGAACACTGCGGCCCAGGCTCCCGTCGCCCGCGCCCAGCCAAATATCGGTCCACTTATTATCCAGCAGATTATAAATCGGAGTATCAGGGGTGTCGTTGAAATCGCCGCCCATGATCACCGGAAACATTTCGTCCGCGAGCCACGTGTTGAGATTCGTCCCGCACATGAGTCGCTCAGTGTTATCGGCATGAAAGTCCAGATGCGTGGTCCAAACGGAAAGGAACTTGCCGTTCATATCCACGATCGCTTTGAGCCAGCCGCGTTGTTCGTTGTCGCCGACAACCGGGAGCAGCCGGTGATCGCGAAAGAGAATCGGGTACTTCGATAAAATGGCGTTACCAAATTGATCATTGCCGGTGAGGGCCGTGTTATTGTTGCTGAAAACCATGCTCATGCCAGTTTCTAGCGCCAGTTCTCCGATGGTATCGCGACCATCGCTGCGGGCCATGAAACGAGCCACTTCGTTCAGGACAACCAAATCGACATTTTGATCGAGGATGAAATTGGCAATGCGTTGCGTGTTCACCTTGCCGTCGGGACCGCTCGCGGAATGAATGTTGTACGTCATCGCGCGAAAGGTGGAACTGGTGTTCACGTTGCTTAGCGGCGGATTCAGCTTCAGTGAAAAACTATCGTAAGTGACATCCGCGCCTCCTGCGATGTCCCACATGATATGACGGCTGGCACCATTCAAACGCCAGCCATTCGTCAGATCGGAATCTGTTTTCGTGTCGTATATCCACGAGTTGCCGTCGTTGAGCGAAACCTGCACGCGCGAATGATACGCCGTTTCCGAGCCCGCATCGGTGACACGCAACAAGACGGAGATGTCCCCGCCGTACGTATTCGGCGTGAGTGTGGCGATCGATTCATTCAAATCACCAGCCAAGCCAGATGAGCTGGTATCGATTCGTTTACCAATCGTGTAGAAATTGTCTCCGCTGCCCGCGCGATAAATCTGCAGGCCGAAACTCCAGGTATTCGCGTCTCCTTCCACCGTGCCGAGCGCAAAAGAAAATCGCGCCGTGTTGGTGGAACTATTATTCATGGTGATGGCCAAATCGTAGACCACGGGGTTTGTCGCGTTCGCCGCGCCGGTGCCGAGCGCCGACGCAAAATCAAACGACGTCGTGCTATTAGATGAGAGAACGAAGCGACCGGGATTTGGCGCGGCAATGACCTGCAGCTTGTTTCCCGAGAGACTGTAAGACGAGTCCGCCTTTGTTCCGGTGTTGATGTAACGCAAATTCGCCTTGGCCGAACCAGTCAACCGCGTCGTCGGTGGATTAATGCCAGTATTGATACCGTCATTGAGGGCAAAGCCGGGGTTAACGCTGCTAACGTTGTAGTTATCACTGACGACGTTGGTGGTTGCGCCACGTAACATCGGGCTCAAGAGAAGACCAATCAGAACAAGGATTCCTGCAAGCTTATGACATCCTATAATCATTCTTTGGTTGTTTCAAGGCGCGCCATTTCTCGAACAATTTCACGAGAGTAACAAGCGCTGTCAATTACCGTCACTGTCTCACCTGAATCCGCTCGGCAAAGAGGCGAAGAATTCGAAAACCACTGGTCTCATTACTTAGCCCTTATGAAACCAATGTATTTCTATTCTTCCTCGCCCCTTTGCTGAACGGATTCAGATACGAAGACACGTTCATCCGATCATTCGAGAATCGGTTTCCCACAATCTATTCTAACAGAGGCGGACCGGGAATACCCTCAAATTAGGATTATCTTTCTCGGCTCGCCGTTCCGCTTGTTTATTGGGAAACGATTTTGATGCGATAATATCTCGTTGTGTTCGTAGCCGCTTGCGTATCAGTGAACGATTGAATCCCTTCCATCCCTTGTGGTGCTGAATCGATTTCATTCGCGGCATCGCGCACGACGTCGATGAACGGCTTGCTCAAATCATCGGTGGATTGAAGGCGATAGCGTTTGCCGCCGACCGATGTCCAACTGACAACAGAATGGTCGCCCTCCGCTTTGGCCGCGATCATCCGAAGCGCCGAGTTGGAGTCGTTCGGATTCGTGCCCGCGACGAACTCGGCAGAATTCCTCTGACCGTCGCCATCGTCATCTCCTTCCGCGTCGGTGATTCCGTGCAAGGTTTGCCATGTCGCCAAATCCATTTCGGTGCTCGGTGGAGCCGATCTCTGCACCGGTGGGACGGCCGGGTAATCCAATTGCGCGGCTGTGAGTGCGCGGCTATCAAACTTCACGCGGGACAAGAACCCGGTGAACGGATTGGCATCGTCATCAGCGGAACCGACCGTGATGGCCGAACTCGTTCGATAACCGGAACCGCCCGTGTAAGCAACGGTGGAGGCCAGCGTTCCATCGATGTAGAACTTCATATTCACGCCATCGGTATGGACCACTGCGACATGATGCCATAGGCCGTCATTGGGAATCGTCGCCGTGGATGAAATGTCCTGAATCTTGAAGGTCGTCGTGTGCAGCGTGCGATTGGTGTTGATCGAGAACGAAAATCCCGGACGCCGATCGTATTGGAAAAGAATCGCCCGCTGTGGCGGAGCATAATTCACCGCGATCTTCACCCACGTCTGCAACGTGTAATTATCGTTCACACCATTCGTGCCGATGATTTGTTTTGTATCGGGCACGGTGAGTTTTTTATTTCCATTGAACCAGAGCGAGTAATCACCCACTTTTCCGCTGGGCGTATTCGTGTTCCAAGTCGGGGCGCCAGCGTCGAGGATCCCTTTAAGTCCGCCGACGGAATCCGTGACGTTCGTGCCGGAGCCTTCGTCGAATCTCAGATAAAAACCACTCGCGTGATTCGTGGTGATCGTCAGGATAAATTTCGAAAGAACAGGAAAGTGATCCGACTCCTCGATTGTGTAATTCACCACGGTGTTGGTGGAAATCAGCGGCGCGCCGTGTTGCTTCCAGATATAATCAATGCGCGCTTGCGTGGGACCGGGACAGGGAGAGGTGCGGCCCAGTGTGCCGTCCCCTGAATCCAGCCAGATATCATCCCACTTCAACTCCATCCGGGCGTGAGTGGTTTTGTCCGGCGTCTCGTTGAAGTCGCCGGTGATGATCGTGGGAAATACTTCCTGATCCACCCAGGTATTCAAATTAGTCACAGCCATCAGACGTTCGGTGTCATCGGCATGGAAGTCCAGATGGGTCGACCAAAAGGAAACGAACTTACCTTTCACGTCGATGATCGTTTTGAGCAAACCGCGTTGTTCGTTCGACCCGAGTCGCGGCAGGAACTTATGGTCGCGAAACAGAATGGGATACTTCGACAGGATCGCGTTGCCAAATTCATCATCGCCGGGGAGAGACGTATCATTATTACTGAAGACATAGGCCATGCCGGTTTTGGCTGACAGTTCTGCAATCAGATCGCGTCCGTTGCTTCGGGGCATGTTGCGCGCGACTTCATTCAATGACACCAGATCCACGTTTTGGTTAAGAATAAAATTGGCGGTGTCCGTTGTATCCACCACGCCGTTGGCATCCGTGCCGAAATGGATGTTGTAGTGCATCACTTTGAAAATCGTATTCGCCGCCGAGGGGTTATAAACGTTCAGCGAAATGAGGCCGCTGGATTGCACAATCTTGGCCGCGAGTCCGGCGCCCAGGCCGGATCCGGTGATGGTCGGCACGGAATTGAAAGAACCGGTCCGGCTGCCGGTGAAGCTGATCACGACATACGTTCCCACGTCCAGTGGACCGCCCGTCACATTAACTTTAACCGTATTGGCGTTGACCGTCAGGTTCCCGGCGATGGCCAATTTGCCGCTGGTGCTGCTCGTGCCGCTGATCTGCGTGGAGAATTGCGCGCCCGAACTCAAGGTGACGTTGCCGGTGACATCGGCGTTGCCGGAACTCGATTTGCACGCGAGCGTCGCACCGCTGGCGACGCTGAAGGTGACGGCGGAGACGTCCAACGTGGCTCCACTTGAAAGGGCATAATTCGTGGAACTCGCGATGGATGCGCCCGAGGACAAAGCGAGCTTACCGACATTGATCGTCGTCGAACCACTGTAGGTGCTCGCGCTGGACAACGTCAGAGTGCCGCTCCCCTGTTTCACTAAACTTCCACTGCCCGAAATGATTCCGGCGAACGTGCTGTTCCCCGCGTCACCGACCGTCAGAGTGCCCGCGCCTAAAGTAACCTGACTGCTCGCGCTGGCGCTGGAGACTGTTGCCACCGATTCACTGAAGCCATTCAGATCGAAGAGTCCGCTCGCAGAAATCGTGACCATCGCTGCATCCGGAATTTGATTGGCGTTATTCAATCTCAGGACATCAGCCCCCGTGCCACCGAGACCATCGCCAATCGTGACGTTGCCCGCGACGGAATTGACCCCAGCGCTTTTCGCCAACGAAAGTATTCCGGCATTCACAACTGTATTGCCCGAGTAAGTGTTCGCGCTGCCGCCAGAGAACTGAAGCAGGCCTGTTCCATCTTTGGTGAAACCGCCAGCGCCGACCACTGCACCGGAGAATGTCGTCGTGCTGCTATTCGTCACGGTGACAAGGCGAGTCGAACTGCCGAGATCCACAGTGCCGGACAACGTCAATGCGTTCGCGCCGCCGATGGCAAAATTGCCGCCGACGACAGTGGAATTAGCCATCACGCGGGTGCCGCCAACTCCAGCAAGCACGCCGCTGTTGATTGTGATGAAACCACTGCCGAGGGCGGCATCGTTACCCAAGCTGAGTTGTCCGGCGTTCAGGATTGTGCCGCCGGAGAAAGTGTTACCCCCGTTGAGGGAAACAGACGCGCTGTTATTTTTAATCAACGCGCCAGCACCGCTGATGGCTTGATCAATGACAACATCCGCCGTGGCATCGAGCGTCAGGCCACCCGGTTGGATCTGCGCCAGGTCCAAGCCAGAGAAAAATGGATTGATCGCGCCCACTGCTGGACGGAGCACTGCGTTATCGAAATAAATCTGCGACTGCCCACCTGCCGTTGTCTTTTTAATCTGCAGAGTTTCCAACGTGCCGCTCGTCACGGTGTAAGTGCCCGTGCCCGCACCGGCTTGATTGAAGTTCAACACCGCACCAGAGACCGTGCCGCCACTTTGACTCACCGCTCCAATCGCGCTCGCCGCGTACGGAAGCCCGATGCTGCCACCCGCGAGAGTCAGCGTGCTGTTATTAATATCCAATCGACTCGTGACCGGGTTCGCGCTGTCACCCACGCGCAGGTTCGCCCCCGCGACCGTCAGATTCAGAAGTGCGCCATTGGTTAAAACAGTTTGCGCGCCCGCTCCCGTCGCTTGCGATCCGATGCGATAATCCCCACGCGAACGGAACGTGCCGCCGTCGACGATCTGGCTTCCTTCATTGATAACGAACGCCGGGTTGGCCGTGGTCGCCTGCCCGATGTTGATCGTCTTCTTCAGCCGCAATGTCCCACCGCCCACGATGCTGTGATCGCCCGTCACTTCAATGGCATTCGTGTTGTTCAAGACCACCTCGCTACCACTGGCGATGCTCCATGTCTTCGCGGCCGTGGAGCTCCAGCCCATGTCGCCATTGAAGGTGTTAACGCCCGAGAGATTTGTGACCGCGCCGCTGTTCGTGAACGCATTGCCATACAGCGAGAATCCGCCGTTGTTAAACTTCAGCGACGGCACCAATAAATTGCTCAAGTCATTCGTATTGGTCGGACGCGTCGTGCCATTAAAGGTGAGCGCGCTGCCATTGGCCGGAATCGCCCCACCCCAGTTGGTGGCGTTGTTCCAATTTCCATTCGCTCCGGCACCGTTCCATGTTCGCGGTCCGGAATTCCACGTCACAGAGAAGGCATCGTAGTAAACGGTGCCCGTAGTATTCGGGGCCTGGTCGAAAGCGAAATAGCGTCCTGCGGCGTCGAACCGGAAATGGTTGGATAACGAGGCATCGGTGCTCGTGTCGTAAATCCAGGTGCTGCCGTTGTTCAGAGAAACCTGGATGCGGGAATTATAATTAGCGCCGCTCTCCGTTCCCGCATCGGTCACGTGAATCAGAACATCGACCAGGATATTGTTCGTGCCGACTCCGGTGGTTGTCATGACCGCATTGATGTCACCCGTTCCGTCCGTACTCGTGGTCCCATTAAAGGATCCCCGGTCGATCCGCTTTTGAAGGGTGTAAAAATTATCGCCGGTGTTGACGCGATACATTTGCACCGCGAAATCCATGTTGTTGATATCACCCTCCACCGTGGCTAGTCCCAAAGAGAAACGAGCGCTGCCGGTAGCGTCATTGCGCATGCTGATTTTGACGTCGTAACTGATCGGATTCGCTGGCGTAGCGTCCGACGTTCCCAGGGCGGGACCAAAATCAAATGGTGTTGAACCGTTGGCGGAGAGCGTGAAACGCCCGATCGAATTGTCGCCCGTAATTCGCACTCGATTGTTGTTAATGTCATACGTGGCCGCCGGGCGGGTGGTCACCGTCTGGAGATAGCGCAGGTTCGCCGCCGCCGTGCCGGTCAATCGTGTCGTTGGCGGATTGATCCCAGTATTAACGCCAGCGTTCAGCCCGAAACCGGTGCCGGAAGTGGTGACGGTGTAATTGTCACTCACGATGGTCGTCGCCCCCCGAACGGAGGCATTGGCAACAACGAGCAGGAGCAAACCAGCAGTCAATCGACGGAATAGTTTCATAATCAGGTTTTCGGACGTATTTCATCGCGAGGACGACGGAACGGCGCGAACCGTGTCGAAGGGGCAGCCGGGGGACAGCTCTACTGGGATTGAATGACGGTATGAATTATGGAACCGGCTGAGAATACCCGCAATTTAGGGTAGGAACTGACCTTGGGTAAAAAGATGCATTTACCTCACTTGCAGTGACAACGTTCGATCATTTGTCGCCATTTCAGCTCCTGAAACGACGATCATGGATCATTTGCCTCCGTTGTAACGCTTGCAGCGGCGATCACGGATCATTTATCGCCGTTGCAACGCTTACGGCGACGATCACGGATCATTTATCGCCGTTGTAACGCTTACGGCGTCGATCGCGGATCATTTATCGCCGTTGTAACGCTTACGGCGTCGATCACGGATCATTTATCGCCGTTGCACCGCTTACGGCGTCGATCGCGGATCATTTATCGCCATTGTAACGCTTACGGCGTCGATCGCGGATCATTTATCGCCATTGTAACGCTTACGGCGACGATCGCGGATCATTTGTCGCCGTTGTAACGCTTACAATGGCGATAAACGCTTGATAATCAACAGTTCGACCGATTTGAGGTCGCTTTTGGAGATTCTCTGGAGCTTGGACGGTTGGATCTTGGAGATTTCCGGCTTCCGCGCACCCTTTGACAACGCCAGCCCAACATGTTACCCCTCATGCGCAGCCTAGGTCTGGCAAACGTCAGACGCGGGAGACCCAACCCCGATGAAAATCGGGACGGGGCGAACGACAATGGCGAACCATTGTCGAGGTTACTTTCAAAACCTAGCCCGTCAGCTAATCTCGTCGGCAAGTGAAAGTGCAATCTCCCGGAGGTTGCGATTGCTTCATTTGTGCCCTCGGCTGTCGCAGAATCTATGACAACGCATCAGCCGAAGAGTCGCCGCTATATGTTGGCTTTGGCCGTCGGCGCACTCGGGGTCGTTTACGGGGATATCGGAACCAGTCCGCTTTATGCCCTGCGCGAATGTTTCAGCGGCACCCACGGCATCGATCCCTCCCGCGCCAATGTGCTCGGCGTTCTCTCCCTGATTTTTTGGTCGCTGATTCTGCTCGTCACCGTCAAATACCTCAGCTTCGTCCTGCGCGCCGATAACAAAGGTGAAGGCGGCATCCTCGCCCTGCTGACTCTCGCGTTTCCCGAACGGAATGTGCCGCGCAACAGCAAAGTGGCCAAGGTCATGATCATCTGCGGACTATTTGGAACCGCCCTGCTCTACGGCGATGGCATTATTACCCCGGCCATTTCTGTGTTGAGTGCCGTCGAGGGTTTGAAGGTCACGACCACCTTTTTCGAGCCCTACATTGTTCCGATCACCGTGGTGATTCTCGTGGCGTTGTTTTCCGTGCAACGATTCGGGACGGGAAAGGTGGGTAAGGTTTTCGGGGGTGTCACGGTGATCTGGTTTATCGTCATTGCCGCGCTCGGACTCAAGGGAATCGTCGGGACGCCTTCGGTCCTCGCCGGGTTAAACCCCATCTATGGGGCAAGATTCCTGATCGCGAATGGATTCCATTCCTTCATCGTGCTTGGCTCCGTATTTCTCGCCGTGACCGGTGCGGAAGCGCTTTACGCCGACATGGGCCATTTCGGACGTCAACCTATTCGCCTCGCCTGGTTCTGTGTTGTTCTACCCGCTCTCGTGCTGAATTACTTCGGCCAGGGCGCGTTGCTGCTCGAACATCCAGCCGCGGCAGAAAATCCATTCTACCTGCTCGCTCCAAAATGGGCGCTCTATCCACTCGTGGTTCTTGCGACAGCAGCGGCCGTGATCGCGTCGCAAGCGCTGATCTCCGGAGCCTTCTCGCTCACGATGCACGCTGTGCAGCTCGGTTACTTTCCGCGACTGCGCATTGAACACACTTCTTCCATGGAGAAAGGCCAGGTCTATATCGCGCAAGTGAACTGGTGGTTGATGATCGCCTGCATCGGGTTGGTCCTCGGCTTCCATTCTTCCACCAACCTCGCGGCGGCGTATGGCATCGCGGTCACGATGACGATGTGTATTACAACCATGTTGTTCTACTTTGCGGCCCGCAGATTGTGGAGATGGTCTCCGATAAAGGCGGCGCTGATCTGCGTTCCTTTCCTGGTCATCGAATTGTCGTTCTTCGGCGCCAACGCCATGAAGATTGCGCACGGCGGTTGGTTTCCGATTGCGATCGGCATTCTTATTTTCACGTTCTTGACCACGTGGAAAACCGGCCGACGCATTTTGGGAGAAAAACTTCAACGCGGGACGCTTCCGCTTTCGATGTTTTTCGATGATGTCGCCGCCAACCCGCCGCATCGCGTCAGAGGAACCGCGATCTATTTATCCGGTCGCTCCGGCGTCGTCCCGATTTGCCTGCTCCACAATTTGAAACACAACAAGGTGCTGCACGAGCGCGTCGTCTTCCTGACGATCGTCGCCCACGACAGCGCGCACATCGCGGAACCTGAACGTCTCGAGGTGGAAGAATTAAAACACGGATTCTACCGTGTGGTGGGGCATTTCGGATTCATGGAGGATCCGGATGTTCCCGAACTGCTGAAGAAATGCGATGAACACGGCCTAAAACTAGACGCAAATCAGTTCAGCTATTTTCTGAGCAAGGAGACGTTGATCCCAACGCGCGCTCCGGGCATGGCGATCTGGCGGGAAGTGCTCTTTGCCATCATGTCACGCAATGCGACGAGCGCCGCGAGTTTCTTCAAGCTGCCGCCCAACAAGGTCGTGGAGTTCGGCATGCAGGTGGAGATTTGATAAGCAACCAATCGGAAACAAAACTGGATGTTCACCATAAGTCCGCGGGTAACAGGTGATCATCCAGTGGCGCATGCCAGTTGTTTTGATCCCAACCCGCGACAACCCCACAATTGTCCGCATTCCAACACGGGTTCTCTTTACCCTCACGATTGAACCAGCGGACCTCGTTCCCTTTCACCAGATGCGTCGCGCAGGATGACCCGCTTTGGTTCCACACAAACAGACCAACGTTGGCGAACGGCTGTTGTTTGCCGAAGATTTTATTTCCAACCACCTGAATGTGTTCCCCGCCGGAAATAGAGATGCCGTATTGACCGCAATCGACGAGCATATTGTCCTGGACAAGAATCCACGCGCCGCCGCCATCGCCAGTCATGATGCCGCCACCGGAAGCACTCGGTCCGCCGCCACGAATCTTGTTTCCGATCACGGCAATAGGACTCTCAGCTGTTCCCGTTGATTTATAGAGGC
The DNA here is from genome assembly GCA_028293445.1 of Verrucomicrobiales bacterium. Taxonomy (GTDB): domain Bacteria; phylum Verrucomicrobiota; class Verrucomicrobiia; order Limisphaerales; family JACDHS01; genus CBHWET01. The sequence continues at coordinate 6,014 of JAQGOU010000627.1, read as the reverse complement.
TGATGGCGTCCTCGGGGTTGCTCTTTCCCAAAATGTTCTGACAGGAATTGGAGCTTGATCACATTTCCCGCGCCGGTTACTTTGTCGAACTGCGTGAATTGCCCGCGCGGCATAGGTCCTTGCACATTGCGGCAATGATTAAAGGTGACGACAATTTGCCGGGAGTTCAGCGCGTAAACACCGCTGCGCACATGCTCAAACCGATTGCTCGTCACAGTGACCTCCGAACATCCCTCGATCAACACCGCTTCGCCGGCACACGAACCAATCCAGCAATTCTCAATGCGAATATTCTTCGAGCCTTTGATGGTGATGCCGCAATCGCTCGCGTTGGTAATCCGCAGCCCACTAATGATAACATTCGTTTGGCCGATAATGGTGAGCGGAGGTGAATCTTTGTAGATTAATTGCGACAACCCGTGCTGGGTTATCAGCCGGGTAAAGACGAGTAAGAGCAAAAGCCGTTTCATTGCGGTGGAACTCACAACTGCTCGATCTTAAAGCCTTTTTTCTTGAGCAGATCGACAACGCTGTCGGTGCCCACCATGTGTGCCGCACCGACAACGACGAATACATCTTTTTCGCCCTGGAGCAGCTTCTCCAGTGAGCCAACCCAATTCTTATTGCGGTCGAGCAAGAGCTTCTTTTCCAAAACCGGAAATGCCCGCATATGTTCAAGCGTGAACCGGCTCAACGTTTCAGCCTCGCCAGCTTGCCATGCACGAATCATCTCGGAGATGAGTTCTTTGAAGCTACTGATCTCCTCCAGTGTTTCGTTCAGCATGGCTTCCTGCTCCGATTTGACGAGACCGGTAAATAAGCTGAGTTGAAAATCCAGCGTTTCCAAGGCGACGACTTCTTTGTGATCCTTCTCGGCTTTGGCCTGGAAATACCTATCGACTCCCTGCTTCGGGTTATAACCAAGCTTTTGCAGTTCGATTTCCAGAAGCGCCACGGCAGCTACCCAGGGGCGATAGGCATCGAGAGCGTTTCCAGGAACGCCGCTGTTGGTCAGGTAAGCTTCCAGCCGGTCATAGGTCGCTTTGCTTAAATGCTGCTTGAGCGTTTCATCCGCTGGGACTTTGCTGACCTTCGCGACTTTGCGCTGGCTCTCCAGAGATTCGGATTCCTCAAGATCGATCTCAAACACCACGACGCCAGATTTCTTGTAAGCCTCTTCAATGGGCGCGGGTAGCGGGTAAAACTCCTTTTTCAGAAAATGGATCGAGCCAAAGAGGTAAACAGAGTTCGTCTTCCCTTGAACCTTCCATAAACAATGTTTGGCCTGAACCGTGGGCGCGGCCTGCCCGCAAAGGGAACTGGCTGGTGGTGCTAAAAGCACACTGGCGAAGAACAGGAAAGACCAAAACTGTTTCATGCGCGCAGTGTGACCAGGCAGAAGCGGTTTTGTCCATCTACCTCGAAGGGAACAGGAGGGACGGCTACAATTTTAATTTGATATCCATCCGAGAAAGAACTGTGGTCATCAACATGACGAGCGCCGTCAGCAAAGCTGCACTCCATGCTCCTGCGACGCCAGTGTCAGATAAATAAGCGGTTGAACCAGCCAGGATGAAGGAGTTGCCGACAATTCCCGGCACGACATAAGCAAAGAGCGCGTTCTGGCCGATCGGAATGAGAAAGCCGCCCCAACGCTGCCAGCGTCTCACCTCGACAAGATAGAAAACCAACGCGAAGAGAAAGCAGCAGATCCCGCCCGTGATGAGGGCGTAAGATTCCGTGTGCGCGGATTTATTAAAACCATGCAACGGTCGCAACACCAAACCACTCACGCCGAGCGCAACCGCAAGCAGCAACATGGATCTTACCTTCTCACCCAAACCGATGGACGCATTCAGTAACAGGTTTCCCACGAGAAGTCCCATCATGACCGTTGCGGAATTGCTGCCGAACATGATTCCGACATTGACAAAGTTCTGCACCGGGCCGAGCCAGTTCAGTGCGCCGTGTCGACCGCCAATATAAAGTGCAAACATGAATCCCATGATGCCGAGGAGCGCCGCGGAGTTGCGTCGAAATGCCAACCAAGAAAAGCTGCAAATCAAGTAAGCCCAGCCGATCATGCCCAGGATTCCCCACCATGAATGTTGCATCCAAACGGTTTGGCTCGCGGCATTTTTACCACGGAAGAGGATGAGCAAGATCGCGAGAAGGACAGCGGCACTCACCTGCAATGTCCGAATGACACGCCTTCGCAACGTGGACGCATTCGCAGGACAATGAATCCAGAAGAGCACGATAGAACTCATCGCCAGTAGATACCACAATGGCCGACTCAGCCACGCGACATCGCCTGAATAAAGTCCCTTATTCACCATCACGACTCCCACGAACAACAGGCCTGCCGTCCGCACGAAAATACTCGCGATGATATTTCGCATCGCTTCACCCCGATCAATTCTGCGTTGCAACGCGAGAGGGATGGCCACGCCGACGATGAAAAGAAAGCCAGGGAACACCACATCGACAAACGTAAAACCATCGACGCTCTCCGGCATGTGCTTGGCCCACCCAGGGATGCTTTTTACCGGTGAAAGGAAATTAACAAACGTCATCACGAGGATGACGAGGCCACGAAAGATATCGAGCGAAGTCAGGCGGCTTTGTTTGGAAACCACAGAACTGGCAGCGCTGGCTCCGGCTTTGCTTGAGGACGCCGACTGATGGGCAGTGTTCATTTCCAGCGAAAACGGTAGCACAGACGTGAAAGGATAAGAAAGAAAAGGAGTTCCTGCGGATGAGCCATCTGCGGTTCCGCTGTTACATCTCCTGAAGTCCGGCTGTTTTTAAAAAAAAGGCCGCCCGGGAATCCGGGCGGCCTGTGCTTTCAAAACTTCTTACTCGGCAATGCTCACGCTCTCAAGCTTCTCAATCTTGCGGCGCAATTTCGCCAGGGCGATTTCCTGGATCTGACGGATACGTTCGCGCGTGACTCCGAATTTCACTCCGAGTTCTTCAAGAGTCTTCTCGTCATTGCCATCCAGGCCGAAGCGTTGTCGCAAGATTTCCTGCTCACGTTCGTCGAGGGTCGGCAAAACCTCATGAATCAATGCCGTGTCGGCTTTGCCCGCCAGTGTATCCAACGGCGTACTGGCATTTTCATCCGCGACAATCTCGGACACCGTGTGCGAATCCTCACCTAACGGGGCGTCGAGCGACGTCGGGCGCATGGAGGCCTGGCGATACTGTGCGATCCGTTTCGCGGCCCAACCGAGCTCTCCGCTCAATTCTTCGTCCGTAGGCGGCCGTCCGAACTCGTCCTGGAACCGCGTTTCCGCACGGCGAATGTGGAGCAACTTGTCCCCGACATGCACCGGCAAACGAATCGTTTTGGACTGGTCGGAAATGGCGCGGCGAACGGATTGCTTGATCCACCACGACGCGTAGGTAGAAAGTTTCGCCCCTTTCTTCGGGTCGAAACGATCCACGGCTTTCATCAAGCCGATGTTCCCTTCGTTGATGAGGTCGAGCAGAGGGAGCCCGTAGTTTTCATAATCGCGTGCGATTTTCACCACGAGCCGGAGATTGGCTTTGATCATGTGCTCCCGCGCGGCCTTGTCGCCTTTCTTAATGCGTTTGGCCAGGACGATTTCTTCGGCCGGCGTAATCAAAGGAGTCTCGCCCATTTCACGAATGTAAATCGTAAATGCATCGGACGGCTGGCGATCGGCAGCGAGGATCGGCTCGTGCACAATTTCCTTCTTTATTAAAGCTTTCTTCACCTCGAACCGTGGACTTTGTTTTTTATTGAGTCGCTTGGTTTTCATATTCTTTTTTTTCCGCGTAGTTAACTGTTTAGTAAATTCCTTCTAAAAATCTTTAAGCTGCTTTCTTCAGGCGCTTTCCTCCGAGAATCGCAGCGACTCCATCGGACATTTCGCGCAAGACTTCAACGTCATTTAAAATCCGGGCCTGCGTGAGCAATCCCTGACAATAAGCGAAAAGCATTCGGGTTTTCATCGCCGCATCTGGCGCATCAATCGTCCCGTCGCTGTGAGCCTCTCTCAACGCACTCTCGATATACTTGTGATACTGACCGAGTATCTCCTTGATCTGCACATGCAACTTTACTTCTTGATTGCACACCTCCGCACCCAGCGTAAACAAAGGGCAACCAAGGACGCAGCCACATTGCTTCTTAATCTCCGTCTGCTTTTGATAACAGCATTCACAAAAATTCCGTATCCGTTCCAGCGGCGGAACTGTCGGCGAGAACAGAGCGTCCAATTCGACCTTTTGACATTTCCAGTTCTCTTCCAATGCAGCCGCCGCAAGATCCGACTTACATTCGAAAAAATGATAAAAGCTCCCTTTCCTAACGCCGGCTTTCTCGCAAATCTGATCGATCGTGGTGCTCCCATACGAACCGCGCCAGATTAATTCTGTCACTGCTTCCATCAATCGTTCTTTGGCATCACTGACTCGTCCCATGTCACTAAATTAATAATACTAGACTTATTAGTCAACTATTTATCAAAGGAGAAACAACGGCTCCGAGCATCAGACAAAAACTGACTTATTTCGTTCAGCAATTTCGGCAAATATGACCTAATTTGCTGTAGAATCTTGTACAAGGCAGGGAGGTAATAATTGTGAAGCAAAGGTTTACGACTGAATTCGTCAGCAAGCTCAAATCCTTTTTTGTGGAACCCCCAACCGACGCGCAGCGTTCGTCCGCGCTGTGGTGTTACGGGACGGCAGCGCTTTACATTGCGATTGCATTCGGAATTCGTTGGGCTCTTAACCCGGTGCTCAGCTATCAGGCTCCGTTCATTCTCTTTATCCCTGTTATTCTGCTTGTCGCCTGGCGCGCTGGACTTGGCCCGGCCTTGTTCGCAAGCTTAAGCACTTTTCTTCTCGTCAATTATTTTTTCATTTTCCCTGCGGATCAATGGAATCCGCTCGATGCATCAGAGGTCGCAGCAGCCGCGACTTACATTGTCTCCGCCGTTGCCGGAGTGAGTTGGGCACAAACCCTCCGGACGGAGAGGAAACGGGTCATCGAAAAGGCCAATGAAAGCGTGGAACACGCCCAACGCCTGCGGAACGAATTGAAGCAGCGTCAAGTGGCCGAAGAACAACTGCAGGAACGTGAAGAACGCTTGCGAGCTATTATGGAGAATAGTCCAACAATGATTTTCCTGAAGGATGCAGGGGGACGCTATTTGATGGCGAATCGTCAGTTTGAAAAGATTATCCGTCGACCGGTCGCAGAAATCATCGGCTTGACAGACGCTGCAATCTTTCCACCAGAGCAGGCCGTCAACTTCTGCGGCAATGATCATAAGGTCCTGGACAAAGGGGAACCGGTGGAGTGCGAGGAGGTCGCGCTGCACGAAGATGGCCCGCATACCAGTATAGTGCAAAAATTTCCGCTCCGTGATCGAACCGGCAAGGTGTATGCGGTTGGTGGCATTGTCACCGACATTACAGAGCGCAAGCAATGGGAGAAAGCGGTTGCAGAAAGTGAGAAGAAATATCGATCCCTCTACAGGAACACGCCGGCCATGATGCATTCAATTGATCGAACCGGGCGTCTCCTGAGTGTCAGCAATTTCTGGTTGAAGTTGCTCGGGTACAAGCGAGAGGAAGTTCTCGGTCGAAACTTCACAGAATTCCTGACCGCGGTATCCCGCAATTACGCACGGGAAGCTCTGCCAGCTTATTTCAAACACGGTGCCTGTTCAAATGTTCCTTATCAGGTGGTGAAAAAGAATGGGGAGATCATTGACGTCTTGATGTCCGGCATTGCTGAAAAGGACGAAGAGGAAAATGTTGTTCGCGCACTCGCTGTATTGACGGACGTGACTGCGCAAAATCGGGCTGAGCAAGCCCTTCGAGCGAGTGAGAGTCGTTATCGCCAACTCATCGATTTGTTGCCCGTTGCTGTTTATACGACAGATGGCGACGGTCACGTCACCCTTTGCAATCAGCACGCCATTGAGCTTTTTGGACGCCAACCTGAAATCGGCAAAGACCTCTGGTGCAGCTCT
>JAQGOU010000399.1 GCA_028293445.1 Verrucomicrobiales bacterium | reverse complement strand
TCTCCCTCACCCTAGCCCTCTCCCGCTGGGAGAGGGGATCGGAGGCCTTGGGTTGCATGGGGTCTCGGACAGCATGGACGCCCTGGCGCGGACTGAATGGTTTAAAAGGACGGAGGCGCAGGTCCCCTCTCCCAGCGGGAGAGGGCTAGGGTGAGGGAGAAAATGCTCGCGTATCGACGTTTCTATTCATCGACGAAGCTGGTTCCTTGGCAGCGGCCAAAGATGTCAACGCGGCACCGGTTTAACCTAACGTTTTAGGTCTAATTAAGCCCGCTGCGACTGAGACAGCCGCGGTCCGAAAACTAACGGTCCCTTTGGGCGACACGCCCTTACTTTTGGCAACCGCTCTATCGTCCCGGCGTCCCTCCGTGACTTTTTGGAAGTCAGGGCTCAATTCCGAACCGGATAGCTGCCCATCTAACCAAGAAACCGCTTCAGCACGTTTTTCGTGATCCGCGATACCGATTTATCAACCAAAATACAGGCCGGCCATGTGATGGAACCCACGGAAAAGACTGCTCCGCGAGTCTTCGTTTCGAAATAGATCATCTCCGCCCCACCCTGATCTGCGTTCATGCCGCGCGCGAGAAGGACCGAATTTTTTGGGGTCGATGGGGTTCGCTTGTCGGTTTCATGACCTGAAGCGCCGTCAGGACAACGTTCGTGTAAACTCTTGGAGCCAAAGACATCCCCCTTCTTGAGGCCGGTTCCCTGGAAAATCCAGTGCGAAGAATCAATCACCTCGTAAGGAGCCGCGGTCGCGATCCCGGGTTCGGTGAAAACGACTCCTAACAGCTCCGCCGGAGATTCCACCTTGTGATGAAAACGGCAGTCGAACGTTTTGCCTGTTTTTGGTTCTGTAAACACAAGGGCACCCGTTGGATTGGGCATCCAAGTTTTACAGCGCATGGTTCCGTCGTCGTGCAGTTCAACTTCACAATCAATGCCGTTCCCACCGAGATAAAGTAATTTGCCACCGCGTTCGAACACCCATTTCTTCACCAGCAGATAGGCCTCGCGTGACCAATACTCGGGATGAGTGCTGATGATCAGAACTTTGTAGGCGTCGAGATCGAGCTGACCGGCATGCAATTGATGATCGGAATATAGGTCGTGCGCGAACTTTTCCTTCTCGAGCCAACCGAGCAAACGCCATTCTGTTTCCGCGAGGTGACACGCTTGCCGTCCCCGAATCGGATCCGTCACGTTGATCTCTTTGGGAATGTGATTGAACGGTTCCGGACGCTCAAACGAGAGCGGCGCGTATTGATCGTCGGGACTTTGCCAGACGCTGAGTAGTTCGCCCGTGTAACGCGGCAGATCGAGACGTGAATTGACCGTCGGCATCGCAGGGAGCTGCGTGGGATTGATGTAATTACTGCGTCCACCGAAATTATTGTAGGCGTTCCAGGTGTTAGTCGAAGCGATCACCGCGATCTTCGCCGTCGGCTTCGCCGGCGCAACGACCCACGGGAAGCTGAAGAATTTCCCGGAATCCGTTTCCACATGGAAATAATAGAGACCGGATTTCTTGGGAGCCGTGACCATCTGCTGCGTGCGTTTGGCCGGATAACCGAAACGATTCCACTGCACCCCCGTTTGCGTGAAGTCGCCGTCGGGCAGAATCTGCATCACGGCTCGAGGAGCATGTTCATCAAACCAACCGAGCAGTCGGACAAATTCCTTTTCAACACCGTAACGCCACAGTGTCACCCGGCAACTTTCCACGGCGTGGATTTTAAATTCGCCTTGTTCCCCGCTCCGGGCCCACTTCGGCCAGACATACCCTCGCAACGAGTCCGACAGCAGGCGGAAGTGATGAGGTTTCTTCCCGTTCACCGTGACTTCAACATGTTTGGAACCGAAGCCATCCTTCGCGAGGGTGATTTTATACTTCCCCGCAGGAATCTCCGCGTGAATGGAGCCGCGCGGGCCCGACTGGACCGTGGCCACACTCTTGCCCGCTCGCTGAAATTCCACAGCAACGTGGCCAAGCGCGGAATAGTTTTCGTCACTGACGTAGCCGATGAGCATGATCTTTGATAAATTAAAAGTTGGAGTTTGTTAACTGCATTCTACACACTTTGTGAACAAAATATGGCGGAGAGAACACAAGCCGAAGAAGCCTACAAAGAGTTGGGCCATCGCATTCTGGTGCAGGAGATCGAACCCAACGAACGGATTAAGGAGGAATTCTGGGCCTCTCGCCTCAATGTCAGTCGCGCCGCGATTCGCGAGAGCCTCACCCGATTGCTGGGCGAAGGTATGGTGCGCAGTGGAGAGAAAGGCGGCTTTTTCGCCAGCGAACTGAGTGACGAAGATATTAACGAAGTGCGTGAAGTGCGGGTAATTCTGGAGACCGGCGCTTTGCTGCTGGCGTGCGACCGCGCGACCACCCAGCAACTGAACGAGATTAAGGAGACCTGCGAGGACTTCGCGAATTTCGTGAAGAAAAATTATCTCGGCAGCGCGCATGAAGCCGATTTGCGTTTTCACCAACTCCTCGTTGCGGCCGCCGGAAACAAACGTCTGACGCAACTGTATCACCGCTCCCACATTCCTTTGTTCCTGCGCAAGACCGCGCCACCGGTGGCGAAGATCGAGGAATATCAGCAGACGGAAAAAGATCATCGCGCCATTTACGAAGCGTTGCGCAAACGGGATAAGAAGGCTGGTGTGGAATTGTTGAAAGCTCATTTCAGTCGCGGTGCGAAAGAAGCATTGTCCAAAGCATAATGCTTCGATCAAAGGACGCCGAACTTGTCATAAACAGCCCGTAACGTTTCGCCGCGCAACAACGCCGCGCGCGAGGCGTTTTCTTTTCCGACCTTTTCCTTGGCCAATCGCATCACATCATCTTCGACCTCACGAGGAACAACGACGATCCCATCGAAATCAGAGAAGATAAGTTCGCCCGGTTTCACCAACACTTCACCACAGCGCACCGGAACATCGTAAGCCATCACGCGACCACGGCCTTTGCTGTCGAGAGGACGAATGCCGGTTTGGAAAATCGGGAACCCCATCTTCATGATTTTCTTACAGTCGCGAATCAGGCTGTCACATACGCAACCAGTCGCGCCGTTTCGTTTTGCGACGGTGCTCATGAGTTCGCCCCAAGGAGCATTCGTCAAACCGGCGTCGGTGGAATGGATCGCCACATCGCCTGCCTTCAGAGAATCCATCGCGTCGATTTCCAAACCGTAGGGATCTTCTTCGACGACGTAATCCGTTTCCATCCAGCGAAAGGTTTTGGCGCGACCAACGATGATGCAATTGTTCGGATCAAGCGGACGCAACCGCTGATGCATCGCTTGATTGTGATAACCAAGGGAATCAAGGATGTCGCAGACGGCGGGCACGTAGAGATGTTTACGAATCCAGGCAAAGCGCTCCGCGTCGTTTCCGGCGGAAGTCGGTTTTCTTTTGAGGCGAGATTTCATCTGATTGTTTGAGACGGATTTCTAGCTTCCTGCATACGCGACCACGTCGACTTCATACTTCACCAGGTCACCGAGACAACCGATCAAAGTGGTGCGGGCGGGAAACGGTTCGCTGAAATACTCACGATAGATGCGGTTGTGTTCGTCCCAGTTCTCCTGCTTCGCGAGATAGCAGCGCACCTGCACGACGCGAGAAAAATCCAAACCAGCGGCATCCAACACGCGCCGGATATTTTCATAGGTCCGATGGGCTTCGTTGGCAAACGTATCGGGAATCAGTTGTCCGTTTTCGTCAGCCGAAGCCATGCCGGAAACAAAGACAAAGTCGCCCGCGCGAATCGCCGGAGAGAATGGCAGCGAGCTCTTAATAACCCCGGGGCCGTAGATGGCTTGGATCGGTGTTTTCATTTATTAAGCGCCACCTATGATTACCGCATCTATTTCTTCAACGCTTCCGGTGAATAACGATCGACTCGGACGCGCGCCGTGATGGCATGGGCCAACATTCGTTCGATATTGCACTGGCGTTCCGTTACCTCACCCACCTCGCGACTCGCTTCGGGTGTCATGCGTTGGTATGTGACGGTCTTCAAAAACTTGCCCACCCAAACCCCACCGGTGTAACGCGCTGCCCGACTCGTCGGCAGAATGTGATTGGTGCCAATGGATTTATCGCCATAGGCAACAGTCGTTTCTTCGCCGATGAACAAGGAACCGTAATTGGTGAGGTTATTGAAATAGTAAGCCGTATCTTCGACATGAAGCTCGAGATGCTCAGGAGCGTAATCGTCCATCAATTCCGCTGCTTCCGCTGCTTCCGCTGCACTCTCCGCCACTTGAACGATTCCGTTGTCACGCCAGGAGAGAGCCGCAATATCGCGGGTCGGCAGAACGGCCAATTGCTTCTCGACTTCGGCGATGGTGTCGTGGGCAAATTTTTCGCTTAAACAAACAAGATAAGTGCCGCTGTTCGGATCATGCTCCGCCTGGCCAAGCAGGTCGCAAGCAACCAGGGCGGGATCCGCCGAGTCGTCAGCAATGATGGCAATTTCCGTAGGCCCCGCGAGAAGATCGATGCCGCAACGGCCAAACAATTGTCGTTTGGCTTCCGCAACGAATTTGTTCCCAGCGCCGCACAGGATGTCGACGGGACGAACGTCACCCAAACCAAAGGCCATCATGGCCACTGCCGGAACGCCGCCCACCACAAAGATGCGATCGGCACCGGCCTTTTTCATCGCGTTGATGGTCGCGGGATAATACCCCTCACCCTTGACCGGAGGCGTGCAGGCCGAGACGGTCTTCACACCGGCAACCTTCGCAGGAATGATGCTCATCTGCGCGGAACCAAACATCGGGTAACGACCACCGGGGATGTAGCTCCCCACCGCGTTCACCGGGATATGTTTGTGACCGAGCAGCACGCCGGGCCGAATTTCGGTTTCCAGCGGCAGAAGCGTTTTCAATTGGGCTTGTGCGAAACGGCGAACGTTGCCCTGGCAATAATCGGTGTCTTCAATCACCTGTTTCGGAAGCGAATCAATTACTTTGCGAATCTCGGCTTCGTTCAATTCGAAACTGGCAGGGCTCCAGGCATCAAATTTTTCACTGTAGCGACGCACGGCATCCATGCCATCGCGTTCCAGTTCGAGCAACATCTCGGAGACGACGCTTGCAGTCTGGGGATCCTTTTCGAAGAGGCGGTGTCCGCCATTTTTAATCGTTTTCATTTTTTGTACGGTTTGTCGAAGTAGCGGCACTGAAATACACCTGCAAATCGGCGGGAGTTTTCAGATCATTGATCGTAACCGTATCGTCTGAGAAGGAAATTTTCGCGTCATAGGAATTGTTGACAGCAATGATTCGTCTGTGTTGAGGATCACGTAAACGAACGCAAATCTTTTCCGGTGTCCGGCGCAACGGCGGATCAATGCTGATCCGGGTTGTGCCGTCGGTCATCGACTTGATTTCATAACTGACCGGACCAAATTCCGTCGGCGCAGCAGTTATTGCGATATTCTTTCCGGCTTGGAACCAGGCTCGTGGTGCACCTTTGGCAATCCAGAGGACGTTGCCATCTTCGTGGAGGAGCATGTTCCGCAGGAGGCGCAATTGCTCCGTGCAGGAATAGAGATGCGGCAATGTGTAATGATTCTCACCGGTTTCAATCATCGTGACTTCCACCGGTGAATAGGTGTCGCGCGTCATGCCGAACGCGAGGAACGACCAAAAGCCAAGTAACGTCTTGCGCGGTTCATCGCGTTTAAGCGCGTTCATCAAATAGCCGTAGGTGTAGGCGTGATCGATGCCGCACTGGAACTCGCAGACACCGCCGATTAACCCGCCGCGTTTCTCAAGGATATCGACGAGCCACGTGGTGCGCTTGTCGTTGGTAGGCAGAAAACCCATACCAAGCAATGGGCTTGCAATCAATCCGTAGTAATCGCCGCCGCGATTCTTGCTGAGCTTGAGCAAACGGTGCGTGTCGGGTTCCATCGGAAGAAGCGTTTGGCCATGGTCATCGAAAGCCGAGGCTTCCATGGAAGCGAGAATGTCCTGGCGATACTTATCCGCTTCATCCGCGAACTTCCTTGCATCACTGATTCCGATTTCCTGCAAGGCGTTCGCGGCTTGCTTCATTCCATAGGCACACCAGGCATTGCCGAGATAGTTGTAAACCGGATCGGGATAATCGTTGTATGGCCGGAACTTGATCAGGCCGCGAAGCATCCCTTCTTTCAGCGTGTTTCCACGCTGGCTCATCAGCCATTCGCATTGTTTGATAATGTTAGGACTGACCTTTCGTAACCATTCTTTGTCACGAGTCATTTCGTAGTGCCGGGCGAGACCGAAAAGAAATCCGCCAGGATCGGTGAGACCGCAGACTTGAGTGTAGAGACCATCGGGTTGCTGAAAATGAATCTGGGTCTGAAACATTCGTGCCGCATAGTCGTGGAATCCATACATGTCCATCGCCGCTGATTGCACTGAGACACTGTTGCCAAACATTTCCTCATAGAAACCCGAGCCATCGTGAGGTTCGACGAATCCGTTGATCGTGTCAGCGTTGAGCATCGAATAAACAATCCACGCTCGATAAGCCTCCATCACCCGCGTGTCTGGAACATTGAAAATATTGGCGGGTTCCAAATGCTTTTTCCAAAAGGACACAACCTCGTTCTGTTTCGTCGTAAATTCCTCAGCGGAGATTTCCGTGACGGTGCCGGGTTCGGGAAACTTGAATCGGAAGAAACATTGCGCCGCGCCATTCGTTGGCTTCAGCGGAAAAGTATGTTTGCCGTTGTTCGCCCAAAGCATCGAAAAATTTTCAGGCAATGCTGTGTTGGTTAAAGGATGCGCCGCAAAGGAAACATAAGCGTATAAGTCTTTATCTGCGCGACAACCTTCCGACCAACCGAAGACGTTCATCTGACAATCGTTCCCTTCGATCACCCGTCGCAAGGCGAGCACCGGCAAATAGCCATGCAATAGTCGGCGCGTAAAGGGTACGCCTTCCTGTCCGAACGATTTGCCGGGATTGCCAACTTCAAACCACGCCAAAGGAGCGGGCGTCCACGGACTGACATCCAGTCGCCCCAGACGATCGATGCCAATATCAAGCGGGTGTGCGGGAACGCCGACAATCTCCCGTGGATTCCGCATCGGCGGATAAAGAGGCGCGATCTTTTCGAAAGTGGGATCCTCTTCGTTCTGCGTCAGTAGAGCATTGACCCGTTCCGGTGGCGGATTCCGAACGGCCTTCAGTTCCGCGGCGCTCAAATTCAACTCAGCGATCGGCGTTACCTCAACACGCAACTCGCGGACCGCTCCCGAGGCTTTCTCACTACTTTTTTGTGCTCCGTATGGCTTGTCCTCAGACCCATAATATTTACCGACCCGGATAAACTTCGGTGCACCCACAAATCCCTTTGGCCTCTCCATTGTCCGGAGTTCCAGCCATTGCTTTTCAAACAGGTACTGAAAACGAACGTGATCGCTGCCCAATTGCACACGGAGCGTGTGCGGCAGATTGAAATCCACCCCGCGATGGTCGACCTCGTTGGTTTTACCGTTACACACATCCATCGTGTATATCCGGCCAAAAGGCGTCGGGGACAATTTCCCAAGCCCGCACCAGTTCGCCTCGTCCCAAACGAGATAGATGCCGCTCCAGCGAACAACCTTCGCCGAAACGGTAATGTTGTCGATATCGCCTGAACGCTGAATGTGCGAGCGATCTGGTAGAGCGGATTCAAAGGTAATCCACCCATCCTTAATGAAAATCTTTCCGCCAGGCGAAACCTCCTCGGCCCAGTTGGACGACAGGTTTGTCGATGGAAAGTTTTCAACCCATGGCAAAGAGCTCGTGGTATCTGCCACTGCCAGGCTTGGTATCGCGGCCAATGACAAAATCAAAAGCGATCGAGCCACTAAAACACCCCTTGATGAGTTCATGTGTTGCTATTCTTTAGCGGTCGCTTTTACAGGCTTCAGAATTTTAGTCAGCGTTTGCTGAATCCATTCCTCATCTTTGGGAAACTTCGCGTAAGTCTTGAGGTCTGAAAGCAACGCATCTTCCGGCTTGATGCCAGCGGTTTGCAGAATGGCGTAATCCTGCAGAGACTCTGCGAAAACTTCCCAGCGAATCGAATCCATCGGCTTGCCATCTGCGCCCGGGTAAATCATGAAGGGATCGCCGTAAGGAATTCCCGGCCAATCAGAATTCGAGGCATCTGTGAACGGATCGCCGAGATCCTCGCGTTCCATTTTGTGCCAATAGTTATAGCCCCAATGGAGGAAACCTTTTGCTCCCATACGATAGAATAACATCCCGCTCATCCGGATCTTTGGCAGTGGAGTATCCATAAAACGATTGAGCCAATCACCGGTCGGACTACAGCAGTAATAGACCCAGTGCGGGATTTTCTCGTCGACGTATTTTTGCGCGGAACTAACGATTGGAATCGGAATGTCCGTGATTCCTTCGCGTCCATACTCGATGTGGCTAAGAGCATCCATGACTTTCCCCTGCATCCATGGAGCGAGGTCCCGGAGAATCTGGCGCGCTTTGCGATAGCGGACAATATGTTCGCCACCGCCCGGTTCGTCTGAGAGATGAAAATAGGATTGGTCCAGAACGCCTTCCTTCCGGAGGAAGTTGTGGAATTGCGGTAGAAATTGTTTCAGGAAGTCGATGTAAGTATCCGAAAAGCCGCTGATGTCCGGCTTCCACAACATCACGTATTGATCCTTCTCCTTTTTATAGATGCGCATCGGATGTTCCACGCCCCAATAAATCCAAAAGTGTTGCCACTCGAATTGCTTGAATCCAACCTCTTTGGACATATCCAAAAATCGCTTCACGAGAGAGAAATCGAATTCGTATTTCCCGGGGCTAGGTTCGTTCACGATCAACAATTGGCACGGACGCTTAAATGTTTCCCGCCGTTCGAAAAAGATCGGAACAAAAGCCACATCAGAACCATGCGCGAGCATGTCTTCCATTTGTGATCGCGTGATATCCCACCAACGCTGGTCTTCAAACATGCCCGTTTTGTAATAATCCCACGTGGCTTCCCCGCGCCACCAATGAATGACCGGGAAATCCTTGCGCGGTTGAACCACCAATTCCGCGATTTCAATCTGCACCGGCATTTCAATCTTTTCCCCGTTCAACACTGTCAGTTCGACTTTGAACTCGTGCATTCCCGGCTTTGCGTCCGCAGGGATATTCAACGTAATCCAAAAGGATCGGCTTTCGCGGGTTCCAGCATTCGCCCGTTGCATGGGCCACAGGGGATCAGGCACCAATCCCGGGATGTGCCCCACTCCATCAAGTTCTTTTTCAGAAGTGCCTGCGGTGTGATGCCACATCGGCGCAAACCCGACGAGACGAACGAGCGGCTTGAAAGCGTCGGCCCCCGATGTTTTGCAATCGACGTAAAGGGCCGCGGTGGAGCGATTTTGCAGGCAGGCTTGAAAGGCAATGCGGCTATTCCGTGCCGCGAGCAAATGCAGACTGGTATTTCCCGCTTCCGTGCTTGGGAAAATGCGTTTCATCGACGTCTCCAGCCAAAACGCCGCCTGCTCTTTCTTGTCCTTGGATTTTACGACAATCGGCTCAGCTTGCAGCGAACCGCAAAAGGCCGACATCATCACTATTCCCAAACCCCAGGAGACTGGAATCCGCCAGTTTTGAAAAAGAAACGTCTTCATGTGTGTTTACCAGTTGTTTTGAATTTTGTTGACAAAGTTGTGCCGTTTCTGACGTCATGTGGCAAGCAATTTATTCGATGAATCTTTCTCGCGAGCATTTTCACGCAGTTCAGACGCCGCCGCTTTCGCCTGACGAATTACCATTACGGACTCTCTTTTTACATCCCTGGGATCTGGCTGAAGAAGGAATCGAAAGCGTTCTCGATTGGACTCGAAGCGCTGGACTCAATGCGCTGACTCTCGCGGCGAATTATCATCACGGTTGGTTCCTTCATCCCCACAGCCGTTCGCATCGCGCTTACATG
>JAQGOU010000581.1 GCA_028293445.1 Verrucomicrobiales bacterium | reverse complement strand
CCGAACGGCGCCTTTTTTGATTCTTTCGGGTCAATCCTCATGGAGTTTCAGGTTAAGTTAAGGGCTGGGACAATTTACGGAACTCGTTGCTAACCAAAGGCGTCCAGCCGTCGCCTTTCCAAGCCCAAATAGAGCCTTTTGATGGCGACGGCTGAAAAACTATGCGTTTCCGGAGGCTTCGGAAACCGTCAGAAGTATTTCTGGAGCCGTCCGGAGGCTTCCCGTGACGTCAGAAAAACTTCTGGAGCCGTCCGGAGGCTCCAAATGAGCCCAGAAAATTTTCTCCGACCGTCCGGAGCCTTCCAGAGCCGTCAGAAGTTTTTCTGACGACTTCCGGAGCCTTCGGACGGCTCCAGAAATAAATCTGAGACCTCCCGGAGCCTCCGGACGCCTCCAGAAGTTTTTCTGGCGTCGTCGGGAGCCTCCGGAAACGTATAGTTTTGCGGATATTGGGTTCCGCTATGCTTTCAGTGGAACTGGAAGAGAGGTGAACGAAACACCAAGCTCCAAACACCAAACACCAAAGAAATTTTAAACAGCAAACACCAAAATCCAGACAGAGCCCCAAGTTCCAAACCATGAATGTCTTGGAATTTGAAATTTGTGATTTATTTGGTGCTTGGTGTTTGGATTTTGGTGTTTCCTTCCCTGTTTCCTTCAGGTCGCTTCCGCCGGCTGTAACGCCGGCAACCTCTTCTCCTCCGGCGTCTCCCGACCAATCAGGCGATAAAACGCCTGGGCGTCCAGGCTTTCGGTCTTGAGCAATTCCTGGGTGACGGTTTCCATTTGGTCCCGGTGAATGGTCATGATCTCTTTGGCCTCGGCGTAGGCGCGGTCGAGAATCTTTTTTACTTCTTCATCGATCTCGCGGGCGGTCGCTTCGCTGCAATCCCGTTGCAAGTTGCTTTCGGGGCCGGTGAGAAACATGTTGGATCGCTGGGCCACGTGGGTGAGGCCGATCTTTTCGCTCATGCCAAAGATACAGACCATTTGTCGGACCATCGCCGTCGCACGTTCGAGATCGTTCTCGGCACCGGTCGTCACTTCGTTGAAGACAATCTGTTCGGCGGCGCGACCTCCCAACATTCCGCGAACCTTGTCCATCAGCTCGGATTGCGTGAGCAGAAATTGATCTTCGGTGGGCAACTGCATCGTGTAGCCGAGCGCGGCGCGGCCACGGGGTATGATGCTGATTTTGTGGACCGGATCCGCGTGTTCGCTGTAAGCCGCCGCGAGGGCGTGGCCGACTTCGTGATAAGCGACCCGCTGTTTCTGATTGTCACTGAGGCGTCGACTCTTGCGCTCGGGACCGGCGACGACTTTTTCGATCGCTTCCTCCAAATCGCATTGGGCGATCTTCTTCACTTTGCGGCGAGCGGCGAGCAACGCGGCTTCGTTCACCGTGTTGGCTAAATCCGCGCCGGAAAAGCCAGGGGTCGCCTGCGCGATACGACGGAGATTGACCTCGTTGTCCAATGGCTTGCCGCGGGTGTGAACTTTCAGGATGGCTTCGCGTCCGTCGATGTCGGGAGCGTCCACGAGGACTTGTCGATCAAAACGGCCGGGACGCAAGAGCGCGCGATCAAGAACATCCGGGCGATTGGTCGCGGCCAACAGGATGACGCCGGCGTTGGCTTCGAATCCATCCATCTCCACGAGGAGCGCGTTCAATGTTTGTTCCCGTTCGTCGTTCACCGCGCCGATGTGCACGCCACGTTGGCGTCCGATGGCGTCGAGCTCATCAATGAACACAATGCAGGGGGCGCTCGCCTTGGCGGTTTGAAATAAATCGCGAACCCGCGCCGCGCCGACGCCCACGAACATCTCCACGAAATCGGAGCCAGTCAGAAAAAAGAACGGCACCTTCGCTTCACCCGCGACAGCGCGGGCGAGCAATGTCTTTCCCGTGCCGGGCGGGCCAACGAGCAGAACGCCTTTCGGAATCTTCGCCCCCATGGATTTGTAGCGATCGGGGTTCTTGAGAAAATCGACAACCTCCTGCAATTCGAACTTCGCTTCTTCACAACCAGCGACGTCGTTGAAGTTCGTGCCAGTTTCCTTTTCCATCGCCATGCGCGCTTTGCTTTTGCCGATGCTCAACATGGATTGACCAGCGGAGCCAATCTTTCGCGAAATGAAGGACCAGATCAGAATCATAATTCCAATCGGCAACACCCAGGCGAGGAGGAACTGGAACATGAGATTCGGTCGGACGCCCTGGAATTTCACATGCCGGGCCTGAAGTTCTTCAACGAGCTTCGGATCTTGAACGCTGATCGTGCGGAAGAAAAAAGTTTTGGGAGTCGCGTTCACCACCGGCTGGGATTTTGCGGCGGTGGGCTTTTCGGTGCGAGTGGCGGGCGGATTCTCTATCTTCGCAGGCTCAATCTTCGAAACGATAGTTCCGGTGATTTCATCCTCCTTGATCATCGCCTCCGTCACCTCGCCGCGACCGAGATACTCTTTGAATTCGCTGTAAGGAACCGTCTTGACCGCGATCTGCGAAAAGGCCCCCTGCCACATCCAAAGCAGGAGAATCATAAACGGAATGTACCAAAGAGGAAAATTCCACTTCGGGGAAGCCTGACCCAATTTGTCCTTCAAAGAAGGCTTCTCTTGTTTCATCAACACCTCCGATTGCCTTTAACCTGCCGCAGATCGCAGGAAATTGCCATCGGGGCACTAAAACAAAGCTGTGAGTTGCCGAAGCGAGGAGATGCTGTCTTTCACGACGGAGTTTCGAGCAAGCAACACTGCGGCAAACCCTGCATTGCGCGCGCCTTCGACATCCTCGGTCGCACTGTCGCCAACGTGTAGGATATTTTGTGGCGGCAAACCGAGCTTGCGCGCCGCGTATTCAAAGATGACGCCCGATGGCTTCGGAAAACCGACTTCGCACGAAACAACAATCGCCTCGAAATACGAGCTCAGATCCAGGCGCGGCAACAGAACCCGAAGTCGTTCGTCCCAATTGGAAATGACCGCAAGTCGAATTTCCCGGACGCGTAACTCTTCCAGCGTGGGGAGAACATCGTCGCAAATCTTCCAGCAGTCCGGTTGTGTGAAACGCTGGAAGAGATCTTCAAAGAATTCTTCGCTCGGCGCTTGAGGGAGGACACCAGCGAAGGTTCGATTGACGAGGTTACTCCAATCGGTGCGCGTGTGATTGAAATTCTTTCTGGCCTGCCACGCGGCGGCAAAGTTGTGATTCAGCAGTTCAGCCGAGACGTTCTTGAACCCGTGCCGCGCAGCGACTTCGGCATAAACATGACCGACCGATGGAAACGGTTCGATGAGTGTGCCCCCAACATCAAAAGTAACGGCTTGGATATTGTTGAAGGGCTTCACTTTTCCTTTGACGTAGCGGCTTGCCATTCATTCAAGCCGCGTTCGCTTTTAGCGGGAGAGATGCCCAGCAACTCCATCGCTTCGCCAATAAGGTAAAGGGAACCAGTGATGACGACGAGCGGTTCCTGGATCGCACGCTCGATGGCGTCAGCAAGGGAATCGCAGGCGGCAATTTCGGCACGGGGATTACCGCGTCGGCAGATTTCGATCATCGTCGCGGGATCCGTTGTTCGCTCGCTCTGCACTGGAACGAGTAGAATCTTGTCAGCGAGAGGCGCCAGTTGTTGCGACATCGCTTCCCAGTTCTTATCGCTAAGCACGCCGAGAATCAGTGCAGGACGCTTCGAGGGGAATAGTTGCTGCACTGTTTTCGAGAGACACTCCACGCCGGCCAGGTTGTGGGCGCCATCGAGGATGAAGGTCTGAGCTCCCTTTTTAAATACGTGCAACCGTCCGGGCCAATATGTGGTTTCCAGCCCACGCCGGATTAATTCATCGGATATCGGGATGACTGCGCGCAACAAACGAACGGTGCCGACAGCCAGAGTCGCATTGCTTTTCTGGTGCTCACCCAAAAGCGGCAGTGCGATGGCTTGCACAAAACTATCCTTCTCGGTCGCAAGTTCGGTTAACGGCGAATCTTTCTCGCGTGCGGTCTCTCGAATGACGCGAAGAGCGTCTGGTTCCTCGGCAGCGGTAATCACCGGAATACCGGCTTTAATGATCCCCGCTTTTTCGAACGCAATCTCCGGCAACGTTTCGCCCAGCCATTTCTGATGGTCGAGCTGCACGTTGGTGATCACGCTCACGAGCGGCGTCACAATATTCGTGGAATCCAGACGACCGCCGAGGCCGGTTTCCCAAATCACGAGATCGCAGTTGTGTTCAGCAAAGTATTTCAACGCCATCACCGTCACGACTTCGAAGAAGGTGGGATGCTCATGCGCGGGAAAGTTCTGTAGGAGTAATTTCATTTCGTCCACGAGTCGCACGACGTCGCTTTCAGGAATGAGTTGTCGATTGACCTGGATTCTCTCCGCAAAGGAAACCAAGTGCGGCGAGGTAAACAGCCCCACCTTCAAACCAGCGGTCCGATAAATACTTTCCAGCATCGCGCAGGTGGAACCTTTCCCGTTCGTGCCAGCGACGTGAATGAAACGGAGCTTCTCCTGTGGACTTCCCGCGAGGGCGGCCAGCTTGAGCGTATTCTCCAGCCCAAACTTCGCGCCGAACATGCGCAGGTCGTACAGAAATTGAATGGCCTCAGGGTATGTCATCTGGAATCACAGCGGGCCTTCGGCACCGTCCGCAGATTTTCGATTGTTTTCCGCCGGAGTAAAACTATTTTCTGCACATGCGTCGATGTTCGAATGACTGGCTCCTGTTTGTCCCCCTCGTTTTCCTGCTGCTCGCGTGCGATTCGGCGAAGACCGACGAGAAAGCGAAAGTGACCACGGAGACCAAAACGAAAGCGGAAGAGAAACGCTTTAGCGTCCGCGGTGTCGTGAAGGAACTCTATCCCGATGGCAAGACGGCCAAGATCAAACACGAAGCCATTCCCAATTACATGGCGGCGATGACCATGGATTTCGAGACGCACAACACGAACGAACTGCGCGGGCTGTCCCAAGGAGATTTGATTTCATTCCAGATGGTGGTCACCGAGACAGATGGCTGGATTGAAAAAGTGCAGAAGCTGAACGCGCCACCCCAGCAGACGCCTTCCATCGAAACCATGCGCATCGTCCGTGAGGTGGATCCGTTGAAGCCGGGCGATGTCATGCCGGACTACAGTTTCACGAACGAATTCGGCAAGGCGATCAAGCTCAGCGATTACAAAGGCCAGGCGCTCGCGATCACGTTCATCTTCACCCGTTGTCCGTTCCCGACGTTTTGTCCCCGCATGTCGAACAACCTGCTGGATGCTCAGAAGTTTATCCTGTCGCAAGCTAACGCTCCGACCAACTGGCATCTCCTCACGCTGACGTTCGATCCACAGAATGATACTCCCGAAGTGCTGAAGGCCTACGCGACCCGCTATAAATACGACCCATCACGCTGGAGTTTTCTTACCGGCGAATTAATTGATATCACGGCAATTACCGAGCAGTTCGGCCAACAGTTCTGGACCGATGCTGCCGCCGGTGGACTCAATCACAACCTGCGCACCGCCGTGATCGATGCGCAGGGCAAAGTGCGGACAGTCTTTCAGGGCAACACCTGGACACCGGAAGATCTCGCGAAAGAAATTATTGAAGCGGCGAAAGCGAAGTAAAAAAAACACCAAACATCAAAAACCAAACACCAAAAAACTTTCAAACACCAAGCTCCAAAAAATCAGAACACGCGTTTTGGAATTTGAGATTTGTAATTTCTTTGGTGTTTGGTTTTTGATGTTTGGAGGTTTCCCAATCAGTGCAGCCCTTTGTTCGCGCGCCAGAGCAACCCCGCTCCGATGATTTGGAAAATAAAGTTCGGCAGCCAGACGATCAAATGCGGATACAGTTCCGGACGACCTTCCAGCGCGCCGCCTAGAATCAGGAAGCTGTAGTAAACCACGACGAGCATGAGCGCGAATGCGATGCCAATGCTTGTCTCCCGACGATGCGCACGAATCCCGAGTGGAATCCCGACGAGGGTGAAGCCGATGCACGCGAAAGAAAACGAGAGCATGCGATGCAGCTGCACTTTCGCCGGCATCGCGAAATCGAGGACCTTCGATTTCTTCATTTGCTCCTGCAATTCCGGCGGAAGTTTTTCGAGGGGCGGCTGCTGACGATTCAATTCTTCCAGCTCGCGAATTTTCGTTCGCAACTGCGTAAAGGTCATGTCGCTGAGCTTGGTTGCTTGAACCGACTGGGCTTCGGCTCGGATGGGAAGATCAAAAAAGTCGCCACGGATCGGCTTATTCCATTCGCCACCTTCCTGCGCGACGCCGCGAGGATTAACCAGGTGCAGCATGATCCGGCTGTTCTGTGGCTCCGGCACCAGTTGGCCGCGGGGTGCCCGAAACCATCGAATCAACGTACCGTTTTCATCCACCTGCGACACTTCGATATCCAACAAATCATCTCCATTGCGGCGGTCGATATAGATGCCGTAGACACCAAACGTGACGTATTGCTTTTCGCGTAACCAAACGGATGGATTTTCCATCGTCACGCGATAGTAGAGGCTCTTGTAAGCATCCCGAGCCTGCGGTGCGAGCTGCAGATTGATCAAGGCGCAAAGTCCACTCAACACAACGCTTAAAATCAGGATCGGGGTGATCAGCGCCAGGAGACTGATCCCGCTGGCGCGTACGGCGGTCAACTCATGGTCCGCACTAAAGCGACCGAAGGTCAGCAGCGTCGCCGTCAATAAACCCATCGGCAGTGCGAAGACCAAAACGTAAGGAATCAACAAACCGATCGCCTGAATAGAAACCCAGAGACTGGCCTGTCCATTCATCAGCAGCGACATGACATCCCTGAGAATATTTCCAATCAGGAGAACAAACGTGAACACGAGCACCGTCATCACCAGTGTGCCGAGAATCTGGCGAGTGACGTAAAGGTGCAGTGTTTTCATCGGCAAATTTCTTTAACCACGGATAGACACGGATGAACACGGATCAAAAACAAAAAAAGAAGGGAAAGAAAAAAAAGACACCGCGGCGTGAAACTGGTTCACCTGTTTTGGCTGCTGGCTCTTTTCCGAATATCCGTGTTCATCTGTGTTCATCCGTGGTTAAAAAATCTTTGGCTCGTTTGTTAAGGCCGCAACGATTTCCACGGTTCCTGGTCACCGACTTCCACGGTCACTGGCCCTTCGCTCTTGGCCGGTGAAAGGATGGCGAGAAATTCGAGTTTATCTTTGCCGATATTATAAGTGCCATGAATCACGCCGGCGGGAAGGTAAAGCGAATCGCCGGGACCGAGAATCTTTTTCTCCCGCTCCACCCATTGCTCAGCGGTGCCGGAGAGAACATATAAGATCTCCTCCATCTTCGGATGGAAATGGAATTTATGCGCGGCGCCAGGTTCGAGGAAACAGCGGACGAACATCAGGTTCGTGTCCGCGACCATGCCGGGTTTGCAATACCAATGATGCATTTTGCCGGGCGGCACCGGTTCGGCTTCGGCTTCTTTGAAAGAGACAAATCGCCACGCTGGATTTGCATTCGACATGCGCGCAGTTTTTCGTCGATGCGAAGGAGGGTCAAGGTTTAATCCCAGCGGCTCGAATTCATTGTTCGGCCTCGATCATTTCCTCCGAGTGCCGCATGTCACGGCACTCGATCAATAATGTCGCGTTCTGAAACAATATCTCATGGATCAACGCGCCAGCATCGTTTACTCGAATTTCGTGTGTAAACAAATCACCCTGTGCTACCTGCTCCCCTTCTTGAGCGGACAAGTCGAATCGATATCGAGTAACGCCGCTATATCTAAGGTGAATGCGTCGATCGTGGAATGGACCGAGCAAGCAAAGATGAATCTCCAGCCTGCGTATCTCACTACGCTGGCCCGTTGCTGCCTCGCTGACAGTGAGGCTCTCAAGCCAAGCGTCGTGCAGAGAACTGTGGGAGGAAAGGTCGAAGTGACGAGAATCCGACGCAAAGGCGCCCACGTGTGCCGGCAGCCTATTGCGGATAGAATCGAGATAGGCAGCGTACCTTTCGAAGTCAATTCCCTCTTTCTGCGAATTGATTATGTACTCCATGGAGTGCCCCTCTCGTGCTTCCCCGCTTCCTACCACGTATAATGCACCGTGTACGTCACGACTTTTTCCTCGTCGGGTTTGACCTGGACCGGGAATTCGATCGTGTGAGAATTCTTCTTCGTGAAGTCGTCGGACTTCTCTTTCACTTCCCAGTTGTCGCCGCGATAGAGGCGCTCGACCACGCGGATTTCGACGGCAGTCTTCTTGTGGTTGCGCACTTTGATTTCGAAGGATTCGTCGATCCAATGGTTACGGGCATCCATTTTGTAGTTGGAACGTTTACGTTCGCCGACGAGGTCGAAGGCGTTTCCGAGAGTGACGCGGATCAATTCATCCTTCGCCGTGTGATCGATCACGTTCTCGCCGGTGAATTGAAGTTGTCCATCGGTGTCGCGACGGTAAAAACGTAGTTTCCCTTTCGGCAATGCCATCCCGAGACCGTTCGTCTCGGAATTCTTAAACTCGCGCATCACGAACACCTTGCGATTCGATTCAGTTCCGTATTCCTGATTGTTGCGAATCATCTCGTAATTCCAACCTTCAAACGCCGCCACCTGTGCGCCGTCATAGACGTAAATCGGTTTCGCCTTGATCCCGGCGCCGCGCACGAATTCGACCTGCTTCATTTCGTGATCCCGCAGCGTGGTGGCGCGCGCGAGGGTGTAGAGATGATATTCGTCGAATGCTTTCTCGGTGACGTTCGCTTCACCGGCTTCTGCATCCATGGCCATCGACATTTTTGCCCGGGCATAGGCACGCGGCCGCTTCTGCACTTTGTTCACGTCGCCGGCCATCAATTTGATTTTCGCTCGATCGAACGTTTTCCCACTTTGATTGTTGATGGTGATCCAGCCGACGAGATCAAGAGTGTCACCAACCTCTGGCGCGACGAGATTGTAATCCGCATCCCACTTGATGCCGCTCGTGATGTAACCCAACTCGACGTCGAGCCGCCCGGGCTTGTCGGCTTGAATCAGCCAGGACAAGGTCGGCTTCAGAATTGTATCATCGGCGAGTGCGGGAAAAAGAGGTTGGCCCGGTAGACTGAACCGCAACTTGCCATCGACTTCGATGACCGGCTGCATCCCTTGCTGAGCACGATAACCCTGATCTTCATCATACGAAATATAATGCGGTGTGTAACCGCTGCGAACGATTTTGCCTTCTATGATCTCTAATTTTGTTTGGCCATTGGTCAACGTGCGGGCGGTTTCGAAGTCGATGGTTTTGCCTTCGAAGAGCGAGAGCATCAGTTCCTGGGAAACAGGATCGTTGCGAAAATTCTGTTCAAGCACCTGCAGGAATCGTTTGCCGGTCGGATCGCGCAGGATCACGGAGTCGGGTTCCAGGTGCATCGCGACGCCGGCGTAATGAATCTCATTGGCCCCGGCCTTGGGGAGATTCATTTGAATCAGATCGCGGACGACGGCGAAGTTCGCATTATAAATGGTCAACGCCGGCTCAGCTGCGCAGGCGAGAGTTCCGAAGACGCCCGCTAAAATAGATAATTGAACAGTTCTTTTCATAATTCCTGGAAGTTACGCCTCAGTTAGACGGCTTTTGTCGGTAAAGCCTCCGAGAGACATCTTCTTGTTTGGGGTAAAAGTCAATTTCGGAAGCGTTCTTCCGTTTCACGTGAAACTCCAGTTTTTGGTCGCCCAAAGTTGCCACTTTCCCGTGAAACTCTTGTTTCCGGCGGCCCAAAGTTGCCACTCTCACGTGAAACTCCTGTTTCGGGCAACCCAAAGTTGTCACTTCCACGTGAAACTCCTGTTTTGGGTGATCCAAAGTTGCCACTTCCACGTGAAACTCCTGTTTCGGGTGACCCAAAGTTGCCACTCTCACGTGAAACTCCTGTTTCGGGCGGCCCAAAGTTGCCACTTCCACGTGAAACTCCTGTTTTGGGTGACCCAAAGTTGCCACTTCCACGTGAAACTCCTGTTTTGGGTGACCCAAAGTTGCCACTTCCACGTGAAACTGCTGCTTCGGGTGACCCAAAGTTGCGGTTTCACGTGAGACTCCGGTTTTGAAGTCTTTTAAAAAGCCGTTTTCTGAAGAAAACGACTTTCTTAGAGGCGGCGAAAGCCCAACGGTCAAGTTACTGGCGGAGTGGCTGTCCGGACCGATAAAGTTCCAGGCGCGCCTCAAGTTGGGTCGCGCGGCTGGACTCACCCTTGGCGTTGGCGACAGAAATCGCTTTGCTGACGGTCGTGGCGGCTTCGGGGAATTTTTTGCACTCGGCGTAGGCGGCAGCGAGCAGGTCCAGGGAATCAGGATCGCCTTCGTGCGAGAGTTCCACGGCGTGTTGTGCTAGGCGCAGAGCCTCCGGGCCGTTCCGAAGATTAGCGTCATTATGCGAGGCCAAAATCCACCCGAGATTGATGAGCGCCTGCATGAAATCCGGGTTGATCTGCAGCGCTTTATTATAGGCGTTGATGGCACTGGCGAATTGTCGGGTTTGAGACGACGCCATCCCCAGGGCCAGAAAGCCGGGAGCGAACGTAGGCTTCAATCGCGTGGACTCAACGAAGTGCGGCAGCGCTTCGGCGATGCGACCGGTCATCGCCAGGCAGCTGCCGAGTTGATAATGGGCGTCGGCAAAGTCCGGTTTTGTTTTGACCGCCTGGGCAAAATGGGCCAGCGCTTCGGGAATTTTATTCTGCTGCATGCACGCATTCCCCAAATTGAAGTTCGCAATGGCGTTCGCCGGGTCGATGCGCAGGGTCTGCTGCAAGACAACCATCGCTTGCTCAATTTGGCCGCTCTTCGCCAGGCTGCGGCTCAAACCGTTGTAGGCGTCGATGTGGTTTGTATCGGCTTCGCTGGCACTGCGGAAGTGCGGGATAGCCTCGCTCGGCTTGTCCTGCCGCTCGAACAGGATGCCCAGATTGTAATGCGCCAATCCGTTGCGGGGATCAGACTTCACGGCGAGTTCATATTCGGCGATGGCGTCGTTCGTTTGATTTCTGGCGAAGAGCGCTTCCGCCAACAAGATATGAACCGGTGCCGAGGAGGGGAAGAGCTCGAGGGACTTTTGATAATTGGGAATCGCGCGCGCGAAGTCATTTTCCGCGGCAAACGTTTTACCGAGGCGCCAATAAATATCCGCGCGATACGGATCATTGCCCAGCTTTTGAATTACCGTCGAAAACAGGACGTTGCTGTTACGCCAGATTTTCGTCTGCTGAAAACTGAAAGCGGCCAACATCGTTCCGAACACCAGGAACGCGGCGATGACTTTCGTTCGTCGATTGGCCGGGAGCATGCGGACGAAAAGCGCAACGAGGAGCGAGCCGATAATCGCGGCGAGATAATTATAACGGTCATTCGGATAATGCGGATGTTCCGTGAGACCCAGCATTGGGACGAGCAATGCCAAATGGCAGATCCACAATGCCAAGGCCCAGGGCCAGCGCGCTCTCTTCGCTACGAGCCAGATCGTGATGCCGATCACCGCGAGGGAACTCACAATGAAAGGCCAGTCCGTCACGCCAAACGAGACAAGCTGCGTATAAACGGGAGACCACTCGAAGGAGACCCATGGCTTCCAAACATAATACGCCCAAATGTAGAACGCCTGTGCGATCCGGGACGGCCAGCTAAAACCGTCGATACGGTCGGCGACTTTCCAGAAGTCGGTCATGTGGGCACGCGCCCACAACGTCACCCCTGCCACCGCGAGCGTCGCCACGACGAAGGGAATCTTTTCCAAAAGGACCGAGCGTGAATCTTTCGCGAGCCAGCGCCTCGGGTCCATCGGCAGACGTCCGAGCAGAAAAACATCCATGACCAGAAGAACCACCACGAAGGCGATCGCCGTTGGATACGTCAGTAACGAGAGCAAAAACAAAAAGGCCGAGAGCAGGATGAGTCGGTTTTTATTTGCGGACGGTGCGGAGGTTGCACGCAGATAGACAAACGTGGCCAGCAGCACGAACAGCAGCGACTGCGCATACATCTGGCAATTGGCCCAGGCGACAACTTCGACGCGCAGCGGATGAATCGCCCAAAGGAATGCGCCGAGCGCAGCCGCGAGGGTTGATTGATCTGCGGACTCTTCTTTCCGTGAGTAGGAGAGGAGTTTCTTCAGCAGGAAAAAAAGCAGGACCGCGTTGATCGCGTGCAGCAACAAGCCTTCAAGATGAAAGGCGCGCGGATTTAATCCGAAGAAGTGGCAGGTCAACCCCCACGTCAACCAACTCATCGGCACGTAACGGCGCATGAAACTGAAGTCGGTGAACATCCAGCGCAGGTTTTCGCCGTTCAGCTTTTGAATGTGCGGATTGCCGGTGATGTTCAGGTCATCGTCCCAATGCACGAAGTCGGCTTGATATACGGGCGAGAAAACCGCCACGCAAATCAGAAACAAAATGGCTCCAATGAGAAAATCGCGTCGCATGTTTACTGCCGATAACTGCGTTCCTGTTTATAAAGCTGCAGACGGGCTTCGATCTGACCGGCCTGCGCCGGTTGCTTTGCAGACTGGGCCAGCGAAACAGCCTTCTGCGCAGTGCCTGCCGCTTCAGCATACTTTCCCGTTTCGGCGTAAGCCGCAGCCAGGAGGTCCAGCGCTTCGGCGCTGTTCTCGTGGGACAATTCCACGGCGCGCGTGGCCAGACGCATCGCTTCAACTCCATCGCGCCACTTGGATTCAGGATGTGTCGCCAAAATCCAGCCGAGACGAATCATGATCGGGAAAAAATCTGGATTCACGCGCAACCCTTCGCGATACGCGCGCAGAGCGCTGTCGAGATTCCCAGTTTGCTGCAAGGCCAACCCAAGCGGGAGATAGCCGTCCGCAACGTTAGGATTCAAACGAACAACCTCGGCAAAGTGCGGCAACGCTTGATCAATCTTACCAGACATGGCAATCGCATTTCCAAGAGCGTAGTGCGCGTCGGTGAAGTCAGGCTTTAAACGAACGGCTTCGGTGAAATACTGAATGGCTTCGGGCAACTGTTTCCGTTGCAGCATCAGATTGCCGGCGCTGAGTTGCGCCTGCGGCAACCGCGGATCGAGTTTCACGGCGGTCATGATGGCCTCGGCCCCTTCATCGAACTTGCCGGCGCGCATCAATGCGTTCCCAAGCATATTGCGTGATTCGGCATTTTGCGGATCGTTCTGCACGGCGCTGCGGAAATGCGGGAGGGCTTCGTCGAAATTGTTCTGCTGTTGGAGAATGATTCCCCAGTTGTAATGCGCGAGCG
>JAQGOU010000038.1 GCA_028293445.1 Verrucomicrobiales bacterium | reverse complement strand
GCTCAATCGTGCCGACATCCCCCGGAATGATCATCGATTGGATTTTTGCGGTCTCATAAATCTTTACCCCGCCATTGGTGTTATTGGCATTGCCACCCGTGATCACGAGTGAATCTAAAAGAACATTCGTCACCCCACGCAGAACCATCACGTTCGCACTGTTGTCGACAAAGCCGGGATCGGTCTGGTCGAAAACGATATTTTCCGTGCCCGCAACAACGTCGGTGACAGCCACCTGATTGCCGGCGCGTTGAGCCGTGCCAATGTCTCCGCTCAGAATGGTCGGATACCCTGACGCCGGCCGCTGGGAAGGATCCGTTTCGGTCCCCACAAAACCGCCGCGCAACGACATGGAACTGCTCAGCGAGAAAAAGGCATTGCGATTGGAACCGGTGGTTGGTTTATAGACCCCCTTCGCGACCCAAATTTGAACCGGGCGCACCGCCGAAGCCTGGGCCGCCGCTATCGCTGGCTGCAAATCTCGAACCGCATTCGCCCACGATGACCCGGTTTGGGTCGAAGCTGGTGGAGCATCCTGATTAACGTAAATAATTTGGTCCGCGTGTACAGAGCCTGAGAGCAGCGTACAAGCAAGCGTGACCAGCCCAAAGGCTGATTTAATGTTCATTCGTATTAGAACGTTGTTTAAAACCCCAGAAGACCTGATGGAGTTTTTCCCTAAACGCCGATGTTCCACTACGGCAACACCTTAGTCAAAATAAAACGGGCGTTTTGTGGTGTGCTGGGTGTGATTGGAAGTGCCAGTGGCGGCGAAAGGAAAGATCTCGAGCGCAAAGAGAATCAAGGCGTTCTCGCGGCCTGACGAAATGAGCACATGTTTTGGAACGGAGCGCCGGTTTCCAAACCGGCTTTAAGCGAACGATGAAAAGATTGAGAGAATTGGGCGGCATAAAACGACTAAGGGAATTCTCCCTCACCCTAACCCTCTCCCGCTGGGAGAGGGGACCTGTTTTCGCCAATCTTCCGAACTCTTTGCTCCGTCAGCGACCAGGTTTCCCGAGCCTTTGATGATTCACAGAAACGGACGGACGGAGTCCCCTCTCCCAGCGGGAGAGGGTTAGGGTGAGGGAGAGCGCGCTAATTCTCTTCGCGCTTAAAATATTCCTTGGCCACCATTACCACTTTCTATTCCGCCGAAAACGTTGAAGAACCAAAAGAAATCGAATCATTTTCGGCTGAAGCCGACTTGGAAGTCGGCGCTCCTTCGTGAGTTTCTTTCGTGGGTCCAAGGAGACGGTCTCAACAAAAGAGCCGTCCCTCGGTTTCCCGAGAGACGGCTTTGTTCTGCAACTGCTGGTTCAACTTTGAACTTTAAACTTCAAACTTTGAACTCGGTTTTTAATGCGTGACGATCGTCACCTTCTCGGACAACTGGCTTTCGCCGCCGTTATTCACGGCCGCGACGTAGATCTCCACCGTCGCGTTGCTCGGCAGATTCTCGAGTGTCATGTCGAGGTCCGAAGGCGAACCGGCTGCGACAGGTTCCGCATCAACGCCGATCACCCTCTTGAACACGCGATAATAATCCGCGCGCGCCGAGGCATTCCATTTCAACGCCACCGTCGTCGGCCCGATCAACACCGCCTGCAAGCCTTCGACGATATCCGCAATCGCCATCGCCCCGGGCAGGTTCAGACCGAACACCTTCCAGCGCGGATCCAAAGGCCCCATGAGCTGGCTCACCTCATCGATGAACCCGCGATAACGACGGCGCAACTGTTCCGCCGACGCATCACGCGCTTCCTTGGCTGTGGTGACAACCATCTCCTGGTTGTAAACCGCGCCACGCGCCGCGCTGATCTGGTCGTATAACGTCTGCGCATACGCCACCGTCAGGTTGAGCGGGATCACTTCATAGGTCGGATTGGCCGCGAGGAATTCCTTGAAGGTCTTCACCGCCAGTTGCAGTTCCGCGGGAGTCTTGGGCAACGCCAGGGAATCCTCGAAACCGAGCAATTTCCATTTATCAACGAACTCGTTGCCGAAGCGTGGTTTGAAGGTGTCACGGCCCAGGCCCATGTACGTCTTGCCATCCTCGAACACGGAACGGATCGCCGCGCGGTAATCGACCAGTTTAGACTTGGCGATTTCGTAACCCGCACGTTTACCGGTGAGATCATTGATATCAGCGATGATCTTTCCGGACTTGTTTTGTGCAACGTCAAGTTCGTTGCCGATCGCTACCTCGCCGGTGGCAAGGTCCTGAGACGACGTCAGGAGATCGGAATCATTTTTAGGTGTAAGGTTTGTCATACTATTATTTCTTTCTGTTTTGTTTACTGTTTCTGTCTGTTTGTCTTCCGTCCTCGAACTTCAGTCACACGACTGCTCTGAGACCTCCGACATCTACTGCCATCGTCAGACTTCCAACACGTGTCATCCGTCCTCCGATGTTTTGGCCGTTCAAACTTTGAACTTTAAACTTCAAACCTTGAACCTGCCGACGCGAAGCAAGGCCGCTGTCGGCGCAAACGTTGTGTTTGTCACCCGCGACTGGGGTGGTTTTCTTAGGTCCACTCCCGGTCTTCGTGTGTCCTACTGAGCGACTCGCGCTCCCTCGAACGAGAAACAGCTTTCCACAAATCGAAAAAGAAGTTTAGGTCACGGAATGGGCCCATTCCGTGACCTCCCCATGAACTCATTGATTCTATTGGGGTTTGTTGAAGTAAAAAATTTCCATTTTTGATGTTTAAGGCGGGGACTTTTAGACACGAATTCAGTCAGAACTAGATACTTGCTGGCACCGCTCGCGGATGCCGACAAATTGGCACGAATTTTTCGGGATTTGGTAGGGGCCAGCCCACGGGCGCGCCCATCAGTATCTACACAAGTTGAAAAACAAGGGGCTTTTTCACATTATTCGGTGGAAAGATAGCAGGGAAAAGTTAGCTAAACGCTCGTCCTCACCCCTGCCCTCTCCTCCGAGGAGAGGGAGAATCGTTCGTCCGCGTTTTTGAAGATTCACACGGCGGGATTTGACGGACAGCCCTCCGAAAACCAGAGACGTGCGCAGGCTGTTCCTTCTCCTCGGGGGAGAAGGTTAGGATGAGGGCGAGCGTTTATCTAACTTCGCCTTTCGACTTGTAGATACTTATGCCGCGCGGAGGATGCCCTACCGTCGAAGTTTTTTTTCTGATAATTCGTGTTGATCTGTGAAATTCGTGTCTACCTGTCAAATTCACGCCTCCAAATTTCCGCTGACACTCTTTTCCGTTTACGTATGCTCTCGGCCCATGGAACAAATGGAACAACAACTTAATCTTCAGGCCGACATCGCTCAGATCCACAACACCACCTTCCAGGTCCAGAAAACCAAGGAATCATTTATCGTGCAATCGCATGAATTCATGGCCGACCCGAAGTTCAAACAATACTTCGAGACGCTCTACCTCCTGCGCTCCTGGATTCTCGAGCCTTACAGTCTGTGGACCCCCGAGTATTTCGGCATGTGTTCCGAGGTTTTCAAACAACTCCGCGAAACCGGCACCATCGACCCGCTCCTCATTGATATCATCCACAACTACCGGGATCTTCCCGCTCGTCCGTTGCGCGACATCATTGCCGAGCGCGAACTCTGTGTGCAAAAAGGCGATTACGACTGGTGCATCACCGATAAAGGCAAAGACAAATACGTTCTCTCGGAACAAGCCATCTTCGAAGACGAAGAAATCAAAGCCGATTTCGCCAAATTGGAAAAACATCATGACGTGGCGAAATACCAAAGCTGGAGCAACGACAAAGTCATTCGCCGCCGCATGACCACGGAACGGAACTTCCGCTCCAAGGAACGTAATTTCAGATGGGGAACGCCGTGGGAAAAGTATGTCGAACACCTTGATTCCATCTGCGCCCGGCATGGGCTGCTTGGTTTTCGTGGGGCGACTCCGTTACTCGCCAAGATTGCGGTTTACGGCACGCCACACAGCCTGCGCATCGACATTCCGTGGCACTCCAATCCCGACATCAAACGCGACCTGAACCTGCCCGAAATTACCCGCGTCCTCCGTGCCGCCGGCGTTGGACGCCGCGGCCCGAAGCTCCTCGCCATGCGCCAGGCCATGGACAAACGCGCCAAGCTCGCCTACGCCACCGAACTGGAAGGGATTCAACTGGGCTACAAAGGAGAAGAACTCATGGTTTACGTTTGCGAAAAATCCGGCCTCCGCCCGGACATGGATGAAGGCAACTATCGCCGGACCCTCCGCCACGGCAAAGAATTGACGTTGGGAAAGAAGGCGGCCAACAAAAAGAAATCCCAAAAGAACTCTGCGAAAGAATAAAAACCACCTCGGAGAAGACGTTTAGCAGGCCGTTGAAAACCTTCTTTTCTCGTAGGAGACGAGGTAACGAGTCTCAAATTTCTTCCGTTTCAGCAGAGAAGTTAGAGACTTGTTACCTCGTCTCCTACTTTTTCAACGGGCTGTTAGACAGGAGTTGGAATTATTGCGGTTAAATTCCATTCCCTCGGTTGCGGCTGCGGTTGCGCCGCGCCCGGTTGACTCGTCTTCATTCGTGGTTCAAATGAATTGTTTCGGCTAAACGGAGGTACGCCCGCAGTGGCCCGATTCACTTACCGCGTTTACCAGGCTCAACCGAAGGGATTTTAGACGCTTCCTTTTTTTCCGGCCCCTTATTCGCCACGGGAGGCGTCGTTGCGGCTCGCGGATTGGCTGAGGTTTCCCTGCCCAAATAACGACTCCATTGTGAAAACTCCAATGCTCGGGTTGTTTCCTCGATCCACCATTTCTGCCAGTCCCGTTCCATGTGTCCATGCGACGGGGCAAATCCCGGCCCGGGCCGATTTAATTTTTTATCAACCAGGAACCCTGTGATTTTTGGAATCTCTGGATGCAGCTTGGTCCAGTCGTTGAGTTCAATTAGACCTTCCTGTTGCAATTGCTGCCCGGCTGTACCACGACGCGGTATCTTCATTTTATCCAACACCTCGCCGTATCCGATAAACGTCGTAGGGTCTTCTTTTACGAAACGCCCTTTAGTTATCTCCCCGACCAGGAAAGCCAAGAGCTTTTTCCCCTTCGCACCGAGTTCGTCGTTCTTTTGCATTGTTATAGATGACCATCAACAACAACCGTCGGCAAGTCGCCAAGTGAAAGGAGAACCGTTCCGCTGTCGGGTCGAAGAATTGGCCGGCCTTCGATTCTTACCGGACAAGGCGCCTACATGCGCTGAGAAATCTAAAGGGAACCAGAAATCACAGCGAAGGTGCGCATGAACACGACGACAGTGGCCTCTCGCGTCGCCAGCTGGGACTCTCACACTTTACTGAGCATTACCCATAAGTTTAAGGCTGGAAGCCAGAAATGTGATAGCCCACGGCTGAGCGAG
The DNA here is from genome assembly GCA_028293445.1 of Verrucomicrobiales bacterium. Classification (GTDB taxonomy): domain Bacteria; phylum Verrucomicrobiota; class Verrucomicrobiia; order Limisphaerales; family JACDHS01; genus CBHWET01. The sequence continues at coordinate 7,311 of JAQGOU010000038.1, read as the reverse complement.
CAACGCGAGCGGTGGCCTGGGTTGCAAATGAGAGAGCACTCTTGCGGCCTGTAAGGCAGCCACGCGGGTATTACGTTGCTTTGTGCCGGCCCTACCGGCCGGAATCCATTGGATGTCGTTTTACCTACGCCGCCGACTTGGAAGGGATTGAGCTGGGCTACAAAGCAGAAGAACTCATGGTTTACGTTTGTGAAAAATCCGGCCTCCGCCCCGACATGGATGAAGGCAACTATCGCCGGACCCTCCGCCACGGCAAGGAATTGACCTTGGGAAAAAAGGCGGCCAAGAAAAAGAAATCCCAACAGACCTCTGCGAAGAAATAACACTCTGATCACGACAGAATAAATGAACCAGCGAAAAGAACGCGTATGGTGTTCTATCGTTCAGCCCAGGGTTGCTGAGTCCGACGAGGTACCCTGGGTTCGATCCCATTACAATCCCCTCACTCTGCCGCAGGCGCGAGCGAAGCGAGTATCAAACCTGCGAAATCTCGTGCCGCGAGTTCTCGGCGCTAAGGCCTATTTGAAAATTGCGGTTCGTGCGCGTTCGAGCATTTGTTCGGGCGTGGCCCCATAAAACTCAAGGCCACCTCTGTCCCAGAATTTTGCGGAAAAATCCTCAACCCATTTTTCGCCTTCCTTACCATTAATTTGCTCTCCTCCACTCACTGGACGAACGTAAAAATAATTCGTGTGGTGCCGATCAAATAAATCCAGATAGCTCAGTCCGACGTATTGAAACATTTCGATCAGGCATATATTAAAACCATTCGTTTTAGCTAAGGCGCAAACCTGCCGTTCAAAACGCGTAGCTCTCTCGTTGTTCCTGTCACCAACAGCAGTGACCAACAATCCGGTTAAGGCGTCACTCGTTACACCGTGGACTGGGTAATAACCATTCACGGGAATATTAGTTTTAAAGGTAGTATGATCTTTCTTGTACAATCTGAGTTCATACCAAACTGAGATAGTATGTTTCAGCTCCTTCGCAGGGCCACCCACGTTCTGTATCCGTAATTCCTCATCAGCGTAGTAATCTTCGCCTTCCTTTTTCAGCTGGTGTTTACTTATAACGAACACCGGTTGAGCTTTTTTGATTTCAATATTTTCATTAGAAACAGAAGCATTGGGGGCGTGAATAATCGTATAAATCGTGACGATGGCTGCCAAAACTGCGATAATGCAGACTACAATTGCAGCAATTTTAAACCGCTGTGCGCGCGCATGGATTTGCTCGAATGCAATTTTGAATTGTTGTTCTTTGCTAAGATTAGCCGTGTCTACGCGAAAAAACTCCAACGCATCTCGAACAAGTTCTGTACGCTCATCGACCCTGGCCAATTTAATTAAACGTTCTTCCTTCTGGACCTTAACTTTAAAAATCCATGCAACTGTCGCCGCAATAAACGCTATTAATGTTATTGCCGATCCGACGTATTGAATCGCTTGCCACATAGTTTTTGGAAAAAGTCCGCCTTACTCAGGATTTTTGCCCGGTTTGGTGTTCTGTTCGTCTAACAGTCGTTTTATTTCAAAAAACCTTGGTCTGATTTCTCGTTCAAAGCGCTCTTTGTCCCGAATTGCGATGTTCATGTAAAATAAAATACGAACGGCGAACCGCTCTACGAACACGGAATTACTAACTTCAGAAATGGTTACCTGTTGCCTGGATGTCCACCAAGAATAAAGCAAGGAAGACAGGCTCAATAAAGCAGCGGTGATGGCGACTCCTGTCGTGACTTGTTCTTGTGTCACGCCTAGTAGCGGAACAATGCCCGGATACCGAAATGCTCCATGTGGCGGGTTGAGCCTGGCTGGTGACCACGGCCATAAAGTCAGCTCACCCAGCGCTGTGACCATTGCTTGCATCATTCGTATTTTGGTTGCATCCAAATCACCCGAGGATGATTCCGCCAGCAGTTGCGCATGAGTCCACGCCGTAGCGCGGAGGTTCTTAGTCCAATGAGACAAAACCTGATTCGGTGGATTTACAAAGAAATTGGGGATTCGCTTGGCTAATATTCCGTACCGTCCAATCACCTTCCGACTCCGTCCATGTTTAAGAAGAACATCAGGAAAAATCGGGTCTAGAGCATAAAAAACGTTAGTGGCTTGCGCGTAACTCACAGAAGGATAATGTATTCCCGGCCACTTTTTCGCCATTACCACCGGCAAGTCGTAAGAAATGTGCAGGAATGCGCAAACCGTCAGATGCAGGAAACGGGCATCTAACTTGGGACAGATACAGGCTTTGAAATAAAACTCGTAATCGCGCTTTGTCTCCCATGATTTATACTCAAGCGCAAAATCTTGCACCATTTCCTGAATCCAACCAGCCGACGGCGAGCCGTTATTGTGCGCGGCATGTCCCTCAATCGCCCTGGTGACGTGGGTATAGATTTCATGAAAGGGGTCTGTGAAAGCCTTTGGCAGCCCCTGAATCCTCGGTTGATATAGTTGTATCATGTTTTTCTTCCCTCCAGACGCGGGCGAGGGTGGATTGGATTTGTCCCTCGAAGCGGGCAATCAATTCCCGATTGCGGATGCCTGTAATCATCATGCCGCAATTCCTCGGATAAAGGTCGCCACATAATCCACAACCTTATCCAGCACACGCGCCTTCGTCGGGCCGCGCTCCGCCAATTTCAGTGGGTGATTGATTAACTCAATAATGTCAGGATCTGGCAATGGCTTCTCTCCGGTGTAAACGTAACGGTCGATAACTTTCTTCAGCTTGTCCGGGTTCAGTTGCTCCTCTTTGCAGAGCTGTTCAAAGGCGGCCACGCGTTCCTTCTCCCAGAAATCCTCGAAGCATTCGGGAATCTCTGCCGCGCTCTCGGCGTTCGGCAAATTCTCTTTGATGAATTTCTCGATCAGTTCTTTCTTGCTCCGCAGTTCGAGATCTCCGGCGACCGTGTCGAGAATCAGTTTCCGCAGGGCGGCCTGTTCCTCAGGTTCCGCGCCGTAGAGCCTGGCGAGCAGCGTCAGGATATACTGCACGTTGATCACGTCGCGGTGAATCAGTTCCAGTTCGAAATCGACGTCTTCAAGAATGGATGCTTTTTCCTTCGTGTGCTCCGTCTTGACCTTGTCGTAGAGGTCGAGATAAGCGCTCCGATAATCGGCGAAACGTTGGGCAGGCAACGACAAATCGTTGTCGTCGAACTCGGAGAACGATTCGAGAATGTTTCGCAGGCGCATCAGTTCGCGGAAGATCTTCACGAACTTCAGCTCCTCCTCTTCGTCCTTCAGTTCTTTCACGCTGCGCACCGTCGGCGTCAGCTTCAACAATTCCACGACCACCTCGTTGAACTGCTCGACGTAATCCTCATACGGCGGCACGAAGATGTCTTCCTTCGCCTTCACATTGGAGAAAAGCGCGATGGCTTCGTCCGTGCGTTTTTTCAGGTTGCGGAAGACCACAATATTCCCCTGACTCTTCACCTCGGAGAGGATGCGGTTGGTCCGCGAGTAAGCCTGCACCAGCCCATGAAAGCGCAAGTTCTTGTCGACATACATTGTGTTCAGCGACTTGCTGTCGAAGCCGGTAAGAAACATGTTCACGACTAGCAGAATATCGACCTTCCGCTCCTTCACCTTCTTGGCGATGTCCTGGTAATAGTTATAGAAGGACTGCGTATCCTTCGTGGAGAAGTTCGTGCCGAACATCCCGTTGTAATCCGCAATGAAGCCGTCCAACTTGTCCCGCGTGTGCGGATCGCCGCCCTCGCCACCGATGATTTCGCTATCCGTATCGAGAATGCCGTCCGCATCCTTGTCTTCCTCGTTGGAGGTATAGCTGAAGATCGTCGCCACCTTCAGATTGTGTTTCCCTGCCTTCTTCTTCGCGGCGAACAGCTCGTAATATTTAATCAGCACGTCCACCGAGCTGACGCAAAACATCGCCGTGAATTCCTTGTTCCGCGTCTTCACCGCGTGATGGCTAATGATGTAGTCGGTAATCTTCTCCAGCCGCGCGTCAGACTCCATCAATTCCTTCGTGTCGATTCCCTCCACCTCGATGTCAACTTCCGTGGCGGTACCCGCCTTCTTCTTATAACGCCCCACATATTCCACGGCGAATTTCAGCACGTTCTCGTCCTTGATCGCATCGGTGATCACGTACGAATGCAGTTTCTGGTGAAAGAGATCCTTCGTCGTGTGCTTCTTGCCGTCCTTGGTCACGGCGTTGTCGGCGAAGATCGGCGTGCCGGTGAAACCGAACATCTGGTGATTGCGGAAAAAGGCGATGATCCGCTTGTGCGTGTCGCCGAATTGGCTGCGATGACACTCGTCGAAGATAAAAATGATCCGCTCATCCCGCAGTTTTTCCATTTGCGCCAAGTACTGCGCTTTGCTGATGGCGGTGTTCAGCTTTTGCAACGTCGTGACGATCAGCTTGGTGTCGTCGGTGAATTGCTGGACCAGCTTCTTCGTGTCGTTTGTGCTGTCGACGCTTCCTTTGCTGAAGCCGTTGAACTCTTTGATGGTCTGGTAATCGAGATCTTTCCGGTCGACGCAGAAAACGACTTTATAGATGTTCGGCAGTCCGGTGATGATCTGCGCCGCCTTGAAGGAAGTCAGTGTCTTGCCGGATCCCGTAGTGTGCCAGACGTAACCGTTGGGCTCCACCGGCGGCGGATTCTTCACCCGTTCCACGATTCGTTCCGTGGCGTAATATTGATACGGCCGCAACACCATCAGGATCTTATCCGTCTCATTGAGCACGATGTATTTCCCGATCATCGTGCCGAGGTGGTGCGGGTTCAGGAAAGCCGTCGCAAACGCTTTCAGTTCCCGGATTGTCTTGTTGTCTTCGCCCGCCCAGTAAAAGGTCTGCTTGAAAGACTGCTTTCGCGCGTTCGCGTAATACTTCGTGTTCACCCCGTTGCTGATCACAAAAATCTGGACGAAGTGAAACAGACCCTGCGCGCTCCAATAGCTGTGCTTCTGGTAACGCTGGATCTGGTTAAAGGCTTCCTTCATTTCCAGCCCGCGCCGTTTCAACTCGATCTGCGCCAGCGGCAGGCCGTTGATGAGAATCGTCACGTCATAGCGATTCTTGTAAGTCCCTTCCATCGCCACTTGTTGCGTGACTTGATAACGGTTCCGCAGCGGATTCACAGAGTCTAAAAATTCCAGGTAAACCGTTTGCCCATCCTCTTTCGCCAGCTTCATCCGGTCCCGGAGAATCTTCGCCTTGGCAAAAACCCCGGAGCTTTTGGTGAGGTGATGCAGCACCTGGGTGAATTCTCCCGCCGTCAGCGTCACGTTGTTGAAAGCCTCCAGTTGCGCCTTGAGGTTCGCCAACATAGACGCCTCATCCGTCACCGCTACCCGCGTGTAGCACAGACCCACCAACTGCGCGACAAGTTCGTCTTCGAGAACTTGTTCGAGTTGGAGGATAGGGGCCATTTGGTTGCGCTTTCGTCAGGTTAGCCGCTATTTTGGCCAGTCAACGGTGTTTGTGGATGCAAAGTTGGTCAAAGAGTGGTTGTCGCTTAGGTTTACGCCTGGAATGCGAAAGAATTCCGATTTCGAATTATCGTAAATTAGCGCGATATTCATCTCAAACTTCCATCGATCATCCGTTCCGTGCGGGACCTTTAGTTTCACTCCCAATTCCCCTTTAACGATGTCATCGCGCCGACAGGGTTGGGTCGGTTTTAAATGCAGGGTAAAAGTGCTTGCATCTTTAACCAACAGCGGCGCCTCGGCGAATTTTTTCCCATTCACCTCAAACCAAGCCTCGACGCCGGTCGCCGGTTTTTTCGGACTTTTCCCATTCGTAATGAAGCGGATCGCAATGTCGGACACTGAAGGTTCAGGCGGTTTGGGTTGCCCTAAACTCTCGAGTTTTGCTTCTGCCCAAACGTTTCCATTTGCTGCAGCTAATCTGAGCCAGGGCAAAGGATCCAATTCCCTGTAAAAACTTCCGGCAAAGTACACCATGGCTTCGGTGCAACCCGCGGCCGCAAGGTCATTAATTCGCTGACGAAAATCCTCTATGGATTCGCCAGATCGTTCCGTTTCCTTGATTTCACGCAGAAGCCCTTCCCATTTTCCTCTTAGGTTCTTATGTTTTTCAGCTTCCTTGAGCCACCGTATACCATCCACTTCAGTGTCCTTATCCTTGAGAAGGTACCTTCCCAACAGCCACATCGCATTGGAATCATCTTTGTCAGCCGCACTCTTTAAATCGTGGAGGGTTGAGTTATCAGTCGCCAGTATTGAAAGTTTAAAACATCCAATTAGCCCCCGCGCCACCAACGCATCGACATCCCCGCCATCGGCTCTGGCCGTGACGGCCGGCCAGCAGGACTCCGCGAGTTCTTCGGCTTTTTTTCTGTCCAAGGTCGATCCGCATAAACCTTGCTTGTAAAGCGATGCCAGCCATGCCCGTGCAATTGGGTTTTTATCCTGGTCAGCTTCATTAATGTACTTCCACGCAGCCAATTCATCGATTTTTCCGTTCAGGCCGGAATAAGCAGCGATCCCGCGCTTCAACGATTCGCTGATTGGCGGCGGGGAGTTCGTGGGCTTGACGGGAGCGTTGGTCGGTGCGGGTGGAAGATTAGTGGTTGTAACCGGTGGGTTCGCAATCGGAAGGATTGGAGGATTCGCTTTACCCCCACCATATGAAAACCCAGCGACCAGCGTAATTATGCCGAGCAAAAGCGCCGCGCTTCCCACAGTTTTTAGCTGCTTCAACGTCGATCCATCATGGTGGCTTACCAGTTTATCCACATTGATGTCGGATTTGAGCTTATCGAGTAATTGCCTGGCCTGAGCCTCTTGCCCTCGTAATAACACTTCCAGTGCCTTTAGGCGGGACTCGTCGTCTTTGAATTCTTTGAGGATTTGAATGACATCTTCCGTCCTCAGCTGTGTGTGCCCGATACTCTTTGCAACCGATCTCTCCTCTTTTGCTGCGACATGTTTAAAATATTCGCGCACGATAAAAGCGACTCCTCCGGCGGCAGAAAAAGTCCAGCCAGCGTTAGAGGTCAGATCGGCTGTCCCAAGTGCATATGCCAAAATCATATCTTAATTATCTGTTTCCTTTTTTCCTGAGGTCTTCCGTTAGTAACAAAGAGAATACTCTGCGGTAATGCGCAATCACCGAGTTGCACGATGGAGAAGGACGCGCTCATACAAACATCTGCTGGAGCAGCCCTTTCTTGAAGGTTTGGGTCTGGGTGATCTGGTTGGCAACGCTTTCGATCTTGCGGTCGAGGGCGGTGAGGAAATTGGCGATTTTGGTTTGTTCGGGTGGGGATGGGAAACACAACTCCATCTCCCTCAAAAAAAC
>JAQGOU010000551.1 GCA_028293445.1 Verrucomicrobiales bacterium | reverse complement strand
GCTTGATGACTTCTTTGGCAAGAACGACAGCTACCACGAAAAGCAGTTGGGCGAGAATTTGGGAATAACCGAAGAAAAGGCGAAGCGATTATTAAAATGGTATGCGCGGCTGGAACTGGGAAAGAAGATCGAGAAATGCCTGCGCGATAACGGCCATTGCCAGTTCGAAGCCGAACTATAAACCTATGAAGAATACATGCGATAAGTGCGGAATGGCCAGGACAGGCGTCGGGCTGATACGGCTGTCGTCGCAGTCGTTCCTGCGTGAAGGCCACGAGGAGGTGGATTTGCAGAAGACGACGGGCTACGACGCCGTGTGCGAGGGATGCTATTACGAGGTCTTGAAGCTAGACCCTTACTATGGCCGCATGACTGAAGCCCAAAAGGAAGCCCTGGTAGAAGTGTGCCCTGCCTGCGGTTACGGCAGGCTTCACGGCGTGCCGTCCCCGGACGACGAGGATGCGGGAGAAATATATCTATGGTGCAATAACTGCGACTTATCCATGGACGGAGGCGGTGGATATGTTGCATAGCCACCGCCACGAAAGCAAAGATCAGGAAGATACCAGACTCATGTCCATATTGTTCCGCTCTCGCGTCCGTGCTAAACATTGGCCTAGCAGAAGTGCTGCACCAAAAAAAAGGGTGCGGAGACGTTCGTTCAACCCACCAAGAAAACAGGGGGCGACCCCCTTATTTCTTTTCGAGCAGATAAACTGGCCCCACCACCTTGTATGGCGAGTATTTTTCAATCATTCGAATCCGAAGGGCCGTCAGGCTTTGTTCGGGTTTTTCTTCGGCCACCGAAACTGACGCCCGATGCACACCAAGCTCTGTGGCCGCTTCGGATTTATTCTTGCCGGACTGTTCGCGATATTTTTTTGCCAATCCAGCCAATTGCTTTTCGTCGAAAAATTGTTTTTTCATTTGTTAAATAATGTTGCGTCATTTACGCAACATTTACATTGACTCAATTGTGTGAATTCGACTATGAAATAGTGTATGAAGGACAATAGGCTTTTGAATGGCGAATCCAAGGATATTGGCATCTGGATTCGAGTTTCCACTGAAGATCAGGCGCAGGGTGACAGTCCCGAACACCATGAAGAACGCGCCAGGAGCTACGCCAAAAGCCGTGGGTGGAACATCAAAGAAGTATATAATCTCGCAGGCCAAAGCGGCAAGGCAGTCATGCAGAATGCCGAGGCGAAGCGCATGATGAAAGACATCGAGCGCGGACGTATCACCGGATTGGTCTTTTCCAAGCTCGCTCGCCTTTCGCGTAACCGCCGCGAGCTCGAAGATTTCGCCGAATTCTTTCGGAAAAATAGCGCCGATCTCATTTCCCTCTCCGAAGCCATCGATACGAGCTCGGCCGGAGGCCGGATGTTCTTCCATCTGCTAGGGGTGTTTGCACAGTGGGAACGGGAGGAGATAACCGAAAGGGTCAACGCATCCGTGCTCACCCGCGCCAAACTGGGCAAATCCATCAATGGCAGTTCGCCATATGGTTATCAATGGAAAGACCGTAAATTGATCGTTCATCCTGAAGAAGCTCCAATTCGCCGCAAAGCATATGAACTCTTTTTGGAGCATCGCCGCAAAGGAGTGGTTGCCAATCTTTTAAATGCCGCTGGGTATCGCACCCGAGGCAAAGCTCTGTGGCGCGACAGCCAAGTGTATCGGATTCTCACGGATTCGAGCGCCAAAGGCATATATTGCTTCAATCGCGTCCGTCAGCTCGGAGATTGGAAAACCGAGCTGAAGCCCGAAAATGAATGGGGCAAAGTCGAATGCGAACCCATCGTTGCCGAATCTCTCTGGAATCAGGTCAACCAAGTCATCGAAGAGCATCTGAAGAGCTTCAAACGCCCCGGCAAGCTTCCCGTTCAATTGTTCGGCAGTTTGGCACATTGTTCGTGTGGCAACAGGATGTATGTCCGAGCCAAATCCCCGAAATACGTCTGCCGCAAGTGCTGCAACAAGATTCCGATAACGGACTTGGAAACTATCTTCCAGCAGGAATTGAAAGCGTTCTTTGCCCAACCAGAACGCATCGCAAAGCATCTGAAAGAAGCCACGAAAAACCTTTCAGAAAAGACGACGCTGCTTTCAGCCCATGAGCGCGAAGTTCAGAAAGTCCGGGAAGAAATGACCCACACCCACCGCCTCTATTTGGAGGGCCAGATCACCGCCCAGGGATTCGGCCAGTTTTACAAGCCGGCAGAGGAGCGTTTGAACCAACTCGCTTCCGAGCTTCCGAAGCTCCAAGCCGAGGTCGATTTCCTGAAAGTTAACACGCTTTCCGCGGACGAAATCCTCCATGAAGCGAACACTTTGTATGCTCGCTGGCCATCGCTCCCAGTGGCGGAAAAGCGCAAAATCGCCGAAAGCCTCGTCGAAAAGATCGTCATCGGGGAAAATGAAATCGACATAACCTTCTCGTATCTACCTAGTTCTGAAGAAGTGTGCAAAAACCAACAGCAGTTAAGGTTAGGATGAGGGCGAGCGTTTATTCTAACTTTCCGCTTTCTGCCGCCCCCCACTGAAGCCCCTCCATAGAAAAGTTCTTGATGAGCAAGGCGCGGCTGCCGATGGTGTGGAGGTATGATTTTCCCAAGCCGCATGGCTCGATTCTTTTTTGCGATCGTTTTGCTTTCCATTTCCGCTCCTGCACACGGCGAATCGTGGCGCGCCGGGGTCGCTGAAATTGATATCACCCCTCCCATCGGTTATCGCGTGGCCGGTTATTTTTACGAACGCATCAGTACCGGCGTTCACGATCCGCTCAAGGCAAAAGTAGTTGTCCTGGAAAACGGAACGAACAAAGCGGCCCTGGTCTTTTGCGACCTGGTGGAAATGACTCTGCCGGTTTCGATCCCCGCGCGCAAAGAAGCCAGCGCGCAAACAGGCATTCCGATTGCAAACATTCTCATCTGCGCAACGCACTCGCACACGGGCCCGTTGTTCAATGATCTTCGCCGCGACGTTTTCCACGCCGCCGCCATGGAGCAATACGGAAAAGACCCGACGGAACCGATCGACTACCCAAAGTGGCTGGCAGAGCGGTTGGTGGACGTCATTGTCAAAGCGAACGCAAACATCCGGCCCGCGCAGTTGAAAGCCGGTTTCGCCCAACAAGAGGGACTGGCCTTCAATCGCCGTTACTTCATGAAGAACGGAAAAGTGGCGTGGAATCCCGGCCTCTTGAATACCAACATCGTCAAACCAGCAGGACCGACGGACCCGGCGGTGCCGATTGTGTTGGTCGAATCGGTTGAGGGGAACAAAAGCAAACCAGTCGGCGCAATCACCATCTTTGCCATGCACGCTGACACGACGGGCGGGACGCAATTCAGCGCCGATTACCCATTCTATTTGCAGGAGGAATTGCGCAAAGCTTACGGCCCCGACTTCATTTCCATGTTCGGCGCCGGAACGTGCGGCAACATCAATAACATCAATGTCTCCGTCGACGCCACAAAACAGAAAAAGACGGCGGAACTCGGCTCTACTCTTGGCAAAACCGTGCTGGCACGGGTGCCAACGCTGCAACAAATCGAGCACCCGTCATTGGCGGTTCGCAGTGAAAAAATCGTCGTGCCCCTTCAGGAAGTCACTCCGGAGAAAGTTGCCGAGGCCCAGGCCACCTTGAAAAAGCTGTCGCACGGGAAGCTGACGGTCGAAGCCTTTAAGGTCGCTGATCTCGGTCGTCGCGGGAAAACGTGGCCGATGGAAGTGCAGGTCTTTCGCTTGGGTTCAGACACCGCTATCGTCGGCTTGCCGGCGGAGATCTTTGTTGAGTTTGGATTCGCCATAAAAAAGGCGTCCCCATTCAAGAACACCTTTGTGATTTCGATTTGCAACGATCGTCCGAATTATATTCCGACCCTAGAAGGTTTTGCCCAGGGGGCATACGAAGCAATCAATTCGCGCGTTCAACCCGGCACCGGCGAAAAGCTCGTCGAAATCGCGACGAAATTGCTGAAGGAATTAAAGGCAAACTAACAGTCAGTGGTCACGACGGACCGCGGCTGATCCCGCTTAGCGGGATCAGCCGCAGAGCCTAACGAAACAAAGAGGTTTCGTTTTGATTGCCAAGGAACGTATGTTTGAAAATTGGAAGCAACGGTTTGGTCGGCAGATTCTCCCTCACCCTTAATCCCTCTCCCGCTGGGAGAGGGAGACCAGATCACCGCTTTTTTCGAAAAACTAAACCTTCGGCGGACAACGTTTTTGGCGGCGAAAATAGCAAGCGATGGTGAAAAAAATGTTTCCCTCTCCCAGCGGGAGAGGGATTAAGGGTGAGGGAGAAAACGCTGGCATGCCGACGATCTATTCATGGACAAAGCTGGTTCCTTGGCAGCCACGGACGAAAACAGAACCGCATAAAACTATTTTAACAGTGTCGAACCTCAGACCATCTTTGCGACTGTTTCTGTAACAAAACCGGGGAGGGGACATCCCTGTCCCCTTAACAGAATGGTGACGCGGACGTCCCCACTCCAGCGCAAGATCGGCCTCCGACAACCTGCTCCAAACCGCCCGCACCGTCTTCCCCGATTTCTGGCACGAAACGTGAAATTTTCCGCTGCTCCGACTTTGAACTTTAAACCTTAAAACTTGAACTTTTGTCGTAACTGACTGATTTACAAACTCCTCCGACAGCATTGTACGCGTACAAGGCCGCTTTCCGGGATCTGGAAAAGCACCTTGTACGGATATTCCCCAAAATTCGGGACTTCAAAACTCCCCAATAAGATTATTCGTTAACTTTTACTTCCGGGAAAGAGCTCTGTACGCGTACAGAGCCTTTTCGGAGAGTTGGAAGGAGGCCTTGTACGCGTACAACGCGACTTTCCGGAACCAAAAACGACCTTGTACCCGTAAAAGGCGTCCTTTCCGGTCCGAAAACCACCTTGTACGCGTACAAGGCCTCCTTCCGGGTTCCAGAAACTGACCTTGTACGCGTCCAAGGTCGTTTTTAACTCCCGGAAACAGGAGAATATCCGTACAAGGTGCTTTTCCAACTCCCGAAAATCGGTCTTGTGCGGATATTCTGGAGTTTTCCGGAACCGGAAACAGGCGTTGTACGCGTACAGGGGAGTTTTCCGAAACCGGAAATTGGTCTTTAAGAATATTGGGGAGTTTCCCGCCGCCCGAAACTCGTCCTTGCGCGTATGCAGGAGTTTCCCGCAACGGAAAGTTGTTACTCCGACTCGAAAGCGGCAGTTCCCGATGACAAAAACTTGTTCTTTGTGCAGAAGAACCCCGTTCGGCGTTGCAGCAAAACGGTCTATACGTATAATTCACCTTAACTGTGGTGATCGCCGGAACATTTCCCAACATTTTGCTGAACGAAACTTCTGTAGGTTTCGATCGTGAAGAGAAGCAACAGGAGCTTGGTCAGTTCTTCACTCCGGAATGCATTGCCAATTTCATGGCATCACTTTTTCGGGCGCAGTGGCGGGAATTGAATCTGCTGGATGCAGGAGCCGGAACCGGAGCCTTATCGGCGGCTTTGATACAGCGAATTTGTAGCGCTCGTCACAAACCGAAGCGCATCTCGGTTACGGCCTATGAAGTTGATTCTTCTGTCATTGAAAAATTGCGGGAAACTTTGGATGAATGTGGGCGTGCTTGCGAGCGTGTCGGAATTCCTTATTCCGCAACCGTCTTGAATCAGGATTTTATTGAGGCTGCCATTCCGATGCTTCGAAGGGATTTGTTTTCGTCCCAATCGCCTGTTTTCAATGCGGCGATTGCCAATCCACCTTATCGCAAGATCCGAAGCGATTCGAATTCGAGACTCTTGTTGCGGTCGGCAGGAATTGAAACAAGTAACCTTTACACAGCATTTCTCGCGTTGATCACGAGACTGCTTGCGCCGGATGCGGAATTGGTGGCGATAACTCCGCGCAGCTTTTGCAACGGTCCCTATTTCAAGCCGTTCCGAGTCGATTTTATTCAAACGATGGCGTTGCAGCGATTGCATGTATTTAATTCCCGCTCAGCGGCATTCAGTAAAGACAAGGTCTTGCAGGAAAACATAATCCTTCATGCCACCAAGACGGCGGTGAAGCCCCAGGATTTGGTTGTCTCAAGCAGCAGTGGTGAAGCGGAAAGCGAGATTAAAGAGCGTTCCGTTGCATATTCCGACGTAATTTCACCGAAGGATTTAAACCAGTTTATACATCTCATCTCGGACGAAAGTCATGTTCCGGCTCGCTCTGTGATGAACTCGCTTTCGGCTTCATTGAAGGATTTGGGATTATCTGTATCGACCGGACGTGTTGTCGATTTCCGGGCAAAATCTTCGCTCCGTCAGCAACCAGAAAAGGGAACGGCTCCATTGATTTACCCGTGTCACTTCAATGGTGGGTTTGTTCACTGGCCGAAAGAAAAATGTCGAAAGCCCAACGCAATTGTCAGCGACGAACAAACGAAAAGTTTATTGGTGCCAACCGGGATCTACGTATTGGTCAAGCGGTTTACGTCGAAGGAAGAGCGCCGGCGGGTAGTAGCCTGCATATTCGATCCGACTAAAATTCCTGGACCGCTGGTTGGATTCGAAAACCATCTGAATTATTTCCACCTCGAGGGTCGCGGTTTGGCGATGAGCCTCGCCAAAGGATTGGCGGCATTCTTGAATTCGTCCGTTCTGGATAATTATTTTCGACAGTTCAATGGCCACACACAAGTGAACGCGACGGACCTGCGCAGCCTCAATTATCCCACGAGAGCGCAGTTGGAACGGATTGGCTCCAAAGTTAACGTGGGAGCCGATCAACAGACTTTGGACGAACACGTGCAAAAGGAACTCAATGGCTGAAGGTAAATCCCGCCCCAAACAAAAACTCAAAGAAGCGATGCAAATTCTGGCTTTACTGGATTTTGGGCCCAAGCAAAGCAACGAACTGGCGGGTTATGTTTTTCTCGCGCTCCTTAACCTGGACCGTGACACGCCATGGAGTGGGGCGAACAATCCATTGCGCGGTATCACCCCGCTGATGGAATTTATCGGTCAGAAATATCGGGTTAAATATGCTCCCAATACGCGAGAAACGGTCCGCGACGAAGCGGTTAAATATTTCGTCGACGCTGGAATGCTTTTGCGAAATCCAGATCATCCTTCTCGCCCCACTAATAGCGGTAACACTGTTTATCAAATTGAGCCTGCGGCGCTCGCGCTTTTTCGCACGTTCGGGACAGAGCTTTGGGCGAGTAATTTTGAACAATACAACTTGTCGCGTGCCACAATTCGTGGAGAACTTGAAAGGCAAAGGACATTGGCGAGAATTCCTGTTCTCCTGCCGAACAAAGATACCGTGACGCTTTCCCCCGGTGGCCAGAATCCACTGATCAAATCCATCATCGAAGAGTTTTGTTCCCAATTCAGTCCTGGTGCGACGGTCGTCTACATTGGCGATGCGGAGAAAAAATTTCTTCATCTGGACGCTGTTTATCTAAAGAATCTCGGCGTGGTAATCGCGGCTGCCGCGAAAATGCCAGACGTCGTCGTGCATGACACAAAACGCAATTGGCTATTGTTGATTGAAGCTGTAACCAGCGTCGGCCCAGTCGATGGAAAGCGTCGCAAGGAACTCAAGGAATTGTTCCAAGGTTGTAAGGCGGGCTTGGTTTTCGTGACGGCATTTGAAAGTCGCAGAGCCATGCAAAATTTCCTAACCCAAATCTCATGGGAAACCGAAGTCTGGATCGCCGAAGATCCGGCTCATATAATTCATTTCAACGGGGAAAGATTTTTGGGTCCGTATCCGGACGTGATGCCAAAGTTTTAAGATGGGCGGATACCTCCGGCAACGGGCTAAAAGGGGTCAGTCCGTAGCATTGACACTGAATTTGTTTCACAGAGGACATCGCAGGCGGCCAGCGAATCCGACGAAGCGGCAACATATACGGAACGAATGCTTAAATGGCTCGGGCGGAGTGTAAATACTCAGGACTGACCCGAATGGCACTCAGTTAAGGCCTGCGATCGATGCTTCTCACGATAGATTTCCCCGCACATATGAGGTTTAACTGCGCTTAACTAAGCGCCATTCAGGACTGACCCCTTTATGACCCCTTTAGGCAAATTAGGAGAACGTTTTCCCGCAGCCCTGCAAGGATGCCGAGTCGGACTACTTCTTGTGTAATGGGTAGCGCAGGTGTGTAACGCCGATGCCGGCGATCACGGTCGGGTTGCCAAGGACGATAGGGGTGCCGGCGAGCCTGTCGAAGAGTCGAATTCCGGAGCCGAGAAGAACCGCTGCGATGTCGACGTGGATTTCGTCAAGGAGTCCAGCGTTGAGGCATTGCTGGATGGTGTCTGCACCGTGGACGCCAACGGACTTCCCGGCCGCGGCACTTTTGGCCTGGTTGACAGCGGATTCAATACCGTCGGTGACAAAGTGCACCGTTGAGTTGGGACGTGGCCATCCTTTGGGAATTTCGTGGGTGAGTACGAAGGCCGGTCCCCAGGAGTGGTTTCCGCCCCATCCTTCGGCTTTATTGAAGGTGCGTCGACCGCTGACCATAGCACCAAGTTCGGATATGAGACCATGAAGGTGGTCGGCGCTCGGACGGGACACGCGAAATGTCATTGGGTCCGATCCTCCAACTGGGATTTCAACGTCGCCGGAGAAGTACCAGTCGAACACTTCGGCCACGCCATCGTTGAGATCGGCGACGTAGCCGTCGAGCGACATTGACATGAGTGCGACAACTTTCGACTTTGTGTGTTCGTTTCGAGCGGTGGTCATATTCTGTGTTTATTTTCGTTGATGATTCTCGTGCATTCAAAGATACGACGAAGGAACGAGTGACTTCAGGACAGTTATTTCACTCTCCGTGGTATTTACACAGCTTGAAAGTCGCTGCCGCTCGATTCTGCGGCAGAGTGATTGACTTGGTTTGATTCCGTCACCCATTTTGAAAAAAAGGGGCTATTGTCGAAAAGGGGTCAGTCCGGAATGGCGCTTAGATAAGGCAGTTCTTCGATGATTTTTGTGATTGTTTGCGGCAACGTTCGACGACCATTTTATGACGATGTTTTGTTAACAGTCTGAAGTTTTTTGGTCTGCGTTTGACGGCCCTGGGTTCCGAACGATTGGGACGGATCGTCAACCGATCATCTGCAATCGTCTGGTAAAACAAAGATCTGAAGTTGCGCGGGAGAGGAGTGTTGTTTTTGCCGTTGAGCAACTGACTCCAGTGCCGCAAGGCATCTACCGTTCCTTTAAAAGATACACGGCATAATTCAACTTGGTAACTGTGAGCGATGTCCTGCATGAGCGCGCGGATAAGGTTATAGGCAATCGCGTGCATGATGATTTCCTTTTCAACCATACTGGGGCTTTGGCAGCGCAGTATATCCATGCCCAGGCTCTGTTTGATATCGCGGAAGAACAGTTCCACGGACCAACGGCGAAAGTAGAGTTGGCCCAAGGCCACGGCACTAAATTTCTGAGCATCCAAAAGAGTGGTGACGAGAGTAATTTTCTGGGTGCGGAAGCCCGGCACCGAGATTTCAATTTCCACCACACGCACCGTGATTTGTTCGGGCAATTTGGCCCATTGTTCGCGCGTCCAGAGGTTGCCCTGCATCGGAGTTTTCTTCCAATGAACCACGCGATCCCTCTTACCCAAATGCTGACCCGTCCGCCAATCTATCTTACGGAAGTGATGTAAGCGCATGACGGTATCAACTCCCCGTGCAAGCAAAACCGCCAGATTGGCAAATGAAGAAAACCCGCGATCTGTCAGCACAATATCGTCTTTCTGCAAATAATCTAAAAGCCCTTGAAACAATCGGCAATCGTGGTCCTTGAGCGTGCCTTGCACCCAATTCAGAAGTGCTCCGGTGGCCAGAGAAAAACACGCTACGACCTTGATGACAGGAAAACCGCAGCCTGGCTTTTGCGTATTGGGTTGGGGCCAGACTTTCTGATTGTCACTCGTATCAGGCATGGAGAGTCCTGTGCCATCAACCACTTTGACGCAACGGCCTAGCCATTGGTCTGAAGCAGAGCTTTGGGACGTGAGCTTTTCGGTTACATGCCGGTGCATGCTTCTAAGCTGAGATATCGGCACCCGCCCTCGTGCCTGGCAATAGGCACTGGTCCCGCTGTTGGGTAGTTCTTGATCATGCGAGGCATACCACGCCTGCACCTTTCGGACAATCTCCCGACAAGAACTGCCAAGGCTCAATACCTGGCTCAAAAAGGCCCAGAACGTAAGCTCCAGCGGATACGTGCGTTGGCGACTATTGCATCCTTTGGTCGATCGCTTTAGAAGTTGTGTCGGCAACCATGGCTCGAAAACCTTACATAGTTGGCTCAGGCTCCCGTGACGTAACTGCTCGATTTGGGAACGCAGTTGATCTTGCTGTGAGCGCCGTTGGCGGCCAAAAAGTCGGTGTGAAATCCCCGGCAGGAAGGGCGTAGATCGAGACATGGTCCATTCTAAAAGACCCACTAATTTGTACAATCCCAAACTGTAAAATCAGCGTGCTTTTCTCGTCTTAACTGCCTTAACTAAGCGCCATTCAGGACTGACCCCTTTACGAATTTATTCCGCAAGACGCTCAGTCCCTTTTTCTCTTCAAAAACCAGTGCGTCCATGATCCCACGAGGACTGCATCAAAGAGGAGGATAAACATTGCAAACAGCCCTCTCCCGCTGTTGGAGCCAGCTCCTTCAATTGAACCGAATGAAATCCAGTGGAAAAACCCAAGCATAGTTGCCACGAGCAAAACCATCGCGATTTTGGAATACACTTTTTTTTCCAATCGACATAACAGTAAGAAGACTCCGGCCAAGGCAACCATGCCGCCCATAATATAGTGCGCGCGCGTAGGCTGCGCGGAGGTGGCTGCAATAACACACACAGCCAGACCGAACGTCAGGAAAACGACACCCATGAAAACTGGCGGCTTGTCCATTCCTATGCGACCGCTCGGCAGCAGCGTCATTATTTTTGCTTCCAGTGTGCCCGCCGCTTCTGCCCGATCAATCGCGCTGTACTCCCGCAGAGTCGCTACACCTAGCACTACGAACACAGTCACGAGGAAGAACATGAGCCATGTGCCTCCGTGAATTCCGGTTTGCAGGACCGCGACCGACGCGTCGTTTGGTGAATAATGCACCGGAACTTTTTTACCAACGGGATACCGGCCAAGAACTGCCTGGACATCATCCAATGACGATGATCTTCCTCCGAAGGCAATTTTGTCACCCCAGTAACCTTTACCATTGACCTGGTATGTGTAGTTGATGGCTGCCGAATAGGTCGTTTCTCCTTCACTGCTCTTGTGAGATTGAATGTTGGCGGATTGAATTACTCCTTCCGTCACTGGCCAGTATTTAGAGCGAATGCTTTGAATCGTTGTCCAAACGCCAACACCAAGTATAACAACGCCGACGAGGATAAAGAAACCGAGGAAAAACCTAGTGCTGCGGCTAACGGCCATTAAGGAACTTTATTGGAACCCTTGCGAGGAATGAAAGGATTTAGTGCTCGCCCGGCCGGTGAGGGATTAACAAAACAAAAAGGGGGCAGTCCGTAGTATTGACACAACTTGAACTTGCCGAGTCAGAACAGAGTGTTACTGCCCGCCTTGTGGGGCTGCCATTGTCAACACATCGGGCTTGCCAAGGCCCTGTGCGCGCCGTAAGCTTACGTCCAATGCAACAAGAAAAATTAGGTGATGTGATTCGAGAGTTGCGGGAGAAACAGGATCTTTCTTTACGTGAACTGGCCAGGCAAACGGAGATTTCGGCACCGTTCCTCTCGGATGTGGAACTGGGGCGTCGTTATCCTTCGGATGAAGTTCTGGAGAAAATTGCCAAGAAACTGAAAGTCTCGGTCGAGAATTTAAAGCAATACGATCATCGCGACTCGGTCTATGAACTCAAACGGATGGTTGAGAATAATCCCAGCCTCGGCTTTGCCTTCCGC
>JAQGOU010000516.1 GCA_028293445.1 Verrucomicrobiales bacterium | reverse complement strand
CAATTCGTTTCGCGACGTGGTTTATGCCCGCGCCGTCGATGGCACAAATGCTTCGCCCTATGTTTCCATTCGCGTGTTGTCCTTTGCACCCGATGCAGATAGTGACGGCTTACCGGACACTTGGATGACGAACTATTTCGGCAACGCCAACCCCAACATCGGCTCCAATCATCATGCGTCCGATGATTTCGATGGCGATGGTTTCAGCAACTTGCGCGAGTTCTTGCTAGGCACGGACCCAACAAACAAAAACTCCAACCTTCATTTTACGTCGACCACGCTTTCGCAATTACAATGGGAAGCAAAAGGCTATGAACTTTACGAACTTCATAGCTCGACGAACCTCAGCACCTGGACCCGACGCCTCTCGCCGATTATTCCCCTGACCAGCGTTGGATCGGTTTCGAATATTTCAGACCTGTCACCAAAGCAGTTCTTCCGGGTTATCAAAGTTCCTTAGTCCCTCCTACTCCGATAGCAAGAAACTCGTAGGCCTGCCATTTAGCGAAGACTAAAGGAAAGCCCGATTTCTCCGAAGTCACGAACCTCGGCACGCTTTGTGCCTATATCGTTTTTGAAATTCTTAACTTGTATGAAGTTTTCATTGGAGATTGGAGACGTCGAGAAGCACCGCGTCGACTGTGAGACAAATCCCTTTTGGGCAATGTGCATCATTAAAGTTGACGATGTGGAGAAGGCCAAGGTCCGCCACGTCTTTTTTGGCCCCCGCTGTGAATCCCACTCTTTTGAAGTAGGTAAGGCGGAGCGACTTCATGTCACGGTCGAGAATATTCGCCGACTGTTCGCGCGGGAAACACACCGGGTCTTCGTCAACGGCCGGTTAATCAAATGTTTCTCAGAAAAGGAAGCAACCGATTCAATGCCAAAAGGGGCTGAACTCGCAGCTTAATCAGCCTTCCATAACTTTTCGAGCGGCGGCAGTGCTGAGGCGCGTTGGGGCGATTTTGGCCAACGCGACGCCGATCTTATTCACAAGACCGGGCACCACGTTGCGCTTTCCCTTCATCAACCCATTGTATCCGGCGCGCGCGACTTCTTCCGCAGTCATCATCCATTTACCGATTGTTTTCTCTGAACGCGTTGCGCCGGCTCGTGCGTGAAACTCCGTTCGCGTGGGACCTGGGCATAACGTCGTCACAGTTACTCCGCTACCATCAAGTTCATTGGCGAGCGCATTGGAAAAGGAAAAGACAAACGCCTTGCTCGCATAATAAACGGCCATCTTCGGGCCGGGTTGAAATGCGGCCGTGGAAGCAACATTGAGAATCTTTCCGCTCTTGCGGGCCAGCATCGGCTTGAGAAAGAGATGGGTCAGTTCGATCAGGGCCGTGATGTTCGTTTCCACCATGTCCGTGCAAACTTGAAGTTGCTCCTGCGCAAAAAATTTACCGGCGCCAAAGCCAGCATTGTTCACGAGAATCGAAACAGGGATTCGTTCTTTCTCGAGTTCAGCAAAAATTTTCGACGCAGCAGCGGGTTGTGCCAGATCTCTGACGAGGACCTTCACGCGCACAGAATGTTTCGCAGTAAGTTCGCGAGATATCTCGTTCAAGCGCGCTTCATTGCGACCATGCAAAACGAGATCAAATTTCTTTGTCGCAAAGAGCCGCGCGAACTCCAGTCCAATGCCAGAGGAAGCACCGGTGATGAGGACCCATTCGTTTTGCATGCAACAAGGAACCACGAATCAACGTGGTCGGCATTATTCATTTCGCGCAGTTCGGACAGAGCACGTCGTCCACCGCTTGCGCCAGGTCAACCAGATACTCGTCGCCCTTCGGATGATTCGTCATGGCGGCGATGATGTAGTGCCTCCCCTGCCCTGTGACGATGGCGCTGTCATGGAACCAGGTTTGCCATGTGCCCCATTTGCGAATGATCTCCACCTTACGACCGGCCAGACCTTTCACGAATTTGATGTCGTCGTGCGGCAGATCAGGTGTCATAAAAATTTCACGCATTGTTTTTGATGCTGCTGGGGAAACCAGTTTGCCCTGTTCCAGCCAAAGAAAATATCGGAGTAATTGACGAACTGTCGCAGCGTGAGAGTTATCGCCAACCGGATCGCCTATGCGTTCCGTGCTTTTACCGTAATGCCGCCCGACCCATAAACCGCCGCCATGTTCCTTGTCGTAAAGCCCGTAGGAGTTGATCACCTGTTGAATTTCTTTCAGCCCCATTAGCTGCGAATACTTCGCGGCCATTTCGTTGTCAGAAATCTTTGCCATCAATCCGAGTTCGTGACGGACTTGCGAATCGAGGTTGGTGGCCGCTTCCGGATGCAATTGGAAATAGGCGAGCAGAATCCCGATCTTGGCCACACTTGCGGCATAGTCGCCCTGGTCCGGATGGATCATCGCGAGTCGACGCGTGTTCAGGTCGAGCACTCCCACGGCAGGAAGATTCGTGGTCATCCCGTACTTGGCGCGCAATCCCTTATCAATGCGCTCGATCTTCGCCTGCAACGCCGGATTCACGGGTGTGGAATAATCTAACGTGTAGCTTTCAAAAGCCCGCGACGCCTTGGGATGCGTGCAGGTGCAACCGGTTAGAAAAGCCACAGCGGCCAAAAGCAATAGCCAGCGAGATGTATGCGTGATCGAATATTTCATGAGGTGCCCAGAAATCAACTTTGACAGCAACCTTGGTCGACCACGCCCTCGGAGTAAAGAGAGAACACCAGGGACGGCGGCGCTCTATATATGGGAGCATTACAAATCGAAATCCGTCTAACCGTTACATGAAAACGCTCAGCGCGCTTCTAATCGCATTAATTACACTGCTCGGTTTATCCACGGCGTCCGCCTCCAAAGCTGTTTGGAACCGACCTTACGTCCAGTCTGGCCCTGGCGGAATTTTTTACGCCCGGTGCATTCCAAAGGAGAAGCTTGGCTCCGCTGGCTTCACGGAAATTTTTGAGGTCCAGAAAGAGCAGGACAAATTACTCGATCATTATGATTGGTTTGCGAAGGGCGGCGTTATTCTCGGCTGGAGCCCGATCGCAGGCAAAGTAGCCGTCATGGCGATTCACCCAGGAACGGCAGCGAAGCCAGACAAGCAGGTCGACCTTAGCTTTTCTCTCGGGGGAAAACTTCTTAAATCATGGACCACGGCTGAACTGAAAGGCCTCGGCGCAGAAGTGATCCACAATGACTATGACCGCGAAGATCGCGCCATTTTTCAAACGGTGGCTTGCGAACAGATCCCAAACACCAACGAATATGTCTTCACGATCCAGATCGCGGCCAACAAGAAACTTCGCTTCGATATTTTAACCGGCGACATCTACAGCAAGTGATGACGAGGGCCTCGCGACTCGTATCATTCCTCTTTATTTCGCGACTGATATTGTTCGGTGGCAATCAGACGAAATTTTCGCAGCAGATTCTTGCGTGCCCATTGAAAACCCACGAAGTAAGCAGCAACGAGGCTCAAAACCGACCAATAAATCCCTGTCCACAGGCGCACCAATTCTGCACTGACCGAAATGCTGATATGTTGCACTGCTAAATCTAACCCCAGACTGGAGAGGTAAAAAACAATCCACGGCAACAACATGACCAGCATCACTGCCTTCGAGATCGCGCGAGTGGTATTTCTTGCGGTCAAGCCAAGCCACATTCCTGCCCACCCGAGGGCGAGGAAATCAAGCGGCAACGACAGGACTGCGGCGGTAAAGAAACTCGTATTTCTTTCACCCTTGAAGATCAAAATGATTTCGAGCACGCCAAGAATCAGCAGCGGCAATCCGAACTGGCGCCGCAATGCATGCCATTGGCCACGAATAATATCCCGGTCGGTCAGCGGCGTGGAAAGCAACAGTTCGAGCGCCCCGCTTCGTCGCGCCTCGATCAATTGCTGGCAGGCTTCCGTCACAATCCAGATTTTGAGGAAGCCATTCAAAATGACAACTAACGGGCCAGTCATCATGGAGTCGAACATCACGTCCTTCCAACTGAAGTAACTCAACAACCAAATAGTGATCATCGCCGTCAGAAACAGCCAGGCATGGAATTGTTTTTTTCCGTCACGGAAGGAAATCCACAGAAAAGGATTTATCTCGAGCCATTTGCGGGAGCGTTGGCTCCTCGTCTTCTCTCGGCCGATGTGAGCAACCTGAGTTTCAACACGCAGTTTCTTCGTCGAAACTTTGTCCTGCCAACTGCCCGGCAATCGAAGTGAAACCCACGCGAGAAAGAGCAACGTGCAACCCCAGACGGCACAGACACTCGGCCAGAAGAGTCCGCTGGTTACCCGTGCACCCAAGAAAATGGGCAGCAAGAGGTACCCCGGGCTGGCGTAGGGCACAAACATCACGATCAACAGGATTAACGCGGTGAAGAAAGTGGCTTTCCGTTCGTTGCGATTGTGAGTCGAGGCAACCAGGCCCGAAGCGAGAGAAAGGAACAGCGCACTGCCAATCGCGATGACAGCATGCATGAAATCCATCATCGACACACCGCCCAACAAAATGGGGACAGCCAGCATTGGAATGATGGCGACGAGCCCATACGCCGCGCTCAGTGAACTAGCGACAAGTTTACCCAGGACAATGTCGTAGCTCTTGAGATCAGTCAAAAACAGCAAGCCCATCGTGCCCTCGCGCTTTTCTGCACTCAAAGAGTCGGAGGTAGTATAAGCCCCGGAAAGGAGCGCAAACGTGAAACCGAGGATAACGAGCGTCAGGAAAAGTTCATGTCCCTGTGCGGCGTGAGAGGTTTGCTGTTGCACCATTTGCAGGCAACGCCAACCGAAGACGATGGAACCTGCCGTCACCGCCCAGAAGCGGATCCGGTAGGTGCTGCGTCGACGCGCCGCCACCCGCAGTTCTCGTTCAGCAATGGGAAGAAAAGGCATGGGGCTAAATGAACGGATCGGCGATTTGCAATCTCACGTGCCTGATTCGACAACGCTCTCGCGAATTTAGCACGCGGAGATTTCCGATACTCAACCACTGATAGACACAGATTAACACGGATAAGACAAAGCAATCAGAAGGCAACGGTTCTGTTTCTTATCCGTGTCTATCTGTGTCTATCAGTGGTTAAAATTTTTCGTTTTAGGATCTTAATCCCGAACTTGCTCGTTTGCAGTGGTTCGCTACCGATCAACTCCACCGTTTCATAGTTCGCATTGATCCATTGCAACATCTCCAGACCGTAACCTTTTTTCTTCCCGAAGAAGTCCAGGCCGTATTCCCCCGTCTCGCGATGCACCAGTAGAATATAATCTGGTGGCGAGGCGCGATAGGGCACCGCCATCTTCTCTTCACCAAACGCATAAATCTCCGACATGAAAACGATGTAAGGCGTCGGATTCGGATGATGTGACAGGTAATTAATCATGACACCCTCGGGAAGCGCCGCGACGGTCGCATTGGGAGGCGCGTTCGCTTTGAGCCACGCGACGGCGCGGGCAATGCCTTCGCCTTGTGGAGAGATTTTCGGACCATACGTCACGATGCGATCGCCGCCCTCGCCGACGGAGAAGTCTTTGTCGTTATAAAACAGTGTGGAGTGGACAGCCAACCGAGTGAGACCGATGGAAATCAGCATCAACGTTGCTGGACGAAAATACTTTGCATCAATTCGGTGGGGAAAGAGTTGCGGCAGCAGGTAGACGAGAAAATACACCGCGCCGAGAAACGCAGGCATCGCGAGGAAAACGCCGTAGTGCGAAATGCGCGGGAACAATCCCATCTTGGGCAGGAGGAACAACGCGAACACGAACCAGAGAATTGGAACCACGAGCTTCTCGCGCGCGGCGGTGGACTCTTTTTTCCATCGGAAGAACAACGCAGCGAGTGCCGACAATACAATCAACGGCAGAGAACGTCCGCAGTGAGTCCAATCAAAGTTAATGGCAAGCCCGGCGAGCACGCAAAGGAGCACCAGTCGTTCAATCCGGTTCTGGCTTGCGCGGAAACGCCAGACGCATACACCCACAATCGCGGCGAGGACAGCGAAATGCTGAAGCATCAGTCGACCGTGATACAGAGGCACATCGAATCCCATGCCGGTTTTGAAGAACGGCCCGCTCGCCATGTGCGTCGTCACCAGCGGCACCCATGCCCAACAAACTCCGCGGACGCTGTTCGAAAAATCTTCCTGCGCAAAAAAGATCAGGAAATAGCCGACCAACGGGAGAAGCGTCGCGAGGACGAACAGCAGCCACGATTTAAACGCGGCTGTTTTGCTTTGCTGCAGCAGGAAGATTCCAATCACCACCGCCGTCGCGGCGAGGAAGTTCTCCGGCTTCGCCAGGAAGATCAGTCCGTAACATAGGCCGGCGAGAAACAGCCACGCTTCAGGAGCGCGGCGTTTACGCCGCTTCGATGTGACACTGTCGTGGGCCGTTTCTAGATCTGCGGTGACATCAACGTTGAAGCGGCCTAAAGGCCGCGCGCCGTTCTCGATGCGGTCACCTTCCGTGTCTGGGTTTAACCACTTCGCCGCGCAGGCAATCAGCACTACCGCGAGCACGATTCCATGCCAGATCTCGTGCGAGTAGGGGCAGAGATAGT
>JAQGOU010000510.1 GCA_028293445.1 Verrucomicrobiales bacterium | reverse complement strand
GTATGCAAATCCGACCGCCAGAAACTCACGCCGCGATAACCCCCGGGCGTCACGCATTTCAAATCATTGTTTAATCCCGTAAAAAATCCGGTGATGTCCGCCGCCACCTCGTTCGTTGAATCCGCTTGTCCAATCGGCGCGATCGGCTTGATGGCATTCGTGTCGGAACCCGAGAGGCCATTGTAGAAGTTACGCCACTCGGTATCCATTTTGTCCACCATGCCCGCCGGGGTGTAGCCCATATCAAACCAATAATCCTGCGGCATTACGGTATCGCAACCGATCCCGAATTCTTTATATGGAAAGCTGGAGTGCAGACCGATGATCGGCATCGGCGCGTGGCCCAGGAACCGATTGGGATAAACCGCCTTGATTCCATTGCAATACTGGGTGGCCAGAGCGGGGCCGTTCGCGAGATTGCCGCTTTCCCATTCGACTTCGGCATCAATGATGAAACCATCCGCGCCGAGCTTCATAGCGTTGGTCGCGACCCCAATTTCGCCATTGATGTTGACGCCATAGGAACGGGTGTAGCCAAAAATTTTCAACCCGACGGCGTGAGCCTGAAAAACCAGGTTGCTGTTAAACTGCGCACCGCTGGTGGGAAAGTTTGTGGAACCTTCCCCGGCTTTAACGACGATAAAGCTCATCCCCTGATTGGTTTCATAACTCATCAGGGTAGGAATATTGATCACGCTTGCAACGTGGCCACCGAGTTTATTGGTGGCCATGGACATGAAGTAGATCCAATCACCTTTGCCCAGGTTCGCGGAGTCGACACCATTATCCATCAGTTTGGCTGAGGCTAAAGGCGCGAGTCCGAGAACAAGGGCGCAGGTGGTAAGAACGGAGTTTTTTAGGACCGACCGAACTAGTGGAGGCATAGTTGTAACGGGTTAGGTTTTTGTTAACGGATGGGACAATCCCTTAAGCATCGATGGTGCCAAACCCTTATACTGAGTGTTTCCCTGATGTTTCATTAAGCCTCCCCTTATCGCTCGGATTCCTGAGACAGCGCGTGTCCCAAATTTGAGCACTCAAGATCAGGAGGATTGGGGAATAATCAAGCATTGCTGCTCCGCCGGTCCAAAATTACCTCATTAATCGTAAGTTACTGATTTGCTGGGGTGCAAAACTTTTTTTCCCTATCCCTCAACGTTTTCGATGGAGTGGAACTGTAGTTCATAGTTGCGGCACCCCTCGTGGGTGCATTGCGACAAAAAGTGCCTCCAAAAAGAGTTTAAAAATGCGTTTTCCCGGTGGAAGGCCTTTTTAAAAGACTTTGAAAACCGTTTTTCACGTGAGAATCGATTTTTAAAGAGTTTAAAAACTGTTTCTCACGTGAGAATTGGTTTTTGAAGTCTTTGAAAACCGTTTCTCACGTAAGAATCGTTTTTAAAAGAGTTTTAAAAGTGATTCTCACGTAAGAATTGATTTTTGAAGACTTTAAAAAGTGTTTCTCACGTGAGAAACCGTTTTCAAAGACTTTTAATTTGCCCTTTTCAACACCGAACCAGCTCAAAGAACTAGCCTTAACTGGCTCATCAACAACCGAACACACCGCTCTTCGTGTCGAATAGCTTTATTCTCGTGGCTGGGTCATTGGGTCGTTACGATCTTCCACCCAGATATTTCTCGGCGGCTTGGCGACCGGTTGCATTAACCGCAACGAAATTGCACTTCTCCCGCCGAAAGCTTCCCAAATCCCTCTTGCAACTCAGTCTCAACTGACCTAATTTCGATTCCGCGTGAGCAAACACAATGAATGCTGCCCAGACCCGGAAAAATCTCCGGCTCCTGAGCTTTTGCAGCTGAGTAACGTTCGCGCGGGCACTTCGGTTCGCATCAAACAGCTTTCCGGTTCACCCGAACTGGCGGTTCGCCTTCGCGAGCTCGGTTTTTGCGAAGAACAGCGTGTCCGGCTCCTAAGCCGTCATACCAATATCATTTGCCAGGTTTGCCAGGCGCGCCTCGGCATCAGCGCTAAAATCGCCGAGCAGATTTGGGTCGAAGCCATTCCTGCCCAGAAGGTGGCTTAATATGTCCGCAGCCATTCTACCGCTGACATCCCTTCCCACGGGCGCTTCCGGTACCGTCACCGAGATTAAAGTGCCCGTCGAACAACGCGGACGTCTTTTGGAAATGGGCCTGCTCGTCGGCACGCTGGTGCAGCTGATCCGTTTTGCGCCCCTGGGCGATCCAGTCGAAATCAAAGTGCGCGGTTACAATTTGACGCTCCGCCGACACGATGCGGAGTTGATTTTGGTGCAGCCAAAAGAGTGATTGCGCTTGCACAATAGATGTTTTCCAGTTTCTTAAGTTCGCGATTTTAAATGGAGAGTCCCCAGACAACCAAACCTAACAGCGCCGCGAATCCGTCGCCGGGAAGTTCTCAGAAGATTTACGTCGCGCTCACCGGCAATCCGAACTGCGGCAAGACCACCCTCTTCAACGCCCTCACCGGTCTCCGCGCCAAAGTCGGCAATTACGCGGGCGTCACGGTGGAACGCAAAGAAGGCAAACTCATCGGTGTTCCGTCGAACCAAGAAATCATTGTCATTGATCTGCCCGGGACTTACAGCCTGAGTCCGCAGTCTTTGGATGAACAGGTTTCGCGCGATATTCTTTTTGGTCGGATCGATGAAGTTCCTGAACCTGCGCTCATCGTCCTGGTGGCAGATGGTTCGAATCTTCAGCGCAATCTTTACTACGCGACGCAAGTCATCGAACTCGGCTATCCCGTCATTGTCGCGCTCAACATGATTGATGTGGCCGAACAAAACGGCCATCACATCGACGTCGAAGGTCTCTCAGCCGCACTCGGTGTTCCGGTTGTCCCAATAGTTGCCAGCAAAGGCCAGGGCGTTCCAGAACTGCGCAAGAAGATCGCCTCAGTGACTCAAGAAAACCGCCGCATCATTCCGCGGACATTTTGTGAGCTGCCGGAAAAGTTCGGCCCTGAAGTCGGCCCGATTGCTGATCTGCTGACGAAGACCTTTCCCGAGCGCCGACGCCAGGCGGCTGCTGAAGCGCTCCTGCTGCTGAGCGACGAACGGACTTTTAATTCGAAGACGGCAAACAGCTCACATTATCCCGAGCCGATCCAACAAGCAGTCGTCTGCGCGAGAGAACGACTGGAAGCCGCAAACGTAGACTGGCGTTCCGTCGCCATCGAAGCGCGTTACGCCCGCGCCTCCGCCATTCAAATGGCGGTGACCACCGAGACCGACGTCCCGCACGAAACCTTTTCCGACAAACTCGATCGCGTCCTCACTCACAAGATGTGGGGCATGCTGATTTTCGTCGGGATCATGGCGTTGATGTTTCAAACCATCTTCTCCTTTGCACAACTGCCAATGAACCTGATCACCAGCGGCGTCGATTGGGCGGGCGGTGTGGTTGGGTCATGGATTCCGAACGGCGCGTTGCACAGTTTGATTGTGAATGGCGTCATCGCAGGCGTGGGCGCAGTCGTCGTGTTCCTGCCGCAGATTTGTTTACTGTTCATGTTCATCAGTTTGTTGGAAGACACCGGTTACATGGCGCGTGCTGCGTTTCTCATGGATCGCTTGATGAGCCGCGTTGGTCTGCACGGCAAAAGTTTTATCCCGATGCTTTCCTCCTTTGCCTGCGCCATTCCCGGAATCATGGCCACGCGCACGATTGAATCGCCGAAGGACCGGCTCACAACCATTCTGGTCGCGCCACTGATGAGTTGTTCCGCGCGTCTGCCGGTTTACACGCTTCTGATCGCAGCCTGTATTCCTGACCAGACTGTTTTCGGCATCTTCAAACTTGGCGGACTCACAATGCTCTCGATGTATCTGCTCGGGATCTTCATGGCGCTCGGCATGGCGTGGTTGCTGAAGAAGACGTTGCTCAAAGGCGCGCCGCCAATGCTCATCATGGAGTTGCCGCCGTATAAGATTCCTGTAATCAAGGTCACGCTGCGTCACATGTGGGATCGCAGCAAACTGTTCCTTGTTCGAGCGGGCACGGTGATTCTTGGGATTAATATCGTGCTCTGGTTCCTCGCGAGTTATCCG
Organism: Verrucomicrobiales bacterium; assembly: GCA_028293445.1. Lineage (GTDB taxonomy): Bacteria > Verrucomicrobiota > Verrucomicrobiia > Limisphaerales > JACDHS01 > CBHWET01. Next base: position 6,067 of record JAQGOU010000510.1, on the reverse strand, counting down.
AAGAATGCGCAGGTGGAAAAAGATTTTGCCGCCAAGCGAGCTGCAGTTTCTGCCGCAACCCCTTCGGCCACGCCAGAGCTTGAGAAAGAGCAGAAGACGAAAATCGACGAGCAACTCGCAGAACTCGACAAACAAGAATCCGGCGAAAGCCTGCGTCACAGCTTTGCCGGCCACATGGGCCGAGCCATCGAACCGCTGATCAAGCCGCTCGGGTTTGACTGGAAGATTGGTATCGGACTGGTCGCTTCCTTTGCAGCGCGCGAAGTATTCGTCAGCACGATGTCCACAGTTTATAACGTCGGTTCCGGTGATGACGACGAATCGAATAAGAATCTCACCAACAAACTGCGCGAACAGAAGCGCAGCGACGGCACCGTCCTTTACACACCGCTCCTCGCGATTTCGTTGATGGTTTTCTACGTCCTCGCCATGCAATGCTTCAGCACGATGGCGGTCGTTCGTCGTGAAACCAACGGCTGGAAATGGGTGGCGTTCCAATGGGGTTACATGGCCGTGTTGGCGTGGGTCACGACCTTCGCGGTTTATCACGGTGGCAAACTGCTTGGGTTCCATTAGCTCTCCAGCTTATTGTTGGCCTCATCAAAAAGCCCGTTCACCGAAACCGTTGGAAATATATCCTGATGGTCGCGATCGTTATCGCCACAGGCCTGTTCTGGCGCTCACGCTTTTGTCCTTTGTCTCCCTTTCTCATCAAATACGGCGGGGATGCACTTTGGTCTCTCATGGTCCTTCTCGGCTTCGGCATTCTGTTCGTTCGCGCCTCAATCGTGCGAATTGCGCTGATGGCACTATCGTTTTCCTTCGCCATCGAATTCTCGCAACTCTATCACGCGCCGTGGATCGATACGCTCCGCGATACACGTCCCGGAGCGTTGATCCTCGGCTCGACGTTTAACGCCCCAGATCTTCTCGCCTATGCTACAGGAATCACAATCGGCGCTCTGGCCGAAATAATTTTCATGCGGCCTGCACCTAAAACGGTTGCACCAAAGCAGCGTGATGAGATGCGCGCTTAAGTCACAGATGACTTTACATACTTTATTCGTGGCGCACCTTTCTTAGAGGAAATGGATCCGATGAATAAAGTAGCTTTAACCCTTGAATACCACGGCTGTCGCCTGGCTTACACGGTCACCGGCAGCGGGACACCGGTGCTTTTCATTCAGGGCACCGGCGTGCATGGAAATGGTTGGATGCCACAGGTTGAAGCTCTCGCCGCACAATACAACTGCATCTCTTTCGATAATCGCGGCATGGGCGGGAGCCAACCCATCGGCTGCAGCATTACGGTCGAACAGATGGCCGATGACGTGATCGCTCTCATGGACGCGCAAGGCTGGGACTCGGCGCATATTGTCGGACATTCACTCGGCGGCCTGATTGCGCTGCAACTGGCTATTGCGAACCGGGCGCGTGTCCGCAGCCTCTCCTTGCTCTGCACCTTCGCAAAGGGAAGTCTCGTCACACAATTTTCGTGGCCGATGTTCTGGCGAGGGCTGCGCACCTATATTGGAACACGACGGATGCGTCGCCGTGCTTTTCTAGAAATGGTCATGCCGCATGAAATGTTGGCGTCTACCGATTCCGAAAAACTCGCGGCAAGCCTCGCGCCACTTTTCGGGCATGACCTGGCTGATCATCCGCCGGTCGTGATGAAACAACTCGCCGCGCTCCGGCGATATGATGCGACCTCTAAGCTCAGCACCCTCGCTGGATTGCCGACGCTGGTCGTCAGTGCGACACAGGATTGCGTCGCGAAACGGGAATTCGGTCAGGCCATCGCGGCTGGCATCCCGGGATCTCGTTACGTTGAAATCCCGAAGGCAGCACATGGCGTAACCATTCAATGCGCCGACCGCATCAATTCACTATTGCGCGATCATTTTTCGAGCGTTGAAAGCAAGCGCTCTGTCCGCGAGACGTCAAACTGCCCGAGCAGCCATTGAAATTCCTTCTTGGTCTCTTCGCCGCTTGTTGGTTTAAATCTACGCGTGTCCGATAAGTTGCAACCGCCCCTCGATGCCACCACGCGTTATTGCGCTGTCTACGGACACCCCATCAAACATTCCGCATCGCCCGCCATGCAGAACGCCGGCATCGCGAATCTCGGTTTGAACTGGCGTTACCTGGCCTTCGATGTGCATCCGGAGCATTTGCGCTTCGCCATCGCCGGAGCGAAGGCGATGAAATACGTGGGTCTCAATCTCACAGTGCCGCACAAGCTGCTCGCGTTGGAGATGGTCGATGTCCTTGATGACTCCGCGAAGACCTGGGGCGCTGTGAACACGATCCGCTTTGAAACGCGCAACAAAAGCGGCGAATGGGTTTCACTCGCGCAGGTTTCCCCCGACGAAGTGAACGATATTCGTGCGCACGGTTTCAACACCGACGCCGATGCCATCACGCGTTCGCTCGGTGAAGATCTCGGGATTAATTTACGCGGTGCTTCCGTGCTGTTGCTCGGGGCAGGCGGCGCGGGTCGCGCGGCTGCTTTGAAACTCGCCTCGGAAGGCGTGGCTAATTTATTTCTCCTCAATCGCACGGAAGAAAAAGCCACGCAGGTCGCCGTCGAGATCAACACCCGTTTCCCTGGCGTACGCATTCACGTCACGGTGCATAGTCCCAACAAGGCGGCGGAAACAATCCGCGCACTGCGCACCCATAACCCTGCGATCAATATTTTCGAAGGATATCCAAACTTACCGGTGGATCTGGTGTTGAATGCTACATCGCTCGGATTGAAACCCGAGGACGCTCTGCCCGTCGACGCCAATTGGCTGAAGACGCGGCGTCCCCGTTTTGTTTACGACATGATCTATCGTCCGGCGGAGACTCCCCTGCTCCAACTCGCCAAATCTATTGGTTGCAAAACAGCCAATGGTATTGGAATGCTTTTGTACCAGGGTGCCAAAGCACTGGAACTGTGGTCGGGCCGGACGGCACCGATTCAAACCATGCGTGAGGCGCTTGAGAAAAATGTTTACGGCAAATAAACGCCACTATGTTTGACCCTGAAATCTGGGCGCGCGTCCCATTCCATTTCTGGTCGGTCGTATTCTTTGCTTTCGGCAGCGTGGTCGGAAGCTTTCTCAATGTCTGCATTCACCGCATGCCACGCAATGAAAGCATTGTGTCGCCTCCGTCGCATTGCCCGCATTGCAAGTATTCCATTCCCTGGTTTCTCAATGTTCCGCTCGTGACGTGGCTGTATCTCCGCGGGAAATGCGCCAACTGTCGTGCGCCTATTTCCATCCGCTATTTTCTCGTCGAACTTTTGACAGGCGTGCTCTTTCTCGCCTGCTGGCTGAAGTTCGGTGAACAATCGGCGCTGCTCGCGCTCGCTTATTGCATCCTGCTCGCGGGCTTTGTCGTGGCGACGTTTATCGACTTTGAACATTTTATTATCCCGGACGAAATCACGCTCGGCGGCATCGCGGTCGGGATCGTGGTTTCGTTCTTCGTCCCTGAGTTGCATGGCGAAAAACTCATTTCCAAAGGAATGCAGCAAGGCGTGCTCGGGGCAATCGTCGGAGGTGGTATGATTTACGCCGTGCTCCGTGGCGGCAAGCTCCTCTTCGGCAAACTAAAAATAAAACTCGAACCGAAGACCAAGGTATTCTTCACCGAGACCGACCTCGTCCTGCCGGAAGGCTTATACCCCTACGAGGAAATCTTTTACCGCGACTCTGATGTCATCACCATGCAGGCCAAACAGATTGAAGTCATCGATCGCTGTTATCTCGAAGCCACCGTCCGGCTCACCCCCAAGCAATTGACGATCGGAGAAGAGACGTTCGATCCGGAGCAGGTAAAGCACATGGAGGCGATCGCAGATGATTTAACGCTGCCGCGCGAAGCGATGGGATTTGGCGATGTTAAATTCATGGCGGCCATCGGTGCCTTTCTCGGATGGCAGGCAACCGTGTTCTCACTCATGGCCAGTTCGGTGGTGGGGACCTTGTTCGTCGCCGTATTGGCGCTCCGCGGCAAACTTAAATCCGGCCGCATTTACTTCGGGCCATTCATTGCCGTTGGCGCGACCGTCTGGATTTTCTTCGGTCGCGAAATCATGGACTGGTGGTTGGGCCGTTTGCAGTAAAAGTCGCGGGCTGTTCTACGCGACGCCGTTGGGTTTCAACACCACCTTGATGCACTCATCTGCTTTGTTATTAAAGATCTCGTAGCCTTTCGCTGCTTCATCAAGGGTCAATCGATGCGTGACGACGAACGAGGGATCAATCTCTCCCTTCTGGATTCTTTCGAGCAATGGACGCATATAGCGTTGCACGTGAGTTTGCCCGGACCGAATGGTCAGCCCTTTGTTCACCAGGGAGCCGAGAGGAATCTTGTCGGAAACACCACCGTAGACACCTGCCACCGAAACTGTCCCTCCATTACGACAAACGCGTAGTGCTTCGCGAAACGCAAATGGCCGTTCCGTTTCCAACATCATCGCCTGCTTCACGCGGTCATACGCATGAACAAGACCGTGGGCGTGATGCGCTTCCATGCCGACCGCGTCGATGCAACAGTCAGGTCCGCGTCCACCGGTCATTTCGCTGAGAGCTTCGGCGACATCCACCTCTTCATAGTTCAAGGTAATGGCATCACTTTCTTCATGAGCCATGGCCAGGCGTTCTGGAAAACGATCAATGGCGATCACACGTTCTGCACCCAAAAGAAAAGCGCTCTTGATTGCAAACTGGCCCACCGGTCCACAGCCCCATACAGCGACGGTATCGCCGGGCTGGATGTTGCAGTTCTCTGCCGCCATGTAACCGGTCGGAAAAATGTCGGACAGAAACAACACCTGCTCATCGGTGAAGTCTCCTTCGATTTTAATCGGCCCGACGTCCGCAAAAGGAACGCGCGCGTATTCCGCCTGTCCACCGGCATAACCGCCAAGCATGTGGGAGTAACCGAAAATGCCGCAGGGCGAGTGGCCCCACATTTTTTCCGCAAGGAGCGCGTTGGGATTGGAATTTTCGCAGCAGGAAAACATCTCTCGTTTGCAGAAGAAACAGTTCCCGCACGCGATGGGAAACGGAACGACCACACGATCGCCTACTTGGAGATTATTGATTTTGCTTCCCACTTCCACGACTTCGCCCATGAATTCGTGACCAACGATATCTCCCTTCTCCATGGTGGGAATGAATCCGTTATAAAGATGCAGATCCGATCCGCAGATGGCCGTTGAAGTAATTTTCACAATCGCGTCGCGCGGATTGATAATCTCAGGATCCTTCACCGTTTCGACACGCACATCATTTTTCCCGTACCAACAAGTAGCTTTCATTTGTTTCCTTTCGCTTTTTGAAAATTAAGGCTATCGCGTTTCTAAAAAATAATTTCCGGACGCGCTGGCAACAGGAGCGCGGCGTTTACGCCGCTTCAACGTGCTCATTCGAGCAGGCCTTGCGAGTTTTCCAGAGTTTTCGTCAGTCGTGCAGTGAAGCGGCATAAATGCCGCGCTCCTTTCCGCAGCGGCGGCCAACCTGGTATCCTGGAAATTATTTTTGAGATTCGCTATAGCTCGGTTCGGGCAGATCAGGTCCGAACGAAGTCGTCGTATTTTTTCGATGTGCTCGTGGCGCGGCCAGCGGGCTGCCCTTCCGTGCGGGCAATCTCCCCTGTTTCCATCAACTGTTTGAAACGGCGGAGGTCGACCGTAATTTGTTTTTCTGGAGATTCACCAAACAGCTTTGCGATCTTTGCGCCGATAACTCCTGCCGGCGGAATATATTCCAAATCAACTTTCACCAGTGTCCCGCGGCCACCGGGTGCGGGTTGAAACCGAACCGTCCCTGCGTTCTCGACATCTGCACCTTCCAACGAGCGCCACGCGATTAATTCATTGGGATGTTCGTTAATAATTTCCGCATCCCATTCCACGTGCATTCCTGCGGGAGCCTTGGCTACCCAACGTGAGCGGTTGTGTCCCAACATCTCCACTGACTCCAGATGATTCATAATCACCGGCAACCGTTCGAAATGACGCCAGAACTCGAAAAGATCCTCGGCCGATCGTTCTACAATAATTGTC
>JAQGOU010000509.1 GCA_028293445.1 Verrucomicrobiales bacterium | reverse complement strand
TGCTGCGGCTGATGCCCCCACCCCTCACACAGCCGCGGTCCGTAGCAGTGGCAAGATGCACCGGCTGTGAACTTCGCGCGCACATTTCAGCTGACGGCAGGCTCATTTCCGTTTAAACCCGTGCGGATGACGACACGACTTTTCCTCGCTGGCCTTCTGGCTTCGTATTCTCTTTGCGCCGCTGACATCGCCTCGCCGCAGGTCATCGCTCCTGATGCGAAGACAGGCATCGCTCGCGCGGTGGTCATCGATGGACAGAATCTGGCCCACACGACGCAGATACTTCCGTTGAATCCTAAAGGCGAGATCATTGGCAAAGGAAACGCCGCCCACCAACTCGAAGTGGTTCTCGGTGTTCTAGGAACCGCGCTGCAGGCGGGCGGTTCCGATCTGCATCAAGTGGTGAAGATCAACGTTTACGCAGCGGACGATGCAACGGTTGCGGCGACGAAAACTTTCTTCGCGAGCTTCTTTAGGGGGCTCGTAAAACCGGCCGTCACTTTTGTCGTGGGGAAACTCTCGCATCCGGATGCGCTTGTGGCCATGGATGCAGTCGCTGTTTCTGTTCATTTACCTTCCCAGGCGGATGTTCGCCGCGTTCATGCCAAGAAGCTCTCCGGTGATGAAGCGTTTGCTGAGGTAGCGGTCTTGCCACCCGGCGGTGTGATTTACATTTCCGGCCAGGCGATCAAGGGAGCGATACCGGAGGCCACGGCGAAAACGCTGGAGCAACTGGAAGCCACCTTGAAGTTTTTGAAGCTGGAAAAGAAAGATGTCGTTTCCGCAAAGGCTTTTCTCCAATCCGTGACGGAAGCGGCGAGCGCCCGGAAGGAATTCGCGACGTTTTTCCAGGGTGAATTGGTTCCGCCCTTGTCCTTTGTCGATTGGACCAGTGGAAAGGATTTGCCGATCGAGATTGAGATGGTTGTCGCCGCCAAAGGAACCGGTGCGGACGTCAAGGAACCTGTTTCCTATATGTGTCCTCCGTTCATGACCGGTTCGCCCGTTTACAGCAAGGTCACCCGGGTGAATCATGGGAAACTGATCTATGTGTCGGGCGTTTACGGAACCTCCACGAACAATGCCGAGGCCGAAGTGAATGAAAGCTTTGCCGCCTTAAAAGACGTCCTCCAAAAGGCTGACAGCGACTTGAATCACCTCGTGAAGGCGACCTATTATGTCTCCAATCCGCAAGCCGCCACAAAGTTGAACGACCTGCGTCCAAAGTATTATGATCCGAAGACCCCGCCTGCCGCTTCAAAGGCGCCGGTTAAAAGTGTCGGTGTCCCCGGCAAATGGATTACCTTCGATATGATTGCCGTTCCGGCGAAATAGCAGGTTTTCGGCAAAACGGCCCCTGTTTTGCAAAAAACGGGTCGATTTTGGAAGAAACGGGGCTTCGATTCTCTAAAAACATCAAAAAGGGACCGAAGGAAGTCTTTTATCCGCAAACCCGTGACTTCGTCCGGTGGCGGACGAGATTCTGGGAAGCAAAAAGGAGCCTGCTGCGTGGCAGACAAGATTCTGGGAGGCAAAAAGGAGCCTGCCACGTGGCAGACGAGATTCTGGGAAGCAAAAAGGAGCCTGCCGCGCGGCAGACAAGATTCTGGGAAGCAAAAAGGGGCCTGCCGCGTGGCGGACAAGATTCTGGGAGGCAAAAAGGAGCCTGCCGCGTGGCGGACAAGATTCTGGGAAGCAAAAAGGAGCCTGCCGCATGGCAGACGAGATTTTGGGAGGCAAAAAGGGGCCAGCGATGCTCATATTGCCGATAACCAATGGTCGATAGCGGATGCCAATAGCGATCGAGCCAGCCAGCCATCAGGAGTCCTTTCCGGCCGAAATAAGGGGAACCTCTATAGACTTTTGAGGTGGTCAGGGGACACTCGCGGTTGAGTCTATAACGCCTATATTGTGCTAATGAAAACGCCTTGTGCTCCCTTGAAATGTGAGACCGGCATTGAAGGTCTCGATGATATCCTGTGCGGCGGGTTTCCTAGAAACCGCATTTATCTCGTCCAAGGTGATCCAGGCGTCGGAAAGACCACTTTGGCCTTACAGTTTCTGCTCGAAGGCAAGCGCAACGGCGAAGTGGTCCTCTATATTACGCTTTCCGAGACGATGGAAGAAATTCAGGCCGTCGCCCATTCGCATGGTTGGTCGCTGGAGGGTTTGTCGATCTTCGAGCTCTCTGCGATGGAACAGCATTTCACGCGCAACGCGCAGAACACTCTGTTTCACCCGGCCGACATCGAGCTGAACAAAACGACGCAAACGCTCCTGGACCACATTGAAAGATTGAAACCGCGCCGTGTGGTTCTCGATTCGCTTTCCGAACTGCGACTGCTTTCGGAAACCCCGTTGCGTTATCGGCGACAAATCCTCGCGTTCAAACACTTTTTCTCGGGTCGGGACTGCACGGTGCTCTTTTTGGACGATCGTTCCGGGGCGGGAGACGCCGACCTCCAGGTGCAAAGTCTGGCTCATGGGGTCCTCACGCTGGAAAAGAAGAACCCGGAATATGGAGCGCAAAGACGTCGTGTCCGCGTGGATAAATTGCGAGGTGTGAAGTTCGTCGAAGGGGATCATGATTACAGTATTGAAACGGGCGGGATAGCCATCTACCCGCGGCTCGTCGCCGCCGAACATCAGAAGGATTTTCCGAGCGAACCCATCTCGAGCGACATCAAGGAATTGGATATGCTTTTGGGCGGGGGACTGGATCGAGGGACGAGCACACTGATTATGGGGCCGGCTGGCGCGGGCAAATCCATTATTTGTTTTCAACACGCCATTGCAGCAGCCAAGCGCGGAGAGAAATCGTTGTTCTACGCATTCGATGAAACCCTCAAAACGATTTTGCACCGAATGAACGTGCTCGGCATACCGGTGGAGAAATACATCAAGTCCGGCCACATCAAACTGCAACAGATCGATCCCGCGGATTTGCCTCCGGGCGAGTTTGCCCATCGCATCAAGCAAGGCGTAACCAACGATCCGGATATCAAGCTGGTTTTCCTGGACAGTCTCAATGGCTACCTCCAGGCGATGCCCGATGAAAAGTTTCTCAGCCTGCAATTACACGAGTTGCTGACGTATCTCGGACAACAAGGAATCGTCTCGATCGTGACGCTCGCGCAACACGGTTTAGTGGGCGCGATGCAGTCGCCTGTGGATGTGACGTATCTCTCTGACACGGTGATCCTGCTGCGATACTTTGAGGCGTCCGGTCGGGTGAAGAAGGCGATTTCAGTGATTAAGAAGCGGAGTGGCTACCACGAAGATACCATTCGTGAGTTCAAAATAGACAACACGGGTTTACGTGTTGGCGAGCCACTCACCGACTTTCACGGGGTGCTGTCGGGCTTGCCGACCTTCAGCGGAAAAGCGGACACGATGTTGAAAGAGCGGCAATGATCGAGGCTGCCGACAATTCAAAATTCACGTCCGAACGCATCCTCGTTCTGACGCCCGCAGGGAATGACGCTGGAAATACGGCGTTCGTTTTACAGCAGGCGGGTTTGACTGCCACGATTTGCCCGGATTTGGTGGAGTTGACGGACGACTTCTTGAAAGGTGCCGGGGCGCTGCTGATCGCCGAAGAAGCGTTGAGCCTGGATAATCTTCCTCGCTTGATGCAGACACTCTCCGAGCAACCTCATTGGTCAGATGTGCCGGTGATTCTGATCACCAGTGTCAGCAACAGCTCCGAGGCGGGCGAGCACCTTCTCAAGCTATTTACACCGCACGGCAACGTGACTTTAATTGAGCGGCCGTTGCGTCCCATTTCTCTCATCAGCACGTTACAAGCAGCCTTGCGAGCCAGGCGGCGGCAATATGAACTGCGAAAATTCCTCGAACAACAGCAGGAGAATCTGACGCGCATTCAGGAGGATGAGCGACGGTTCCGGGCAGTATTTAATCAGCAGTTCCAGTTAATGGCCATTCTCTCGCCAGAGGGAATCGTCACTGAAGTGAATGACCTGCCGTTCAAGTTGACGGGGATTTCGCGCGAGGATGTGCTCGGGAAAGTTTTCTGGGAAACACCTTTTTGGGAGAATCTTCCTGAAATGAAATGCGCGTGGCCGGAGCGATTGACGCGGGCGGCGCAGAGCAAGGAACCAGTGTTGTCGTTTGATCGGTACGAGCAACGCGATGGTGGCGTTCGCATCGCCGATTCGGCGGTGACCGCGATTAGAGACTCGGCCGGGCAGGTGGAGTTTTTCATTGTCCAGGCGTCTGACATTACGGAAAGAAAACAGGCTGAAGAAGCGTTGCGGAAAAGTGAAGAGCGTTATCGGACGCTGGTCTCACAGGTGAAAGACTTCGCGATCTTCACGATGGACATCGACGGGCGCATCACGAGTTGGAACGAAGGAGTGCAGCGCGTCTTCGGTTATGATCAGGCAGAATTTATCGGCAATAATGTAGCGCGCGATTTTACTCCGAAAGATGTCGCCAATGGGGTGCCGGAGCGTGAGTTGGCGGATGCGAGGAAGAACGGCACAGCGAGCAATGATCGCTGGATGTTGCGAAAGGATCGAACACTGTTTTGGGCTTCGGGCGTTACCACATCACTGCGCGGCAGCAACGGGGAGATCATCGGCTTCACCAAAGTGCTGCGGGATTTGACCGAACAGAAAAAGATGGAGCAGGAGTTGCGCGACTCCCGGGAAATATTGCGCGAGCACGCGGAGGATCTAGAGGAGCGGGTGCATGAGCGCACCGCTAAATTGCAGGAAACGATTTCTGAACTCGAAGCATTTTCCTATAGTGTATCGCATGACTTGCGCGCACCGCTGCGGGCGATGCAGGGCTATTCCCAATTCTTGTTGGAGGATTACTGTGACAATCTGGATGAAACGGGCAGGGACTACGTCCGACGGATTAGTACTGCAGCCACACGTTTGGACAAACTGATTCAGGATATTCTTACCTACAGTCGAGTGGCTCGCGCCGAAATTCATACACGCCCGATTGATCTGGAGAAATTATTTACCGACGTGATCCAGAGTTATCACATGCTCCAGCGCGCGCAGATTCATGTTCGACGTCCGTTGTTGCCGGTTTTGGGACATGAAGGTTCATTGACGCAAAGCATTTCAAATCTACTCGGTAACGCCGTAAAATTTGTGCCGAAAGACCGAAAGGCAGAAGTGAATATCTGGACGGAGGAGCGTGATGGAAAGATTCGTCTGAATTTTCAGGACAACGGGATCGGCATCGCCCCCGAATATCAAAAGCGCATTTTCAACATGTTTGAACAGGCCCACTTCACCCAGAGTTATGAAGGGACCGGCATCGGGTTGGCCATTGTGCGCAAGGCTGCAGAACGAATGGACGGTGAGGTGGGAGTTGAATCAGAACTGGGCAAAGGGAGCACATTCTGGATTGAATTGCCGAAGGTTGAAGGAGCTTAAATGTTAAAAACCATTTTGCTGGTCGAAGATAATGAGGATGACGTCGTCTTTATGAGGCGTGCCATCAAGCATGCGGCTGTGACCGAATCCGTGCAGGTCGTTACGGATGGGCAGGATGCAGTTGATTATCTCGCTGGCATCGGAAAATTCGAAGACCGTCGCCAATATCCCATGCCTCGTATCGTGCTGCTCGATTTGAAATTACCACGTAAAGGCGGGCTGGAAGTGCTGCAGTGGATCCGATCACAACCGCGGCTAAGTCGCATTATTGTGCTGGTATTGAGCACATCGCGGGAACGTAGCGACATCGTCAAGGCGTATGAGTTGGGCGCGAATGCCTTTCTCGTGAAACCACCGGCGTATCAGCAGTTGGCGGAAATGGTCGAGGCGATAAAAATATTCTGGCTGGGTTTTAACGAGTTTGTACTGCCGGAATGAGGGGGGAAAGAACCGCCAAAATCCAAAGACCAAACACCAAAGAAATTTCAAACACCAAGCTCCAACAACGCGACAGGTCGTGGACTGTTTCTATCCACTCCACAGCCTCAATCTTTGAGGAGTTGAGATTCGAATTTTTTTTTGGTGTTTGGGCTTTGGATTTTGCTGTTTTTTCTTTTCCCCCGCAAAAGCCCGTTGAAAACGGAAATTCGAGGACTACCTTTTTATAAGCGGAACATCTGATTCCGTGACGAGAAAGGAGTTCTATATGCAATCCCAAATCAAGCTGGTTGATCCAGTAAAAGCGAAGGCTTATTTCCAGGACAAGATCGACTTTACCACCGGACCGGTGGAACTCAGTCATATGATCCAGGACGGTTTGCCTGTTAATATTGTTGATGTGAGGGAAACGGAGGACTTCGAGGAAGGGCATATCCGTGGTTCGGTAAACTTACCGCACGACAAATGGGAAACGCTCGAAGGACTTAGAAAAGACAGGATGAATATCCTGTTGTGTTACTCGCAGCAGTGTCACCTCGCGGCAAAGGCCGCAGTGCTCTTTGCGGAACGCGGCTATTCGGTGATGGAAATGGATGGCGGATTCAAGGCATGGAAGGAATCGGACCTGGAGGTGGAACGCGTATCAGTGAATCGAATCAAGGGCGATACGCTCAATCGAGTGAAAGATGAATCGGTCAATCGTATCAAAGGATTGTTTCACAAACGCCAGTAATCGATTGATACCCGAATGCAGATCAGAAAGGGTAGCTGTTCATCGTTGAACCGTGAGAATCGGAAGAAAAGAGGTAAAACGGGCTGTCCGATGGGGTTCTGTTCAGTCCTGCGGATTTTACGATTCTACCAGAGAAAAAGATGACCCGCGCTCCCAGGGAAACTCCAAACCCCAAGAGCGCGGGTTTTATCTGCATGCAGCCCTAATGTCCCATCCAGTTTTGAGATTAAACTATTTCGTGATCTCGCCTATCGCCTTTAGTGACTAGTTTTTACGATTTTTTGGCCCTTTATAGCCTCTCACTAGTTAATATTAACTAAGGGTGGCGGAATCCGGGCTGTTTTAGAGGAAAAAAAAGACCCGGACAGCTTCCTGTCCGGGTTTGTCATTGAATTCGAGGAATTATTGCCATTGCACCGCGTCAGCAACAACGATGAAACCGGTGGTGGTCCAGAAGGACAACTTGACCGTGTTTGCGCCAGCATTCATCGCATACGCGCCTTGATTTACCCATTGGCCACCAGTGATTTGTTGGTTCACCACTTCAGTATGAGAGCCGGCTGAAGTAGAAATGAGGTAGGCGGCCGTGGTGCTTCGGTTACCACCCTGCGGATACCATACATAAACCGTATGGGTTCCCGCTGAGCCGAAGTTGATATTCCACACCGCTGGATCGCTGCTGGCAGCGGTGGAATGATAACGATAGTCGCCGCCGTATTTGTCGGTGGCTGAACTTCCGGTCGCCCATCCAGCGGAGGCGCTGAAACTTCCGCTGCTGTTGTCAACAATGGAGCCGCTTACCGGATTGATGAGGCTCATGTAATGGCCCCAATTCCAGTTCGCGCCGGGGTCGGTGTGAGAGTTACAAGTGGCGTTAATGCCGAGGTTGGCGTTGGCATAGCTGACCCATGCGGCATTTTTCTTTTCGTCGTGGCCGACAATGTGATTGCGATCTTTTGGATAACCGAATTTATCCGCGACGTGACGGCTGATTCCGGCAGAAGCCAAATACTGGGCTTCGGTGTACCAGGCTGGATTACTCGCGAAGCCTTCATGTTCCGTTCCAGTGGAATGCTGATTCCAACAAAGCGCATGCCACGCGTAATTAGCCTCTGTCACCCCCAATTGGGTAATTTCCCCAGGAGCCGCATCGCTGCCGGCATCTTGCAGGCCATTGACGGCGTAATGCACGCTGGCGCTCGTCATACCACAACTGCTGAACCAGGATACGGTGGAGGCGTAATAACCTTCCATGTCATGACACACGTGAAACTTGTGGCCGAAACCACTGGTATACCAATTGGCCTGACATAACGGACGCCAGATAGCCGGACCGTAGTCTGCACTGGCATGGGCAATACCACTTGTAGCGAGGGCACCGATTACGAACACTGAGGTTTTAATAACAGGTTTCATTTGATCTTTTTTACTTGGATTTTACTGCGCGTATGTCCGGACTTGCCGAGAGACAACTCGGCAATGAAAGGCGAACTTTCGGGGAATGCATGGACCCTAGCAAAGTATCCCGTTGCCGTAAATCAGGCGAACCCTTAGAAGGTCTTGTTTCGTTCCAAAAATTTTACCACGGCTTCCGTGCGGGAACGGACATGCAGTTTGACATAAATATTC
>JAQGOU010000388.1 GCA_028293445.1 Verrucomicrobiales bacterium | reverse complement strand
CGCGTCTTTATCGGAACTCGGTTCAGAAGCTCATCGAGGCAAAAGCGGTTTTGCGACGGGAAGAGTTCTTCACCCTCGTAAACGCCATTGTGCAGGCGACCGTCGAATTCAAAAAAATCTGCGGCCGTTCCCATGGCAATATCAAGGCGACCAATGTTCTGCTGGCCAAGCCCGGTAAATCCGCGTTGAACGAAGTTGTCCTCGCAGACGCGGCTCCCGGCGATACATCGAAATCTGCAGAGTGTGAACTGGCTGACCTGCGTGGGATTGGGGAAATTATCCATCGCCTCGTCATCAACGAAGATCGCGAAGAGGAATATTGGACGATTCCACCTCCGCCGACCTTGCAGGAGTGGGTCAGTGTTTTCGGGAAAGATGGGGAAGCATGGCATAACCTTTGTGCGCGGTTGCTTGAGCCCGACCTGAGTCTTCGTAATTATAATCTCGGAGAACTGGTCTTTGATCTGAAACGGTTGCAACAAAAGCCGAAAATTTCACAAAAGCTGCTCGTTGCTTCTGCCGTCGGCATTCTGCTTTTGGGTGTGGCGGGAGTTTTTGCGATCAAACGTTTCGGCTCCGGACATTCTGAAGTCAATGCCGACGCCGAAATGCGCCAGAAGCAGGCGATAGATCAGGCAGCTCGTCTTTCCAAAGAGAAACGATCAGCGGAAGAACGCGCGGAGAGTGAAGCGGAGGCTCGCCGGGTTGCCCAACAAAAAATGGAGTCGAATGCGAAACGACTTGCCGAAGAAAAGCGTTTGATCGAAGAACGCGCTGCGCGTGAAGCGAAGGCCGGTGAAGAGGCCCGACGCCAGTCTGTTACAGCGTCACAACAAAAAATTGAAGAACAAGAGCGGATGCTCAAAGCGTCCGAAGAACGGCGCCTCGCAGAAGAAGCTAAGGCACAACAGCTCGCCGCCGCATCACCACAAAAACCAGTCGAGACAACTTCCGTCGTAGAATCCACACCAGAATCGGCGCTGCCAAAAGCAACGCTGGGTCGTGAATGGTTTAATACTTTGGGAATGCGATTGATCCCACTGCCTGATTCCAAAATTTTGATCTGCGCCTGGGAAACACGTCGCAAAGACTATGAACAGTTTGTGAAGCTCTCGGAGCAACGAGGGGATTTAAGCTGGCGCGCGACGACGTTCAAACAAGGCAATTCTGAACCGGTGGTGAACGTCGCTCCCGGTGAAGCAGTGACTTTTTGTAATTGGCTGACGCAATACGAACGGAAACAGGGGCTCATTTCCAAGACGCAGGCGTATCGGCTGCCTACGGATGCTGAATGGACTCGCGCATGTGACGTGGCGAGTGCTTCTGCTTTTGCCTGGGGAAACACATTGCCGCCACCGACGGGTACCGGAAATTTTGCGCAATGGTGTAGTTACGATCGGTTTCCCTTCACCGCTCCGGTGGCTGGGTTTCAACCGAACGCTCTGGGGATACATGATCTGGCGGGGAATGTCTGGGAAATCTGTCGAGACGGTTCCACATACGTTGCGCGCGGTGGATCATGGCAAACAGAATTACCGGAGCAACTGCAGGTTCTTTTCAGGTTGCGGGTGCTCTCTGGAGAACGAAAACAGGACGTCGGGTTCCGTTGCGTGTTGGACTTTGCGTCGGTCGATTAACGCCGGGAGATTTTCGGCTTGAAGCTGTTCGCCCGTTTCTCGCCTTCTGCGAGATGTTCCGGTGTTATCCGTTTTTCGTAATTCTTTCGCAGTGCTTCCAGCAATTCATTCGCTTCATCGGATCCGTTGCGCTCCGCAATGAGAGCCCATTTGTAAGCTTCCGCGTAATCCCGTTCGTCTACTCCCTGGCCATAATAATAACAACGGGCGACCTTTACTTGCGCCTGGGCCAAACCTTGTTCGGCGGCCGCGAGATACCAGTGCAGTTTTTGGCGATAATCACGTTTGACCCCTCGTTCTTCGTCATAGCAAATGGCGAGAGCGAGTTGGGCATCGGCCAAACCTTGCTCAGCGGCTTTTCGATACCACGTTGCGGCTTCGGAATCGCTCTTGAGGGTGCCCATCCCTTTTTCGAGACAAAAAGCAATTTTGTATTGAGCATCGGCCAGCCCTTGGACAGCGGCTTTGGAGTACCAGAGAAACGCTTGATCAGGATTGCCCTGAACGCCGAGACCGACGGCATAACAGAAGCCTAAAAGTTGCTGGGCCTGAGGATAGCCTTGTTTTGCGGATTTTTGAAGCCAGTTCACGGCTTCCTTGTCATTACGGGTCGTCTCTTTGCCATTGAGATAACGCGACCCAAGCTCGAATTGCGCCATGGCACTGCCCTTTTTCGCCGCAGCTTGTATTGACTCTATGGATTCGCTCTGCGCAACGGCGGATGCACTCACGAGTGCCATCGCAAGCAGATATACGATATGGCGAGGGGCGGACATGATTAGAAGAATAATTGTGCTCGCACCATTAAAGCAAGTGCATCGATGAATCAACAAGGAGGGTTTCGGTCCCCGGTTTTTCGTTCCAATTCCATTTTTAAGGCCAGCAGAGCCCAGTGGATATCCCAAACGAACGCCGTCACCGAACCTACCAGTGACCCGATCGAAGCCACGAACAGCAGGGCAATCAACGATGCTGCTTCAAACTCGAAGAGCGTCATGAAAAACAATGTGATGATAAGAATCGCGGCGAGAAGAACGCTGAATCCAGCCAGGACGATGGAAAGACGAATCAATTTAGCGCGGCGATAAATGGTTTCAATCTGCCTGTTAAGCGCGGGACGTTCGGATTCTGGTGCGCGTCGGAGTTCGTGGGCCAAAGCTCGGATGCGATCGACCGCCCGACCCAGACGGTTGGTCATTGTCAACAGAAGCAGGCCGACTCCTGAAATAAGAATCACCGGTCCAATGGCGACCTGGAGGACGGGAATCAGTTGGTTCAAAGAAATCGAACGCATAGCCAAACGTTCTGGCTAATCTGCGGTCGCGGTGCGGCTTGTCAACGTCTATGAAGCCGAGTTGTTTTTTGGGTCGGAGGTATTCCGTTGCGAAGGACCGGTCTTCTGCGCCCCTTGTTTGTCCTTGTGCCCTTCCGCCTTCGACTCTTCGCATTCTAGAGGTGCCTCTTTCTTGCGGACGCGTTCGAATTCCTTTTGCAGATTGTCCATCTCTTCGTCGTTGAGATCTTCCAGGTTGATCAGACGGTTACGGGCACCTTTAACGGCGTGAAGCAATTCGTCGAGCTTGAGGTGGATGGCGCGCGCGTCGCGGTTCTGGGTGTTCTGGATCAGGAATACCATCAAGAAGGTCACGATCGTCGTTGCCGTATTAATGACCAGCTGCCACGTATCGGAAAAGCCAAAGAGGGGACCGCTAATCCCCCAAAGCAGAATCGTTGAGATTGCCAGGAAAAAGGACCACGGACTGCCCACACCCTGTGCGCTGACGTGGGCAAACTTTCTAAACCAGTCCCGAATGGTGCTCTTTTTCTGCGGTGCCGTTTCGGTTTTCGGCACTTCTGCTTTTGAGGACTCTACAAACAGATGAACGGGCCGGGTGGGAGTTGGTTTCTGACGACGCTCAATCATTTTGGTTCCTCTTTCACAACTTCGCGCGGGTTCTTGTCCTCGCGCAATCCGAGAAAGACTGGTTGTCGCAGATGGTTATCCCTCGTCCATTCGGTGAATCGGATCTCGCACACGAGTTCGGGTTCGACCCATGTGCATTTCCGCATTTGTCCCGCCGTCAAACCTTGCCCGCGAAAACCCCGCTTCTCCGGCAGATTTGCAAAGGGACACACCGTCTGCTTGAGCTTTTGAAATCGTTTGTAAAGGGACGTGAGCAGCGCCTGGTCGAAACCAGTGCCCACCTTCGAAACGAAGATCAGTTTGTCCCCTTCGTAATAGCCAACGGTCACCGAGCCGAAATAATCGCGCGACCCTTTGGGCGCCGTATAACCGCCGATCACGAATTCCTGCTCGTTGGCGACTTTGATTTTTTGCCAGCAACCGCTTCTCCGCCCGGCCTCGTACTCTGAATTGACCTCCTTCGCAATGATCCCTTCGAGGCGCATCTTCTCGACCTGGGCGAGCAGCTTTTGCGGATCACCATGAATGTCCGCCGAAAATCGAATCGGCTCATGTTCTTCAGTGATGAGCGACTGCAACAGCGCTTTGCGTTTTCGCAAGGAAAGTCGGCGCAAATCCTTCCCCTCGAAATTCAGTAAATCAAACAGGTAACAGCAGAGTGGGGCGCGTGTCTCGCCCGGCATGTCCGCCATTTGCAAGAGTTGAAAGGAGGATCGTCCTTGTTGGTCGAGCGCAACGACTTCGCCATCGAGAATGGCTTTGCCACAGGGCAGGGCACGCACGGCCGCAACGATTTCGGGGAAGCGTTGGTTCAAACTCTTCTTGTTTCGTGAAAGAAGTTCAACGGTCTTTCCATCCTTGAGAGCGAGTGTCCTGAAGCCGTCGAATTTGATTTCGTAAATCCAGTCCGGTCCCTTGGGTGCATGCGCGACGAGTCGACATTTCATTGGTTCGACGAATTGCAGTTTTCCGTTCGGTAGTTTTTCCAAATCGACTGCACCGATCGCCGCCGGCGACGCCACGCTGCCGGGCTGCTGGTCTGCTCCCTCTCTTCCTCGGAGCGGAGGAGAGGAGGTGCCTCTATTTCTTTGAGATATTTTAAGCGCGCCTTTCGAAGATTCCCTGGCCTGCCGTTTCACCACGGCCGCCGCAATTCGTGGATCTACTTTGCTTGTCGTCTCTGCCGGACGACTGCTCTTCCATTGCGCCGTGTTCTGCGACTCGATCTGTTTCATGGAGCGCCCCGTCAAAACCGATTCATCCTCTTTCTTCGCCGACAACGGCTTCGCGTCCTCGCCCGCTTTAAACATCAGCCACGTTGCTTTGTCCTCGCCGGGCCGCGGCTTCATCCGCACAAGCGCCCATTCGCCTTTGAGTTTTTTTCCTTCGAGATGAATGTGAAGTTTCCCCTCGCGCAATCCTTTTAACGGATCATCGCCGCTCACCGAATAGGTTCCGATATCCCAGACCATTACGGTTCCTGCCCCGTAATTGCCTTCCGGAATGGTCCCTTCAAACTTCGCGTAATCGAACGGATGATCTTCCACCTGCACGGCCAATCGTTTGTCACCGCGCACCGTTGGTGGACCTTTGGGAACCGCCCACGATTTCAAGACACCTTCCATCTCCAAACGAAAATCGTAATGCAATCGCGTCGCGTCGTGCTTCTGGATCACGAACATCAGTTTCTTCGCCACCTTTTTAGCCGGTCCGACAGGCACACGCGCCCGCGGTTCGGAAGTCTGACCGAAATTCCGTTTCCGTTTGTATTCCTTCAACCCCGTGTCGTCGAAGAGAGTTTTTTTCATAGCGAAGAAAACAAACTGAACCTCACCCAGCCAGAACAGAGATCGGCGGCACCGCTCGCGGTGCTGGCCCTCTCCTTCCCAGGCGAGGGCAGGGGTGAGGTTCCGCAGTGAGGTCCTCCAGCATAAAACGCACCTTGCGCATCACCGTGTCCCTCTAAGTTTCTGCTTCATCTTCAAAACCGGCTCGAACAAATCGCCGAACTTCTCGACGCGTTTCAAAACGTCGTTCCATTCGAAGACCAATCGTTTGGCGTCCTTCTTCTTCAGCGCCGTCTGCACTTCGTCCCATGTCACAGGAGTTGAAACAGTGGGATGCTCCTTGGCTCGGAGGGAGTAAACGCAGACCGTGGTTTTATGGTCATCGTTTTGACTCCAGTCGACGAAAACTTTCCCTTTGCGAAGGGCTTTTGCCATTTTGGAGACGACCACTTGCGGATGTTCACGCTCGAGGCGTTCAGCGAGTTCTTTCGCGTAATTTTTTGTGATGTCATAACTAGTCGTGGTGTTAAGTGGCACATATACCTGCAATCCCTTTGAACCCGACGTCTTCGGAAAACATTCCAGCTTTTCCGCGTCAAAAATTTCCTTCAACCACAGCGCGACCTGGCAGCATTGAACAATGTCTGCGGGCGCACCCGGGTCGAGGTCGAATACCATTGCCGTCGGCACCTGAATTTTCGGGTGACGCGACAATGACGTGTGCAGCTCGAGATCGGCGAGGTTGCCGATCCAAACGAGCGCCGGAAGATCATTCACGAGACAAAAGTGAATGTCATATTGATTGCCCTCACTCCAGACTTTGGCGGTATCGATCCAGGTAGGGCGATGGGATGGACATTTCTTCTCGTAGAAGAATTCCCCTTCCACTCCATTGGGATAACGCTTGAGCGTGAGTGGACGATCTTTCAAATGCGGCAGGAGAACAGGAGAAATCTTGATGAGGTAGTCGATGACATGTCCCTTAGTGAATCCGACCTCAGGATAAAGAACTTTATCCAGGTTGGACACTTGCAACCGCTTCCCCGCAACTTCCAGTTCAGAAACATGGCGCATGAGAAACCTCCTTGAATAACGTCTGCCTGCAAGGAAAGAGGCTCAATGCGGGAGAAAGCCGTTTTACGGGCGGGGCGCAATAAACTCGGTTGGTGGGAGAAAATTCTACCCGAGGACAGTCAATCGACCATGCGCTGTTGAGCGTGTTGGACGCGCGGTTGGTCTGCAACACACTGCCATTGTAGTTAAGGATATTGAAGGGCGTCGGATCGCGGCTGGCTCAGCCGCAGCGGGTGAGATGATCGAAATGGTCCTGGATAACCTGACGTGTTTTGGTTTGTTCAGATCCGCTGCGACTGAGCCAGTCGCGCCACTCATCACTGCCTCTGCACACTGCCATCGCTCAGGGCGACGTGACCGTGAATCGGACAGTTCAAAAGCACCTTGGTTGGATCACTGATGTTACCATTTGCATTGAGCAATCGATAGCTGATCGAGGAGGCGGTTAGTTGCGACCATTTGGTCACCGGAATATTCACTGTGTCCGCAGGGCAGAATAGAACCTTGGGCGACTGCAACTCGTCCTTCAGCGAAATCAAGTCTGGCGGGAAAAGATTCTGGTTATCGGTGGCCCACATCCGCGCCGCCACGCTGATCTGCTTCAAATTATTGACGCACAGACTTGCATGCGCATCCGTTTTCAACTGCTGCATTTCTTCAGGCGAGAGCTTCACCGCCTGGGCCAATCCGTTCTCGGCCTCGGCGAGATTTTGCGTGGCGGTTGCAAGCTGCGCCCGCAATTGCGCCGCTTCCGCCGCCTGCGCGCGCAACGTGGTCGCGTCTCCCGCTTGTTTCCGGAGTTGGCCAACTTCATTCCGCAGCCGAGCCAGTTCTCTCGTGTCCGGATTGGCAGACGAAGGAGCGCTCGCCTGAGTGCTTTGACGCTCCTGGTTCTGCCGCTGCAATTCATGAATTTCGTTGGCAATCTCCTGCGCCCGTTTCAATTGGTTGCTGCTTTGGCTGGAAAGCCGGTTCCACAAGAAAACGTTTAGCACCAGGCTCAAAGCCAGAAGTCCGCCCAATAAATATTTCATCATCAGAACGTAAGTGTGACCAGGAAGTGGGTGATGTTTTGCATAAGTCTGTTGGTTTGACAGTGCGCGTTGGAAATCCTCACGGCACACCTCCTTGCTCAAGGCTGAAAGCTCGTCATGTGATAGCCCAGGCAGAAGCGAGCATCGAGCGCAGGCCTGGGTTATATTGTTCTATTCTTGTCCGGCCTGTAAGGCTGGAACAATCTCGACTTCTGTCTCTGTAATGTTTGTTCTCACCACAACAGTTCTGGCGATGAGGTCGTGCAAAGCGCGCCTTTTTGGATTCGTGAGCATCGTCAGCACTTCAGCGAGGAACCACAACCCGGGTAACGCAGTGATAAACCAAAACGATTTGCCGCCGATTGGTTCCTCTCCGTTGGCAATCGCCTCGAGAGCCGTGGGTTCGGTGAATAGAGAATAGATTTCATACGCTAACGACGCCAGAGTCACCAGCATGGGGATGCCTTCCCGCAGCCACGCCTGACGCCAGGAAATGTTTCCTTCCGTTTGGGCATCCACGACGCGCACTTTTGTCACCATCTTCCCGACCGTTTGACCATAACGGGCGTGCATCACTACTGTGTAGAGGAGCCACCCCAGACTTTCTATGATGAGTAGCACAGCGACCAATGGCTTGGGCAGCTTCATCGAGAGGACCAAAGATAAAGAGCCAATGAACGTCAGCGGCCACAAAACGCAGGCATCGACGCCGCCCGACCAGAAACGGGGACCGAAGGTAGAATACCTCTCAGTGACCGGGAACGTCCGGGACTTGTAATAGCTCCAAACGCACCAGGAAAGGAAGAGAGAGGCTCCCAGATTTGTCAGTTGGGTGAAAAGAGCGTCGTTCATATCAGTTGCGTCTGGGGGCCGAACGTGAAGGAACTCGTGCGGCAAAGCAAGACTGCGACCTGAATGCGAGAGTGGGACTGATATGACGGTGATCGAATTCAGGAAAAGG
>JAQGOU010000387.1 GCA_028293445.1 Verrucomicrobiales bacterium | reverse complement strand
GACGGGAAATCTCACGATCGGCGGTCCGAACACCGGCACGAACGACGTGCAGGGTTTTGTGGATGAGGTGAGGATCAGCACGTTTGCGTCCGGCGGATTCAGCGCCGCGGATTTGCTGTATGTTCCGCCGCTGGGAAACATGGTCATCACGCGCGACGCGGCAGACAAAGTCGTGGTCTCGGTGCCGGCGATTTATTCATCGGTCACGTTGCAGGAGGCAACCAATTTGACGACGACCAACTGGCAGTCGTTGGCCTCGCCTACGGTGTTGGGGGACCAACAGGTCTGGACGAACTCGATCCAGGGAACCACGCGCTTTTATCGTCTCACCAAGGTGGCCAAGGGTAAGCCCGTGCCGGTAGTGACCATGGAGCAGGAAGGCTCTATAACTCCGTTGGACTTCAATAGTTCCTTTGTAATTGAGTGGATGGATAGCCTTGGCCTTCCCAATTACACCCAAACACCCGTCTCGGCCACGGCGCCCGTGATCTGTGATGCCTCGGCCAGCCTGGATCCTGTCAGTGGCACCGCGAACACCCTAAGTTTCCAATGGGAAATCTACCAATCCGATTTCTATGGCGGATTACTATATACCAATCCCGGCATTACCGGTTTTGATGCGCCGGTTTTGCACTTTGCTGAGCAACCTATGTCAGATCAGCCCGAGGTGCCAAGCGATCCCGACGCCGGTTACTGGCGCGTGCGGCTCGCCATCCGGCACATTCCTTTTACTCCCGGCGTCGTGCCTAAGCAAGAGACCGTCCTCTGGTTCCGTTTTCTGTATCTCAACGTCCAGGCGGGCGGTCCACAGTGAGTCATTTGCCGGGCGCTTGCCCGCGCGACCACGGAAACACCGTGAAAGCCTTTGGCTGTTCGCGATGACACTGCGGCCACAGCGACGATCTGTTCGATGTCCAGGTCCAAACCGAGTTTGAAAGCTTGGGTCAGTTGATAGGATTTCCAGAAGCGTTAAACTCCGGGTTACGGAAAAACCAGACGGTAGTAGCGTTGCGGGCCGGATGAACCCTTCGGATCGGTGAAGAAAAAACGAGGAGTGGCGGCGCCGATGGAATCCCAATCCTGGAGGTTGGTCGAGAATTGCACACTGTAGGCGCCCGCATTCGAATTGGTGAGGGCAAAGGTCACGTTCGTGCCACCGACTCCGGCCACGTTCGTCATGGTGAGCCACAGATGCAATGGCATGAAGATATCCACCAGCACCGATGAACGCACGGTCCGCCGCTGGACCGAAGAGGCGGAGTAATTGGGGCTGTGAGCAATGCTGGCGCTACGTCGCGAGGAAATATCCCCGTTCCAATTGCCGCGATTACGATCGCTTTTTGGATGCCGTCATCGTCAAGGTTCAAACCGATAGCCCACGTCGCGGATGGTTTGAATCAACAAGGGCTCGTGCGGATTGGTTTCGATTTTCGCGCGCAGCGTGGTCACACAACGGTCCACACTACGGTCGTTGACGATGATGTCGTTACCCCAAACTCCATCCAGGATTTGGTCGCGAGTGATGGCGCGCCCCGGACGTGTCGCGAAAAATTCCAACAGTCGAAATTCCTTGGTGGTGAGCGCGATTTCTTTTCCGCCCCGGTAAAGTTTGTGCGCGGCGAGATCGAGCTTGCAGTCGGTAAACTCAAATGCCGTCGCGGCATCTCCCTTTCGTCGGCGCAAAAATGCCGCCGCGCGCGCGAGCAATTCGCGAATGCTGAAGGGCTTCGTCACATAATCGTCCGCGCCTAACTCCAGGCCGCGAATGATGTCCTCTTCCTGGCCCTTGGCGGTGAGCATGATAATCGGCATGTCCAATCGCTTCGCCCGAATGGCGCGGCAAATCTCGTAGCCGTTCATTTTGGGAAGCATGATGTCCAACAGCACGAGGTCCGGCGGTTGGTTGAGCGCAGCGGCAAGTCCTTCCTGTCCGTCGCGCGCGACCTGGACGCAATACTTCTGTGCCTCAAAGTTATCCTTCAGCCCGCGCAGCAGGGCCGGGTCGTCTTCGATAATCAGGATCGAGGGCTTATCCATCGACAGACTCCTTTGCGGCAGGAAGGGAAATAGTGAACGTGCTGCCGCGCCCGGGCTGGCTTTCGACCGATACGCGACCGTGATGCGCGTGGACGATCGATTGCACGATGCTCAATCCCAGACCGCAGCCGCCGTCTTTGCGGGAAAGGCGCTGATCGACTTGATAGAATGGATCGAAGATCTTCTTCGTCTCGCGAGCAGCAATCCCGATTCCGTGATCCTGGACCGACAACAAGACGCTGCCATTCATCGCCTCGGCGCGGAGGATAACGGGTTGACCAGCTTCAGAATATTTGCAGGCATTATCGAGAAGGTTAATGAGCGCCGTGGCCACTGCGTCCGCATCGACCATGACGCGCGGGAGATCCGATGGCACTTGCAATTCCAACCGGCCACCGGGCATGGCCTCGACGGCGGCGTCGATGATCGAGCGCACTGCCAATGGCTTGACGTGAAAAGACTGCTTGTTTCGCTCCATGCGAGAGAAGGCTAAAAAGTGCTGGATCAGGCGGCTGAGCCGCTCATTTTCCCGTGCGATGAGTTGAAGATATTCCCGGGCGGTGCCTTCGTTCAACTTCTCGGTGGCCAACAATGTATCCACCAGCACGCGTATTGAGGACAACGGCGTTTTAAGCTCGTGCGAAACGGTGGCGACAAGGTCGTTCTTCATTCGAGCCAGGGCAGCCTGCCTACGCAGCAAGCGGACCGCAAACAGCGTCAGCACGCCCATGGCCGCCAACACCAACATGCCCGTCCACAAATAAATATGCGTGGGCCGCTCGATCGGATTACCCAACCGGATGACCAGTCGCACGCCGGGCAATCGCGCTCCCGCCGGTACAGAAACAAATGCGGCATCATGATCGGCTCCGGGTGGAACGAGAGAAACCGGCGCACCGGTGATCGCCCGCAAGTGCGATTGCAGTGTATCGAAACGCAGCAACGCCACGACGCGACGACTGGCTGTGGTGAACTGCCACACATTGGTTGGCGAACTCTGTGCCGCCAATTCTTCCGCCGCCAACGTCGCGAATTCTGTCTTGGGACGCAGTCGCCGTAATTCCTTCATCAAAAAGCGCCGTTGTGGCGCGGCCAACACCGGGTTGCCGTAATCCATCAGCCGCTGCTTCAATCGCTGCGCTATCGCGTCATCGGCCCCAAGTTCCAACGCCATCAATTCGACGTTTGCCGCAATCAGCCGTCCCTGCGGATCGGCTGCATTGTGGTACTGTTCCTGGGCGAAGATGTGCTTCACGAGTCGAATCGCCTCTTCCTTTTGCCCGGCCCGCACCAGACACCGCGCTTCGGCCTGCAACGCCCGGGCTGCCAGATGCATGTTAGCTGCGTCTTTGGCCAGGGCACGATACAGGCTCGCGGCTCCGCTGAAGTCCTTTCGAATATATTCGCTGTGATTCGCTTCCACCCACTTCGGGCCTGCTTCGCCTGCTGCTACTGGCGACGGCGAATTGGGGTAGACAATATCGCCTTGTTCATTGGCAATGAGGACGCTGTCCGAAAAACCAGATTGGACGCATTTGGCAAAGGCCGCCGCCGGAGGCATTGCGCGCGCGAGTTTCTCCAGTTCGTCCAACCTTTCCTCCCAATGGCGTTCGAGCTGCGTCTGGATGGAGTAAAGCTGCGCCCGATAACTGTCCGCCAGCTTCTGGCGCCCGGCGAGGCGTTCATTCTCCATCGCGGCGTTCATGAACCACACCAAACACACCGCCGGCACCACCACGGCAAACAATAACAGCACCACCGGCCAGAGTTCGCTGTTCTGGCCGGGGCGACTGAATGCTCTTGTAATCGACCGGATCACTGTTGTGCGCGCAGGTAAGCCAGCGCCTTTTCCAATTGGCGATCACGGACTTCGGCCTTCGATGCCTCCGAAGGATTTTCCACATTGCGGACTATTTCGTATTGCTTCCATTCGTCTTCGGTGACGATGACTTCATGACCTTCGTCAGGCTTCACGCCCCACTCGTCAGCTTCCGTAAATCCCGGAAAGCGATTCACATTTTTGCCGCTCGGCCGATAATACGTCGATATCGGAAGCTTCAATGACCCTACGCCGCTCTTCAACGGAAAGAGCGCGCGCACAATGGCCTGGCCAAACGTCCGCTCGCCGATGATCACTGCCCGGTGATGATCCTGCAGGCAGGCCGCAATGATTTCGGCGGCCGAAGCAGTCTGGTGATTCACGAGCAATACCATCGGAAAGCCGCCATACGTGCCTTCCGCTTTCGCCTCATAAACTTTTTCACCCGAACGACCTTTCACGGTCACAATGGTCCCGCTTTCGACAAACATATCCGCGATGGCGATCGCCTCCGACAAGGAGCCACCGGGATTGCTGCGCAAATCAAGGATCAGCCCTTTGACTCCGCCGCTCTGAAGCTCTTTCAGCGCGGCTCCCATTTCCTGCGGGCTCTGCTTGCCAACCTGCGTTAATCGCACATAGCCGACCTTATGTTCCGCATCCACCATGAAGTCCCAGGTGTCGTCGGCTTTGTAATGATCGCCTCTGACACTAGGCAAACGAACGTTATCGCGCGTGAGTTCAAACTCGAGGGTTTGTTCCAAACGTTTGATCGTCAACCGAACCCCCGAGCCCACTGGGCCTCGAATTCGTTTTACAACTTCCGCAAGTTTCTCCCCGACTGGCAACTTCACCCCATCGATCTGCACGATGCGATCCCCGGGTTTGATGCCGGCTTTCCATGCTGGCGAATTCCGCAACGGCGCGTTGACCACAATTTCGCCTGTCTGATTGGTTTTCAACGAGGCACCTACCCCTGCAATCTGCTGCTCCAAACCCACCTGCAATTCAGACAGAGCGTTGGTGCTCAGAAACTCCATGTCGCCCGCCCGCAAAAGGCCACCGCGCGCATCGAGCTTGCCGATGATCGCCCGGATCGCCGTCTCCACCAATTCACTGCGATCCACTTCCTGGATGTAATTTTGCTCGATCTGCTTGACCAATTCCTCGAGCAACGCCGGCATCTGATCATCCAGCAGCGCCAGCAATTTGTCCTTGTCCGGAAATTCCTGCGTGAGCCGTTCCAACGCGGAGATCGCCTTGGGCCTGTTCCCCAACTTCAACTGGCACAGTCCCAGCCGCAGCTGCGCCTGCGCGACCAGGCGCTGGTCCGCCTTCGCATCATCGACGATCTGCTGATAAATCTGATTCGCCGCCTCCAACTCGCCTTTAGTTTCCTCCGTGTAAATGCCTTTCTCCAACAGTTCATCCGCGGATGCCGCTCGCACCGACGCCATTCCAAGAAACGCCACTAAGCCCGCTGCCAATAGTAATTTGGTTTTCATATGCCGAAAACGTATGAAACGAATGTTACCGTTTTATTACCCCCGTGTCCGCTAATTATCCTTTACCGAGTGCGCTACCACGGATGACCGTTGCAAACCGGTCCAGACGCAGTGAGAAAAGTTATACGGACGCCGGGATGCATGGCTTTCATCGCCCGACCTTGGTCCTGGATCATCAGGTGATGGCCGATACTGGTCCGAATGCGATCTTCACGTTCGAGATCATAGACGATCTCAATCCCTGTCTCCAGGGAACAGTGCACATCAGCTTCGAGGTCGACGTCAACAACTCCGCGTTGAACCTGCAGCAATTCTCGATTTGCCAGCAACAGCTCCAGAATGCACTGTTCCCGCGCCACGGCCGCACACCGATCCCAACGACCCGCCTTGAGCGCGGCTGTTCCGCTTGGGCACATCTTGAAACAACCACCATTAACGGTGGGCAGAGCTGCCGCTCTGCCGTGATCTCACTGCAGTGAACGCAACTAACTGGAAGCAAGCGCAGACAAAAACATCGGTTCCCTCGTTTTTGAATAATTGGGCGGCGCAGCAGCGCCCGCCCCACCATGGTGGTAATGTCAAGATGCGCCCGTTCCGTTTCACTTGCCAAATGTGTGTTTGCCAGCACGAGGGTTCCTGCTAAATTTAGAATCCGGTCTTGGTTTTCATTGGATGAGAACGACTGTGTCCTCAACTACCCGAGCGGATGATCAAATTCCAATTCGATTCAGAGCAACGGTATCGCGGGTTTGCGACGGTGCAATATCTGATAGCGCTGGGAAGGGCGTGTCGTAGCCGGTCTACCAACTGCATTGGAAGTTTGTCTTGCTGGGCGATTGCCCTGAGGTTCGCCTTGCTCACACTGGCATTGGATTTGCCCAATGCTGTCGCGCAGACTGCTGTCACCACACCGCGAACGATTCGCGTGACCATGGACAGCACCTACCCGCCCTACTCGTTCCGATCGGATAACGGTAAATTGCAGGGCATCCTGATCGATCAATGGCTGCTGTGGGAAAAGAAGACCGGAATCAAGGTCGAGCTTCATGCCTTGAACTGGGGTGATGCGGTGGCAGGAATGCGTGCGGGCCAATTCGATGTGATCGACAGTATCGTCGAGACGGCTGCGCGTCGGGAATATTTTGATTTCACTCCGCCCTTTACCACGATGGAAGTGCCGATCTTCTTTCGCAAAGATATCTCCGGAATCACTGACCTCGCGTCGCTCAAAGGATTTCCAATGGGGGTGAAGACGGGAGACCAACACATTGACATATTCAAGGCGAACGGGGTGACGACCCTGATTCCTTTTCCAAGTCACGACGCCATCGTCAGTGCCGCGAAGGAACATAAAATCAATGTCTTCGCATTCGATGGCCCGTCGGCGCATTATTTTTTGAACAAGCACGGCATCGAGGGGGATTTTCGGAAGTCGGCGCCGATCTTCCGGGACCAACTCCGACGGGCTGTGCGCAAAGGGAATACGGCGATGCTGCGCACGGTGTCGGAGGGTTTCGCCGCCATCTCACCGGGCGAGTTGGAACGAATCGACGAGAAATGGTATGGCAGCACGATCAACAACTTTGGACGTTACCTCACTTACGCGGGATACGCCGCGGCGCTGGCGATCCTGCTCATTGCCGGCCTGGCCGGGTGGAATCGCACGCTCACAAAAAGAATTTTGGAACGGACGGCGGCATTGGGGCAAAGCGAAAGCCAGCTCCGGCTGTCGATTGATACCATTCCAACGATGGCTTGGATTTTTCTGCCAGATGGCAGGATGGAGTTTATCAATCAGCGGTGGCTGGCCTATTCGGGCCTCTCCTTGGAGCAGGCACTTGAACAACCGACGCGCACCGTTCATCCCGACGACCTGCCAAGGGCTCTTGAAAAATGGACTGTGAACAGGGTTTCAGGGGAAGCCTACGAGGATGAAATGCGGTTGCGCCGCGCGGACGGAGAATATCGCTGGTTCCTGATTCGTACGGTGCCGATGCGCGATGAACGCGGCACGCTCATTCGTTGGTATGGGACGAGTACCGACATCCAGGATCGCCATCGGGCGGAGGAGGCGTTGCGAGAGACTCAGGCGGTGTTGGCTCGTGTCACCCGGTCCACGGTCGTAGGTGAATTGACGGCTTCCATCGCGCACGAAGTGAATCAACCCCTGGCAGCGGTGGTCACCAATGCCGGAGCTGCTCTCCGCTGGCTGGATGGT
>JAQGOU010000383.1 GCA_028293445.1 Verrucomicrobiales bacterium | reverse complement strand
TGCCGTATTTATCGGCCTTCGATTTCGTCAACGCAGCTGAGGCATCATACATTTCATCCGTGAACCATGCCGGATTACTGGCAAAGCCCTCGTGCTCCGTTCCCATGGAGTATTGATTCCAACAACGGGCATGCCACGCGTAATAAGTATCTCGCACCAATTGTGACACTTCACCGGGCGCCGCGTCGCTGCCTGTATCACTCAGACCGTTGACGGCGTAGTGGACGCTGGTCGAAATGTCGCACCGTTGCAGGTAGGAAATTCCGGTGAGGTAATACCCTTCCATGTCGTGAATGACGTAGAACTGTTTCCCGCTTCCCGTCGTGTACCACTTGCCATCGCACACGGGGCGCCAGACAGCAGGTCCATAATCGGTGCTGGCATCAGCCTGTAACACACTGGCGAGTGCGCCGACGATGAGTGCAGATTTTATTGAGTAAGCTTTCATTTTATTTTGAAACCAAAGTTTTCAAGGATCAGTTGATTACAGTCCCGGCGGGAGCCAGAGACGATCTACGCCAAACGTTCCAAACGTCCCGCAAACGGTGCTGTCAGACGTGATGCCGAATCCAGAACCTGTGGTCAGGCAAGCGCGAGCGATTCCGTCGCCGACATTATTCCAGATCATGATCAGATCTTCCTTGCCGTCCCCATCGATGTCGCCTTTCGACCACATCCGGTTTACGCCGAGCGTGCCGAAGCTGCCGCAGACGGTGGTGTCGCCACTCACCGTGAAACCGGTTCCAGTCGAAAGACACGTCCGCGCATCCCCTGCCCCGCTGTGATTCCAAATCATCGTTAGATCCGTTTTGCCGTCGCCATTGATGTCCATAGGAATCCACTGCCGATCCAGTCCGATCGTGCCATACGTTCCCGCGATGATGGTGTCCGCGCCGAGGGTGAAGTTCGTCCCCGATGTGAGACAGACGCGGGCGGCGGCTTCGCCGGCTTTATCCCAGATCATGATTAGATCCTGCTTGCCGTCTCCATTGATATCCGCTTTCAACCATTGCCGATCGACATTCAGAGTCCCAAAGCCGCCGGCCAGGATACTATCTGCACCAATGGTGAAATTCGTTCCAGACGAACGACAGACGCGGGCGGCAGCTTCACCGCTCTTGTCCCAGACCATTACCAAATCCGATTTGCCATCCGCATTCACATCCATAGGAATCCATTGGCGATCGACACCTAACGTTCCGAACCCGCCTGCAACCACGCTGTCCGCACCGATGCTGAAGCTTGTGCCCGATGAAGGACAAATTCGCGCCGTGCCAACGCCCGCGTTGTTCCAGATCATAATCAGGTCTTCCTTGCCATCGCCGTTGACGTCGGCCTTTGACCATTCGCG
This sequence comes from Verrucomicrobiales bacterium, assembly GCA_028293445.1. Lineage (GTDB taxonomy): Bacteria > Verrucomicrobiota > Verrucomicrobiia > Limisphaerales > JACDHS01 > CBHWET01. The sequence continues at coordinate 8,524 of JAQGOU010000383.1, read as the reverse complement.
ATCTACACCAAGAGTGCCGAAGCCGCCGGAGACTGTGCTGCTGGAGGTATAAGTGAAACCGGTCCCCGTCGAGATGTAGGTTCTCGCCGTGGCCGCACTGCCATTTTTCCAGATTAGAACCATGTCCGTTTTGCCGTCACCATTCGCATCCAACGGAATCCATTTCCGATCTGTGTCGAGAGTGCCGAAGCTGATGCCAGCAGCGGTATCGACGGCGGAGGCAAAAGCACTTCCGGTGGAAAGGCAGGTCCGGATTGTGGCGTTACCCGCATTGTTCCAGATGAGAACGATGTCGGTTTTTCCATCGCCATTCACATCTACTTTATAGCGTAACGGCGGAGTGTCTGAAGCGGGTGGAGGTGCGACGGGATTAATCAACGCCATGAAATGACTCCAATCCCAATAAGCACCCGGGTCGTGATGGGTATTGCAATTCGGATCGATACCAAAAGCGGAGGCCGCATAAGTGCGCCATGCCGCAGTCTGCCAGGCATTGTGACCCACGATGTGATTGCGATCTTTGACAATACTATAGCTGTCATCGCACAAGTGCCGCTGCAAGTCGGCGGATGCTTGATACAAAGCTTCGGTAAACCACGCCGGATTGTCGGCAAAACCTTCGTGCTCTGTGCCGGCGGAATAGGTGTTCCAACAGCGCGCATGCCAGGAGTAGAGCGATTCACGCACCTGCTGGTCCACTTCGCCGGCGGAATAATCACTACTCGTGTCCACCTTGCCATTGACCATGTAATGAATGCTCGTGGCGATGTCACAACGGTTCAGATAGGAAATCGTGGAAGCGTAGTAACCTTCCATATCGTGAATAACGACGAATTTGTGCCCGCTGCCGGATGTATACCATTTGCTACAGCCGGACATGGGACGATAAATGGCCGGACCGTAATCGGTGCTGGCGTAAAGTGACGCACTGAATTGAACAGATGCTACCAGTAAAGCAGTCTTTGCCGCTGCCCGCGGGAAATTTCTAAACGGAACAGGACGGGTACATGGAGTTTTCATAATGTTGGCGTTGTTGGAACGGGCAGACCGGGGTGACGTAGGATGATTACTACACGACAGAATCCAAGGTCAAGAGGATACTGGAAGTTCTCCGAACTTTTTGCATGCGAAAGCACCGCCAGGAGCGGCGACATCGTTCCGAATCGGTCGGCTGTATAATTTTAATTGGGACCAGGCAGGTTCTCCCCTACTCTGCCTGCATTATCCATGAGCTTTAAGCGCCCATTCGCCGCCGGCTTTGTCTCCATCCTTCTGCTTTTGCTTTTCACGCACCTCTCTTCGGCCGCTCCACAAGGAATTAAGCCGGTCGATAAAGACGGACGCCCGCTCAATTTCGACTTTGAGGACGGCACCCTCAAAGACTGGACATCGACGGGAGATGCCTTCGAAAAGTTGCCTGTGCAAGGCGATGTCACGGCCGCCCGGGGCGTGAGGACCGAGCATCAAGGGAACTACTGGATCGGAACGTATGAAGGTGCTGGTGATACAGCACGGGGCACTCTGACGTCAGTTCCCTTCAAAGTTACCCATCCATTCGCCGGATTCCTCGTCGGTGGCGGTTCTGGAAATCAAACGTTCGTGGAACTGGTCTACGCAGACACACAAAAGGTTTTCTTCAAAGCGAGAGGCAATCAAAACGAAACGTTCCGCTGGGTCGTCGTCGATATGCGACCTGACCAGGGCCGTGAGATTTTTATTCGCATCGTGGACCAGGAAGTCGGGACGTGGGGGCATATCAACTTCGATAACTTTGAATTTTATTCCAACGATCCGACGGTCCTCGTTTCTCCTCGCCGCGACGGCAATTCTCGTTACAGCTCGCGTACCTGGCAAGCCGGTGATGGTCTGCCGCACAATACGGTTTGGGGTGTAGTGCAAACCCACGACGGGTATATTTGGGCGGGAACTCCCCAGGGCCTTGCCCGCTTCGACGGTCAGCGTTTCGTTGTTTTCCATCCGGAAACCGCGGACGGCCGGTCTGCCCCGGGCATTCGTTTTCTCCACGAAACCAAAGACGGTACACTTTGGATCGCCCCGGAAAGTGGAGGATTGATCTCCCTCAGAAATGGAAACTTTGCGCGCGAACTTCCCGCACTGGTCAATCAAGTGAAGTCGCTCTTCGGGATGCGCGATGGTTCGTTATGGATCGGAACTACAAATGGAGTAATCCATTATCAGAATGGGAGTGCCACCTGGCTTACTACCAGTAACGGATTGGCGGGAGATGTCATTCTCTCCATCGGTGAGGATCAAAAAGGCAATCCGTGGTTTGGCACCGATGGCGGCCTCACTTGCCTGAAAAATGGCGTGGCCGAAAGCATTCGGGAATATGGCGGCCAGCCGATAAAACACATTAAGGCTCTGGTCTGCACGAAGGACAATAGCGTTTGGTTCGGCACCAGTGGCGGAGGCGTCGGTCACTTGAAAGAGGGCGCTCTTCACTTCTACACTAAATTCGATGGCCTCGCGGATAACTTCGTCAGCACCATTTCCGAGGATCACCGGGGAACGTTATGGATCGGCACCATGAGCGGGCTAAGTCGGCGCGTCGGGGAACGATTCGTAACGGAAGTCAATCACGAAGGAACCTCTTACGAGACCGTCTTTTGCTTTACGGAAGATCACGAGGGGAGTGTCTGGATCGGAACGAAAGAAGGACTCAATCAACTTCAATTCAAAGCCTTTGAATCGTTCACCAAGGAACAAAAGGTGCCGCACAACAATATAATGTCGGTTTGTGAAGATCATCACGGAACCGTCTGGGCCGCGACGTGGGGCGGCGGCTTGTGCGGGCTACGAGACGGTGAAGTGACGGTGCAAAACAAGTCGAACAGCCCATTGGATGACGTTCTTTTAGCGGTTCATGAAACCAGGGATGGGAGTTTATGGCTGGGGGTCGATTTCGATGGCGGGATTTATCGTTTTAAGGATGGCGGCTTCACTCACTTCACCAAAGAAGAGGGACTGACTGACCCTGCCGTGCGCGTCCTCTACGAAGATCGAGCCGGTAATCTTTGGATCGGCACCCGACAGGCTTTATGCGTCATGAAGGATGGAAAGTTTCAACGCTTCACCACTGCGGACGGTCTGGCGGGACCAATCATTCGCGCCATCTTCGAGGACCGGGAAGGAAGCCTCTGGATTGGAACCAATGATGGACTGACCCGACGACGCGACGGCAAGTTTTCAAATTTCACAACGAAGGAAGGGCTCTCCAACAATCGCGTTGTCTCATTCTATGAAGATGCCAACAACTTTTGGATTGGCACCGAAGGCGGAGGGTTAAATCGTCTGCCCCGGGAATCAAACTACTCGACGGCTTCAACGCTTCCCTTCACCGCCTTCACCACCGCCCAAGGTCTCTTCAGCGACAGTATTTTCGAAATCCTGGAAGATGATCGCGGCTATTTCTGGATGAGTTGTTTCTCCGGCGTGTTCCGCGTCCAAAAAAAAGCTCTCGAGGATTTCGACAGTGGAAAGCTGCAGACTGTGCCGTGCGCCTCTTTTGGAAAAACCGATGGCATGTCGAGTGTCCAATGTAATGGCGTCGGCAAACCGGCTGGTTGCAAAGGCAAAGATGGACGGCTTTGGTTTCCGACCACCCGCGGCATCGTGGTCGTCGATCCGAGTTCTATCCGGGATAACGACCCGCCTCCACGACTGGTAATTGAAGATATGGTCGCCGACAAAAAGACGCTCACCCAATCCCTGGGCAGCGGACCGTTAATCATTCCCGCCGGCAGAGGAGATCTGGAATTCAACTACGCCGCCTTGAGTTTTCGCGCACCGGATAGAAACCGGTTCAAATATAAACTGGAAGGATTCGATACTGAGTGGATTGATGCGAAGAATCGCCGCACCGCCTATTACAACAACATCAAGCCTCGCGAATACACCTTTCGCGTCACGGGTTGTAACAACGATGGCGTCTGGAATGAAACGGAAGCCACGCTGTCGTTTGTCATCCTGCCGCACTTCTGGCAGTCGAAGTGGTTTATCGGATTGGTGGCGATAATGGCCGTCGGAGCCGTCGCCGGCACGGCCCGTTATGTGACGTGGAAAAAAGTCCGTGGAAAACTGATCGCGCTTGAGCAACAACATGCGGTCGAACGGGAACGCACCCGCATCGCCCGCGATATGCACGACGATTTGGGCGCGAGACTCACCGAGATTCTCATGCTGAGCAACCTGGCCAAGTCCCACCCCGAGGACAAACGTCACATCGATAAGATCTCCGGTTCTGCCAACGAGGTGGTTCGCAATCTGGATGCGATGGTCTGGGCGGTTGATCCAGGTAAAGACTCGCTGGAAAACCTTGCGTTCTATCTGCAGGAATATGCCGAAATGTTTCTCAGCGCGACTTCGATCCGTTGCCGTCTCGACGTTCCGACCGAACTGCCACACCAACCCATTTCCTCCGATGTGCGGCACAACATTTTCATGGTGGTGAAAGAGGCTTTGAACAATGCGGTGAAGTATTCCGGGGCCACGGAAGTCTCGATCCATTTGGGTGTCGTGACCAATCGACTGTTAATCATGATTGAAGACAACGGGAAAGGTTTTGATCGACAGGCCGTTTCATCTTCCACCAATGGATTGCTCAACATGGAAAAGCGCATGAACGCGATCAACGGAGAATTCACGCTCTGCACCAAGCCGGGACAAGGCACTCGAATCGACATTGCCGTCTGCTTCGATGACAGCCGCAGGAATTGAAGTCGACCTGAACCGCGAAGATTCAATCGTTCCACTTTAGAATCTAAATAAAAAAAGCGGCTGCAAGCACTCAGGCTTACAGCCGCTTTCGTTCAGAAAACCAATCAGAAAGGCGTGCTCTTGCTGGCTGTCCAGCTCGTGCTCGACCACCAGATTCCGCTCAACCCGAAGGCGGAACCCGACGAGGACCATGTCCATAATTTGCTACTGCCACTGCCGTAATCAAACATGGAGGTCACATCGCTCTTCCCATCGCCATTGAAATCACCGGCGATATACTTCGCCTTCGATGAATCCCATGTCGTGCTGGAATACCAGATCGAGGATGCGCCGAAGTCCGTGCCTGTCGATGTCCATTCCCAGAATTTCATCGAACTGCTGCCGTAATCATATGCTGCACTCATATCCATCTTGCCGTCGCCATTGAAATCACCGGCGAAATATTTGGCCTGTGAAGAATCCCACGTGGTCGAAGAAAACCACACGGCAGGTGTGACAAACGAAGTTCCGGTTGAGGTCCACTTCCAGAATTTCGTGGTGCGATTGCCGTAGTCGTAAACCGCCACCATTTCGGCTTTCCCATCGCCGTCGAAATCGCCACCGAGATAGGTCGCTTTCAACGAATTAAAGCTACCGTCGTCGGATTCCCACCAGACACCAGGCGCCGCGAAACCGCTCCCGGTGGACACCCAGGTCCAGATGTGAGTCGTGCCGCTGCCGTAATCATAGGCCATTGCGATATCGCTCTTGCCATCGCCTGTGAAGTCGCCCGTAAACATCTCGGCGCGTTTTGCATTCCAGTTTCCGGGAGCAGAAGCCCACCAGACCGCAGGAATGGCAAAGCTCGATCCCGTGGAAGTCCAGATCCAGATCTTGCTGGTGCTGTCGCCGTAATCGTACAAAGCAGCAACATCCGTCTTGCCGTCGCCATTGAAATCCCCGGCTATATATTGCGCTTTCGTAGAATCAAAACTGCCAGTGCCGGATGCCCACCATGTGACGGGCGCCGCGAAACCAGAACCGGTCGAGAGGAACATCCACAGTTTTGTGGTACCACTGCCGTAGTCGTAAGCAACGACCACATCTTCCTTGCCGTCGCCATTGAAATCGCCTTTGACGCGTGTGCCGCTTTTAATAACAGCCACAACGGGCGCGGGCGGATTAATGAGGTCCATCAAATGCGTCCAATCCCAGTAAGGCCCCGGATCGGTGTGACTATTGCAATTCGGATCGATACCGAAAGCGGAGGAAGCATAGGTGCGCCATGCGGAGGACTGCCATGCGTTGTGACCAACGATGTGATTGCGATCTTTCGCGATTCCATGAGCATCGCAAAGGTGCTCCTGCAGACCAGCGGTAGCTTTGTACATGGCTTCCGTGTACCAGGCAGGGCTGCTGGCGAAGCCTTCGTGCTCCGTTCCATAAGAATAGCCATTCCAACAACGAGCGTGCCACGCGTAGTACGCTTCACGCACCTGTTGATCAATCTGTCCGGCGGCATAATCAGTAGAAGTATCCTGCTTACCGTTCACCATGTAATGAATGCTGACCGAGATATCGCAACGGTTCAGATAGGAAATGGTCGAGGCATAATACCCTTCCATATCGTGGCAGACGACAAACTTGTGGCCGCTGCCCGAAGTATTCCACTTGCTGCAACCGGACATCGGCCGGTAAACCGCGGGCTGATAGTCGGTGCTGGCTTGCGCCGACACGCCCGTTAGCGCGCCCAGAACCAGCGCAGAGGTTTTCAGATATGTTTTCATTTTGGATTTTTGTTGAATTGTTTTTTTGAAGGGAAAAAAGATGCCCACCTCGCCACGAGGTGGGCAGTGAAGATCAAATCAAACTACCCGACTTAGTTCTGCTCGAAATGAACGTAATCGATGATCCAACGATTGCCCTGGTTCACCTGGTCGAAATCGAGGCGGATTTCCGTGATACCACCGCTGACGTTGTCGGCAGAATTCCATAACGGATTGGTGCCAACCGGCAGATAAACATCCGCCCACGCATTCTGCGCGCTGTAGTTGACGACGGCGGAGGACTTCGAAGCAGTCCATGTATTGTCACCGGTCGTTTTCCAGAAGACCTGCATGTCGTGATTCGCGGTCGTGCCGTTCTGCGGATAAATGCGAACGTGAATACGATCGTTGGCGCCGCCGAGATACTTGTAGGCGCTGGCGAGATCGAAATAGGTCGGCGTGCTGTAAATGTAGGCGTCGTTGCCCGTTTGATCCACGTAAATCACGCCCGGCCAACTGCTGCCAGTCCAACTAATGGCAGACACTCCGCTGCCGGGAATCCAAGCCTGGGAAGTGGAGGCAAAATCCCAAATGAGGGAACTCTGAGGAACCACATGGTTCACGAGCCAACGTGTGCCGACGCTGGTTTGATCGAAATCGAGACGCAGCTGCGAAATGAGTTCACCGACATAATCGGCTTGATTCACGTTCACGTTCAAACGAATCCAATTGTTTTGCGCCGTGTAATTGACGACCGGAGATGACTTGCCAGCCGTCCAGGTATCGTCGTCCGAGGTCTTCCAGAACACCTGCATATCGTGACTGGCCGAGGTGCCGTTCTGCGGATAAACGCTGACGTTAACCAGACCAGCGCCATCGCCCGTATAAGAAGTTGCGGGACTATAGAAGTAGGCATCGCTGCCCGTCTGATCACCGTAAATAATTCCCGGCCATGATGTGCCGTTCCAGGTGATGCCGGACATGCTGTTGCCCGCGGTCCAGCCCATCTTATCCGACGCAAAGGTGTAGGGCGGATTCTCCACGTTGACCAACGCCATCAAATGCGTCCAATCCCAATAAGCTCCTGGGTCACTATGCGAGTTGCAATTCGGGTCGATCCCCAGGTTCGCAGCCGCCCAGGTGCGCCACGCGGAGCTCTTCCATTCGTTATGGCCGACGATATGATTACGATTTTTCGTAATGCTGAAATCATTGCAAAGGTGTCGTTGCAAGGCCGACGTTGCCTGATACATGGGCTCGGTGTACCAGGCAGGACTGCTGGCAAACCCTTCGTGCTCTGTGCCGAAGGAATACGTATTCCAACAACGAGCGTGCCAGGCATAATTCGCTTCACGAACCTGTTGATCGATTTCGCCCGCAGGATAATCGCTGGACGCGTCGTGCTTGCCATTGACCATGTAATGGATGGAAGCGGTGACACCGCACTGATTGAGATACGAAATCGTCGAAGCGTAATAGCCTTCCATGTCGTGCATCACGACGAACTTGTGGCCGTTGCCGGACGTGTACCATTTGCTACAGCCGGACATCGGACGATAAATCGCCGGGCCGTAATCAGTGCTGGCAAAAGCGGAGGATGTGAATTGAACCGCGGCGGCAACCAACAATGTGCGGACAGCAACCTGCGGGAGTTTTTGAAACGAATGTGGACGGGTGTTCATAGTTTTTGCGTGTTGGATGGAAGAAGACCCGGGAAACAGCGCGAATCCTACGCTGGACTAGCAAACCGTCAAGCGCATACGGCGCGATGTTGTTCCTGCATAAATATTCACCAACAACCACAATCCTTTCGACCAATGAAGGCAAAGACACTGTTATTACCTTCCATATTGATAAGGTCTCCTTCTCCTGCTGGAAAAGGAGACGCAAAGGGGGATACTTTTCCCAGCGAGCAGACGCGTTGGGCGAATGACCGCTCTCTTCCCGTGCGCCTTCTATCAAAAAAGATCGGGAAAACATCCGAAAGTTGTAAACCCTTGTAACATCAGGGCCGTATAACTTTTCTTTGTTCCAGGAAAAGT
>JAQGOU010000445.1 GCA_028293445.1 Verrucomicrobiales bacterium | reverse complement strand
GGTTCCTCAACGTTTTCGATGGAATAGAACTCCCATTTGGGCGCTTGGAGAAAGGTTGTTCCCACAATTGTAAGAGCGCGTTCTCCCTTACCCTAGCCCTCTCCCGCTGGGCGAGGGGATATGTGCTCGTCGTTTTTTACAATTTGAAATGTTAGCGGTCTACTAGCCAAGGATTTGATCCTCGCCAGACAGCGGACTTAGGAGTCCCCTCTCCCAGCGGGATGTAAAGACCGGGTACATAGTGGACAGGTGTGCGGGGACATGGTGGAAGCCGCAATCGCTGAAATCTATATAGATACTTGCTGCCTGCCGCAGAAGTTTTATTCTCTGCCGATGAAATCTGGTTTCCTGGCGGCACTCGCGGTCCTGTTTCTTTCATTCTCCAGCTTCGCGGAGGCGAAGAAGCCATATGTAGTCTTCGTCACCGGTGATCACGAGTACGGCTCCGAGAACACCATGCCGCTTCTCGCCAAAGCGTTGGAGGAAAAATTCGGGATGAAAACCACCGTGCTCCTCGCCTCCCCCACTGAGCAATCGGAAACAAATATTCCCGGACTCGACGCATTAAAAAAAGCGGACCTCGCCGTTTTCTTTTTGCGCTGGCGCCAGTTGCCAGACGATCAACTCGTGCAGATTCGCAAATATCTGGACTCCGGCAAACCAGTCGTCGGCTTTCGCACCAGCAGTCACTCCTTTAATTTTCCGAAAGGGCATCCGAATGAAAAGTGGAACGCGTTTGCGGAAGAAGCTTTCGGCGCGCCTCCGGGATGGGGCGTGGCGGGCCATACGCATTACGGCCACGAATCGAGCACCGACGTTTTTGTGAATCCGCTGGCGTCAGACAACCCGATCTTAAAAGGGGTCGATCAGGAATTCCACGTCCGCTCGTGGCTGTATCATGTGGTTCCAAAATATCCGCCTGCGGACGCCACTCGTCTACTCATCGGTCGCGCAGTGAATCCCAATCATCCCGCTGTTCCCAATCCGGTCGCATGGACATATCATACCAAAGCGGGCGGGAAATCTTTCTTCACGACACTCGGTCATCCGGAAGACTTTCAGGTGGAATCGTTTCAGCGTCTCGTGGTGAACAGCATTCATTGGGCGCTCTCCAAACCTGTTCCAGAGAATTGGCCGGGCAAATTGGAGATCAACGTCAAATACGGCGAACATCCTAAGAAATAATGTCGTGGAGAGCGGGGTTAACCGATGCTCAATGCAGAAGAATCGGGCGACAGGGAAGCAGCCCGATTATTTGTCGCTATTATCACTATCCGCTGCTTCGAGAACGGCAATGGCATTTAGCTTCGCCGTCTTTTCTCGGCCGTTGCGATACTTCACGACCCAAAAGAAGTAGGCAACATAGGCGACTGCCAAAATTCCTAGACCTGTCAGAACCACTTCAATGGACATCTTATAACAATACGAGGGGGTGTTCGTGTGCGCAACGATTGGTTTGCTGATCTCGCCAGGTTTTCCATCCGGATGGCAAACGCCTTTCCCGAACCGTCTTTATACTTCCTTCACGACGCCCCAGAAAACATCGAGCTTCTTGGTGAGATAAAGTTTTACCGCTTTGACGAGGACCTTCGCTTCGACCTTTTGGCCGGCGGTGACAATGTCCTTCAGAGTCATATTCGCACGGACGTTGAAACTACCCTGCGCAATGATCGGACCTTCGTCTAGGGCCATGCTCACGAAATGCGCAGTCACGCCAACGATCTTGACGCCATGCTCGTAAGCCTGCCGATAGGCCTGGGGCCCGGGAAAGCTTGGCAACAAAGACGGATGCATGTTGATGATCTTGTTTTTGAAACGCCACACGAAGTTCGGCGAAAGAATCTTCATGAAACGGGCGAGCACGACGAAATCGACCTGGAAAATATCCAGACGCCCCAGCACTTCTGCCTCGGCTTTAGTGCGGTCATCCCACGGAATGCAGAAGAAAGGCAGCCCATACTTTTTCGCCAGCGGGGCGAGGTCGCCGCGATTGGAAACGATCACCACGGGCTGGGCATTTTTAATGCGACCTGATTTGAATTCCGCCATGAGCGCATCGAGACAGTGCGTCTCTCTCGTGACAAAGATCGCGCAACGCTGGCGTCGACGAGGTTCGGTGAAGCGGACGCGAACTTCCATGCCGAGCGAGACGCCGAGTGTTTCCATGCCGCGTCGAATCGACTCAAGACTGCATTGGCTCGGTTTCCATGAAGCCTGCAATGTCATGCTAAACTGCCCGCGTGTGACCTGTTCCTCGAGCGCTTCGATATTCGCGTGCTGTTCAAAGAGAAAATTGGTGACGCGCGCGATGACGCCGGTTTTGTCCCGGCCAATTACCGTAATGGTAGCAAACTGTTTCATAGAAAACCGTTGAGCAGCGAGATTGAACGCTGCAGTCGATAAAGGAGACTAACGTGTTGCGGCGTGACGCTCAACGATTGTTTCCCTGACTTGACTGCGAAACTTATTAGACGTTGCCGATATGCTGTGGCAGACTCAAAAACACTATGAGCCAACAATCTGGGCAGACGCAAAGCGATGTGGCGGCCATCGATGAACTGAGAACACTTTACGGGGATATCCGCGCCGAGATGGGCAAGGTGATCATCGGGCAGGACGAAGTCATTGAACGACTGATGATTTGTATCCTCGCCCGCGGCCATGGATTACTCATGGGCGTGCCCGGCCTCGCGAAAACGATGATTGTCAATTCGCTCTCGCAGGTGATGTCGCTGCAATTCAATCGCATTCAATTTACCCCCGACCTGATGCCGTCCGATATTACCGGCACGGATATTTTGCAGGAAACCGATCAGCCCGGGAAACGCGCCTTCGTTTTCGTGCGCGGCCCAATTTTCTCCAACGTCATTCTGGCGGATGAAATCAACCGCACCCCGCCGAAGACACAATCGGCATTGCTCGAAGCGATGCAGGAACATCGGGTCACGGTCGCAGGACGAATGTTTCCTTTGCCGTCACCGTTTTTCGTCCTCGCGACGCAGAATCCGATTGAACAGGAAGGCACCTATCCTTTGCCCGAAGCGCAGCTCGATCGTTTCATGTTTTTGATCGCACTCGATTATCCAACGCTCGAACAGGAGCGCCGTATTGCGCGTGAAACCACCGGTGCCCTTCCGGAGCCGTTGCAACATTTGATTTCTGGCGACCAGATTCTCGCCTTCCAGGAAATCGTGCAGCGCGTGCCGGTGCCCGATCATATCTACGACAGCGCCGTGGACCTGGTGCGCCGCACTCGTCCGCGCGCCGAAGAGGCGTACGACTGGATTAAGAAATGGGTGACTTGGGGAGCGGGTCCCCGTGCCGTGCAATATTTGATTCGCGGCGCCAAAGCGCGTGCGGTGTTGCAGGGAAGTTACCTTGTGCGCATGGAAGACCTGGAAGCCGTTGCAGAACCAGTGTTGATGCATCGCATCCTGACCAATTTCCAGGCGCAGTCCGAAGGTGTGACCAGCAGCTTTATTATTCAGAAGCTCCTCGAGGAAGTTCGCGGAGAAACTACTCGTGGCTGAAGACGTCAAACTTCTCGATTCAGAGGTCATCGCGCGGCTCATGCATGTGCCGCTGATGGCGCGTCTGCCCATGGAGGGAACCGTTTCCGGACAACACAAAAGTCCGCATCGCGGTTCCAGTGTGGAATTCGCCGAATACCGCAACTACACCCCGGGCGATGATATTCGCCGCCTCGACTGGCGCGTGTTCGGTCGCACCGACCGCTTCTTCATGAAGGAGTTTGAGGCGGAAACGAATCTTCGCTGTTACATCGTTCTCGATTGCAGCGCCTCGATGAGTTTCGCCGGGAAGAATGGAACTCGCTTCGACCTCGCGCGACGCATCGCCGCGACGCTGGCGTATCTGGTCATTCATCAGGGCGATGCGACGAGTTTAGTGTGCGTGACCGACAAAACGGTTCATGAAATTCCACCGCGCCGTAATCCGGCTCATCTGCAAACGATTCTCGAGATCCTGCAGAAAATGGAACCGAGTGGTGAAACCGGTCTTGTGGCCGCTTTGCATGAACTCGCTGAGAAAGTTCGTCGTCGTGCATTAATCATTGTCTTGTCCGACCTGTTCTGCGAACCGGAACAATTGCTCAGCAGCTTTCAACACATTCGCTTCCAGAAGCATGACCTCGCGGTGTTTCATTTGCTTGATCGCGATGAACTTGAGTTTCGATTCGATCGCCCGGTCCGATTTGTTGATTTAGAAAATTCGTACAGCCTCGTCACGGAACCGGCCGTGGTGCGCGATCGCTATTTGGAGCAGATCAACAAGTTCCTCGAGCAGATGCGACGCGGTTGCCATGAATTCAACGCCGACTATCGCCGC
>JAQGOU010000430.1 GCA_028293445.1 Verrucomicrobiales bacterium | reverse complement strand
AGTGCCAGCGCCCCAAAGAACACGCCTATGGTAATTTTCACCACGGCGCGACGTTCCAGAGGTGTTCGCGCCTGATCGAGGCTGGCACGGAGCGACAAGACTGCGGAAACGGCACCCGAAATGGAAGAAAGGAGGGCAAGGAGTCCAGTGGACTTGGCTATCCAGGCGCCGTGTGCCGCGGCGATTCCGATGCCAGAGGCCTGTGCAGGGGTGGACATGGCAGGTAAAGCGGCCACGACGCCCAGAGTGAAAACACGACCGGGCGTGCTTCGGGAAAGGGCGCTTTCCACAAAAGAGATGACCCGTTCCTGTAATATTTTGCGGCCACGAGCGAGGCGCTGCTTGACGGCATCTTCGGTCAGGTCGAGTGCGAGAGCAACGTGTTCAACCGAGCGATGTTCGCGGTAGAAAAGGATAAGGGGTTCCCGATACAATTCAGGCACGCGTGACAGGGCATTCCACAAGATGGCCTGCTCCTCCTTGTCCATAGCGAGATCCATGACGGGTTTATCGGTTGAAGGCAATTCCTCCGCCATCTCGAGGGCAACAGCCTTTCGAACTGGTTCGTTAGTGTTTGAACGGCGCATTCGGCCCACCTTATGACGGAGAATGGCGCACAACCAGGGACGCAATTTTTGAGGCTCCCGGAGTGTGTGGAGATGGCGCCATGCTTCGACAAAAGTGTCCTGAGCCAGATCTTCGCTTTCTCCCAGGCTTCCCGTCGCTGAATATCCGAGTGAGCAAAGAAGACGCTGGTAACGCTCCACAATCTGGCCAAAAGACTCACGATCACCCGTGAGACATGCAGCTACCAGTTCTGCATCCTTTATTGATTCATTCGAGATCATTGTTTCACAAAAGCGAGACCCGCTTCACATGACAGTGCCGGAAACGTGCGTCCCGGTGACAAAATTTTCAGAGGATGGCAATTCCATCGGAGATAAGGCGCTGAAAATCTGATGGAACAGGTGATCGCACCGGGAGGCAAGAAATTTTGTCACCGGGAGCAAAGTGTTGGTCACCTATGTTGCGAAAGGTCACGTCTCCAAACGCTGCACTACGACAAAAAAGCCGATGGGGACAAGATTGAACGACGAACCCAATACTGCAACTCGAATATGAAACTGAGCCCAAAACGGATTGAATTTTTACTAAACAGCCGGTGTACCCTGGCAATAACCAGGCTGATGATCACATTACTCATGATCGGGTCGATCTCAGCGCAAGCGGCGGTCCCTCCCAAGGTGCTCGACGACTACAGGGATATCACAAGAAACAAATATGGAGTTCAACGGCTGCTGATTGACGACAAGAGCGCTGGGAGCAAGTCGCAAGCAAGCCAGAAATGTGAGAACGGAGTGCTCTTGGTGAAAGGTGACCTGGTGCCGGGCCGAGGTGTCCCTGCATTCATCAGCCAGGTGTCACCGCTTTCGAGCGACGGCAAACCAAAAGATTTGACAGGATTCCAGGGAGTCCGGCTCCTGGTAAAAGTCGCCAAGGGAATCCTGTGTGTTCAGGTGGGCAGTACGGAAATTGACAATTTCGATTACCACTCGAGCGCACCGATAGCTGGGAAGGGCGGAGAATTTCAGGAAGTGCGCATACCATTCAAGGAATTGAAACGAGCCTGGTCGAAACAGACGGAATTAAACCTGAAATCCATCACGAGCGTGAACCTGGTTTCCTTTGGATTAGCAAAAGATACGTTTGCCTATGAAGTGAAGGAACTGGGCTTCTACTGAGAGTCGAGACTTCATTGGCTTTTATTATGAATGCATCCATTGTCACGACAGCGCCGCCGGAAAGTTCCCGCCTTCATTATCTTGATGCAACCCGAGCATTTGCACTTTTACTTGGGGTTGTGTTTCATTCGTGCCTCTCCTTCACGTCATCGTTCGTGGGTTGGGCGGTTCAGGACATATCGACAAGCCCTTTGGTTGGGCTTTTCATGACGGTAAGCCACACATTTCGCATGGAAGCTTTCTTCCTGCTCGCGGGATTATTCAGTCATTTGGCCTACCATCGCAACGGAGCGGGCGCGTTCGTGCGGACACGGGTACTTCGGATCGTGGTGCCGTTTGTCGTTGGGTGGTTCATCCTTCGTCCATTGGTGGTTTCGGGGTGGATCATGGGTTCAGCCAGCCTCCGCGGGAGTGTTGATATTTGGGCAGGATTGCGGGGAGGATTTCAAACCCTTTCGACTTTGCCCGATGGAATCTTCGTGGGTTCGCATCTTTGGTTCCTGTATTATATGGCGATGATCACGGCGTTGGTGGTCGTGATGCGAGGCACGCTGATTGCGAGCGGATTTAGAAGAAGTTGGATGCTGGCGCGAGCCGACGCATTTATCGGGTGGTTGGCTGAATCTTCAATTTGTCCGTTGATGCTTGCTGTTCCAACTGCGGCAGCGCTGTGGTTTATGAATAACTGGGGAATGGATACTCCCGACCAGTCACTGAAGCCACACCTACCGGTACTGCTGGTTTATACGAGCCTGTTTGTTCTGGGATGGATGCTGGGTCGCCAACGCGAATTGATCGAAAAATTTTCTTGCCTGACACCGTGGCGCGGTGTGATGGCAGGGATAGGCATAGCAACCGTATTGTTGCTGGGAGACATCGAGCGAGATTTTGGTCATGCGTACCGTACTGCGGCACATATTGCGTATGCACTGGGCTATGCGCTGACGATGTGGTCACTTGTTTTCCTGACGCTGGGGGTCTTCAGGAAGTTGTGCGGGAAGCCACACCGTTTCACGCGATTCGTTGCGGATTCGTCCTACTGGATGTACCTGATCCACCTTCCAATAGTGGTCTGGCTGCAAGTGGCTATTGCCGAGGTGCCACTGCATTGGTCGTTGAAGCTCGGTCTTGTTTCCGCGATCACAATAGCCATTTCGTTGCTTACCTACGATCTCTTTGTGCGTTCTACAATCATTGGACGCGTGCTAAATGGGCAGCGTCGCGAACGAGTGATGTTACCCTGGGTCCTGAACGCCATTTCTTTTATACGTACTCCTGCTCCGCAGAAGTTGTGAACTTATGGTTGTTCCATGCGATTTGGACAGGGGCGGATGGGGAGGAACGATGTTAAACGGAATCTTTCTTAAATCGGATGTCGTGGGTTTGCTTTTAATTAGATACTCCTGACGTCGGATCCTACGAATTTTTACGATGATCGCAGGTTGGATGACGTCATTTTTGAATATTGCTCGCAGTTTTGCTATTGGTTATGGAATCCAAATGGTGATTCCAAGAAACGTTATTTTTAATCATTCTTGATTTACTCGAAATAGCAGGAATGCAAGGCCGATTGAAATAAAAAAAGCCGTCGCGCTTATCTCTCGGTGGAGATTCGATCGGAGCAAGTTTTCGAAATGAAGGGTATCCGTTTTTTGCCAGATACCATTCGCCATGATTGCTGGGTGACCCTGGTAAATCGAGTCGGTTGTCCTTTGGAAGATCCAGCCGCAAATCAGGTAAACCAAACCTGCAAGTAGACAGAACAAACTACTAATCATTTGGAGGTTTTCGTTTATTCTTAAAAACCAAGACCTTAAATAACGGGCCGCAACTATTCGAACGAAGCCGCAGACCATTGCAAAACAAAATGTGGCAGACGAGCAGTATCTCATGATGGTTTCGAAATTCGCTAATCTCGAGGACTGATTCTTCAGTCCCAAAAAGGAATAGATCCAGAGAGAGGCCAAAACAAAATAGAGCAGAGTTCCCAGAAGAAAGAGAACCGTTGCGAAGTGGTCGCTCAGGGCAGGGCGACCAATCCTTACCG
>JAQGOU010000428.1 GCA_028293445.1 Verrucomicrobiales bacterium | reverse complement strand
GAATCAAGTAACTGTTCGTGTAACGGACAGTGGTTCGCCGAAATTGTTTGTCGAACGCACCTTCAATCTCACCGTGAACGAGGTCAACATCGCACCAGTCCTGTCTGTCGCGACGGCGGTTTTAGGCGGGACACCGTTCGCTGATTTCGAAGATTTCGCGGACAGCACGTACAATGGAACAGTGATGTTCCGGCAGCCGTCCTTTTCCTCGACCACCATCGCGCACATGAACTCGACGCCCAACCTCACGATGGTCACCGAGAATTTTCCAGAAGGTGTTCCCGGCGGCAAAGTCTTGAACGCATCGTTCAGTTTCAAAACCGGCACGACCAATCCCTGGTTGCGTCTCACCACCTTCAACACGACTGCGGGAAATGCTCTGCCGAATCCAACCATCGATTTCGGCAAGAAACTTCGTTTCGACATTTGGACCGACCGCTCTCTGAAGGTGGGTCTCGGCGTTCGTGAAACCGGAAGCACTGCTCCGATTGGAGCCGACGGCGGCAATACCGGGACGCTCGAATGGATTGGCGCAACTCTCAATGGCGGCAGCCCGAATCCGAGCCGCGTGGTGGATGAAACGAATTGGACAACGCTGGAATTTGATCTGCCGAATGAGATCGTGACCGCCTTTCCAGGTTCCGGCAACGGAACGCTCAGCGGCGGCAAAGGCGTCTTGGATCACTTGGCGTTGGTCCCGAATGCAGGCACGGGCACTTATACTGTTTACGTCGATAATTTCCAGGTGTTGAGTGTCACCACGAACATGGTGGTGGATACTGGCAAAACAATTATCCTCACCAACACCGCGACCGATGCGGATCTTCCGAAGCAGGCTCTTACCTTTACCCTCGAGGCTGGAGCACCTTCCAATGCGATCATCGATTCGAAGAGCGGCACGCTGGAGTGGACTCCAACTCCCGCCCAGAGCCCGAGCACCAACGTGATCGGGATTCGTGTCACCGACGACGGCGTTCCGGCCTTAAGCGACGTCAAGACCGTCACCATCCGCGTGAACAAGATCAACACAAAGCCGCGCATGGTTGATTACCTGGCGGAGTTCTTTATCACGCCCGGTGAGTTGGTGGAATATGATGCCTCGGCGACGGATGCAGATTTGCCGGCGGACAGTCTCAGCTTCAGCTTCGTGGGCACCGCTCCCGCAGGCGCAACCCTCAATTCGGTTTCCGGCCATTTCGCCTGGACTCCATCCACCGCGAACGGGACGAATTATATTACCATTCGCGTTACCGACACCGGCTCTCCTGCTTTATCGGATGAGCTCACGCTCGTGATCGTCGTGGTGCCCACTAATGCGGCTCCTGTGCTGAGTTTGGGAACCGCTCGTGTCACGGAGGCAATTGCGAACTTCGAAACCTTTGCGAATAACACCGCCGATGGAGCGATCCTGTTCCGGCAGCCTGGTTTCTCGAGCAGCACGGCCAACTATCTTACGACTGCGACAAACTTCAGCCGTGTGACGAATAGTTTTCCTGCGGGAAATGTGAACGCGGGCGGAAAAGTTCTGGTGGCCCAATGGACTTTCAAAACCGGCATCTCGAATTACTGGGTAAGGCTTGCCACCAGCGGGGCAACGAGTCTCCCTAATCCTACAGTCGATCTGGGAGCGCGAGTGAAGTTCGACATCTACGCCACCAAGGCATTGAAAGTGGGTCTTGGTATTCGTGAAACCGGAACGACGGCTGAGATTGGCGCGGATGGCGGCACCACCGGCAGTATCGAATGGCTCGGCCTAACCGGATTGAACGGCACATCTCCGAACCCGAGCCGAACTGTCGCCGCCGGCACCTGGACCACACTCGAATTTGATTTACCGAGCGAACCCTGCACCAACTTCAGTGGTGGCAATAGCGTTCTGGCGAGCGGAAAAGGGGTTCTCGAACATCTCGCTCTCGTTGGAGCGGGTGGAACAGGAGCTTACACGGTTTACGTGGATAATTTGCAGGTTGTGACCACGACTCCTCTGCCGGGAACGGTCACGATGAAATCCAGCAGCACTCTTAGCTTTACGGCCAGCGGAACGGATCCTGAAGGAACGGCGCTGACCTTTGGGTTGGAACTCGGAGCACCAGCGGGCGCTTCGATCAGTAGTGGAGCCTTCACCTGGACGCCGGACGTTAGCTTTAATGGAACCACAAACGACATCACGGTTTATGCAGAAGATACTCCATCCGGCGGATCAGTGCCCCAACGCGATTACAAGACGGTCACGGTCGTCGTAAATGCCGATGCTGTCGGCGCGCTGTCCGCAGGTTTGATAGCGTCCAATGAAACCGTCTCCCTGGAATGGAACACCATCCCCGGACACAAATATCAGATTCAAACCAAGCCCGACGCCATCGCCACCGAATGGAATAACTCTGGCGAACCGATCATTGCGTCGAGTGAGGTATCCTCTGCTGTAATCAATAACAGCGGCGTGACCGCATTGTATCGCATCGTTGATCTCTCAATAGAACAGGCTCAAGAGTAAAACGGACACCCTGGGCAAGTTGTCAGTTTGAACTTGTTGAAGTTCAAACGAAAAAGGGACACGCAACGTTGCGTGTCCCTTGTGTTTTCCGCCTTCCAGTGCGGCCCCTGTGGCCGTGTGCTAACACTGGCCGTGTGCATTGTGGCCGTCCGCCAGGACCTTAGTGAGTCACAATGGTGACGCTCTCCGAGCGTGCGCTTTCGCCGCCGTCGTTCACCGCCGAGATCGAGATCTCGATCGTGGCGTTCGCCGGCAGATTCTCGAGCGTGAAGTCGAGGTCCGCCGGTGTACCGACTCCGACGGGCTCTGCATCTACGCCGACGACCCTCTTCCAGATGCGGTAATAGCCAGCGCGAACCGCCGCACTCCATTTCATGGCCGCCGCATTGGGTCCGATCAGGATGACCGAGAGGTTCGACGGAATCTCCGGTGTTTCTTCCGCACCCGGCAGGTTGAAGCCGAAGGCGAGCCAACGCGGATCCATCGGGCCGATCTTCATCGCCAATTCGCCCATGAGATCGCGAATGCGTTTCGTCAACGCGTCCAACTTCTCATCGCGCAGCGCTTTCAACGACTGCACGGCTGCGTCCTGCGTGATCACCGCATTCTGCGCGGCAATGATGTTGGTATACAGCGCGTCGAAATGCACCGCCGTCGCCTCCAGGCCCGCATGCTCGCGCTCAGGATGAGCGGCGAGTTGCGTTTTGAAGGTCAGCAACAACGGTTGCACGTCGTCTGCCGAGCGTGGGATGCCAATCGAACCGCGCAGGCCGGTGATATCCCAGCTCTCGTTATATTCGCTGCCGAAATACGGCTTGAAAATATCACGACAGATCGCCAGCGCTTCGCGGCTCACACCGAGGGTGGTGCGCACCGCTCCACGACGATCACTCGCCAGAGCTTTGCCCAGTTCATAATTATCACGTGCCAGGACCAGGGCAGTAAGGTCCAGGGTGATAGTGGCCGCTGTGTTAATGACGACGAGGTCATTGTGCACAGTGGAGCCTTTAATTGCTTTCTGACCGAGGGTCAGCGCATCCGATAGGGTTTTCATTTGTACTTGTTTCATATGTTTTACTTTCTGTTTTTGTATTCATGACTGTTTAGGTTCAACGAACTGAATACGGCTCGCTGAACCTGTTTACTGATTACTAACTACGCCGCAGGCCTATCCAACTTCGAACTTTAAACTTCAAACTTTGAACTCGGCCCGCGCCACAAAGCACATCGCTGTCGGCCACAAACGTTTTGCTTGTAAGACCCGCGACTGAAGGAGGTTTCTTAGGTCTACCTTCGGTCTTCGTGTGTTCTCCTGGGCGACTCGCGCTCAATCGAACGTTCAAAGTTTTGCCACAGATGCCGGGAGGAGAAATAGGACAACCAATGTGGACAATCATTGTCCGCCTTTTTGACCCGCATAAACATTGAGTTTCGTGCAGAAAAATAATTTTAAGACGAGGCGAAGTTTTCGACACGAATTACACGAATTTTCACGAATTAGGACATGACAGAGGACTCCTCGCCTCCTGCTTTTGAAAAATTCGTGCTTAATTCGTGTTAATTCGTGTCAAAACTCCCCGCCTTCGGAAATCCGGCCTTGCTACTTTCCGTATACACGCTGAAATCACCCGCTTATGGAAAAAGCTCCTGGGTCGGCTAAAGGTTTGGAACACATGGACGGGCTCGGTTTTCGGCACCGCGAAAAGTTCGGCCCGATTTACGTCGAGATGTATCTCCTGCGCCATGACGTCAGGTTCCGTCACTATCAGAAACACCTCACGCTCCTGCACGATTGGCTCCTTTTGCCGTATTCTTTTTGGCCGGTGGATGTCGCCGGCATCGCCGCGCATACCTGCAAGGAACTTCAAGCCGGACGTCCACTCAGCCAACGACTGCGCTTCACCCTCGATCTCCTCCACCGTTTCCCGCCCCAACTCGCCCAGGAACTCGTCGCCGCCAATGAAAAGAACGTTTCGCTCGGTGAATACAAACAATTCGTCCGTTCCAACGCCAAGTTCGAAGCGCACGAAAAAAGAATCCTCAGCAACCCGCTCCTCCAACGGCAATGGGAGAAAATCAAAGCGATGTTTCCCGTCCATCTTTACGTCGATACTCGCAGAGGGCCGGGCATTGTCCGCCGACGCATGATTTGCGAGCGCAATTTCAAGACCGAGTGGGATTACATTTGCGATACCGACTATGCTGAGTTCCAGACAATTTTTGATTCGTTTTGCTGGTTTTGGGGACTTTACGGGATGGAAGGGGACAAGGCCTTGATTCTAAAGCTCACCGTGAACGTCACGCCCCACGGCACGCTCATCATGATACCGTTCTACATGAGCCCGGATTTCCGTCGCGACATCAATACCAAGGCCATCACCAAACTCCACAAATTAATGGGAGCCGATCGTGTGGGCGAAAAACTTTACGCCATGCAAACCGAACGCGATGACGAAGCCTGTCGCGCGGCCCGGGCCTGTCAGGTCTGGTTGCAACAGGGAAAGCAAGGCACCGGCCTGAACCGTTACGATTACATCCGCAAAGAAGCCGGTCTCTCCCGGGCTCTCGTCGACCGCCAGGTCCTGCGCCTCGTCAAAGACGGCGAAAAATTGCTCAGTGAACCATTGGAACAATTGAAAGGCCTGACCGAACCCTTCGACCTCATCCCTCACGACGAGAAGAGCGAAAGCGAACGCCTGGAATCCGCTAAACGCATCGCCAACGTCAAAACCGTCATCGCCGATTTAACCCCACAGGAAAAACGCGAAGTGATGAAATTGCTGGCTGTGGGGTGGAAGGCCTAGATGGTAAATAGATCGGCAGAGTAGGCCTTGGATGCAACCTGGACGTCGGCGGAGCGCGGCTGTGTCGAAGACCAGCCGCAGCAACTGGAGACGGCCGTGCACTCGCAATTTCCACCATGTTTCGAGATCGAGCATTGCCGCGGCTGGCTTTCAGCACAGCCGCGCTCCGCCGACAGCCACAATAATCCTATCACTTTATCTCACGTGCGAGCGCCCTGCATATTTGGCTTATCAAAACAAAGTCCAAACACTGTCTGGACAATTGGCGCCTCTCTAATTTTGATGCGTAAAAAAAGCACTGCCGCTTCCATAATCACAATACTCAAGATTGCGATCGGTCGAGAACCCATCTCCCGGCTTCTCATTCGTTTTAAACTTCAAACCTCTACCCGGAAACCTCAGACTCAACGCCGATATGGATTGGAATAAATGGACCGAGCTTCTTGGAAACGAGTTTTCCGCCGTTTCTGAGAATCGACCTAATCTGTTCACGCTTTTGAAGCTCGAGGACACCGACCTGAACTGGGGCGATGCCTTCGGCAAAATGGAGCAGAAACATGCCCCCAAGGTGGAGGCAGCGATCCGCAAGTTCGCCAAAACAGGAAAATGGCCGAAGATGTCGAGCATCGTCGCGGCCTTGTTAGACGAACGGCTTGATTACGGGATCGGACTTTCCCAGGAAATGGGTTGGTGCGCCGAAGAGCTCGGGATGAACGCGCCCTACGGTGTAAAGACCGACGAAGAAACCATTTGCTGGTTTCTGATTGATGCCTGGGAGGAATTCGGCTTCGAAGAAGTCGAGACCAACCTCATGCGAGTCCCGTGCCTCGAAACCACCGCCACGAAGGAGCTGAAGAAAGCACTGTGGAAGGGAAAAAACATCATCCACCCCGATCGTAACTGAAATTGCTGGAGGAAAGGCTTTAGCCACAGGCTAGTCATTATTAACGGCCGAAAAGAAGAAGACTAGACCACTTCATACTCGCGTGAATCACAAGAGACGATCAGGTCCTTTAGCTGTACGGTAGCGCACTGGTTTTGGTTTAGTAACTTTCTCCAAGATTGCTTCCTCCACCAACCGAGCAAGCCAAGCCTTGGCTTGCGGTTTCGTGACGGCCAGCAGGACCGCCACATCGTCGTCCGTTCGTGCCTCAATGAGTTCCCGCCGCAGTATCTCTCGCACGGTGTTCAGCAGATTCGTTTCTGGTGATGGCTTCGCATCGGGGCCGATTAGCGCTAATTTTTCCGCCTTCGCTTTTGTTGGCTCTGTTACCGGAGTGACCTCATAGGCAATCGGCTTCTCTCGCAGGGTCAATGGAAGCGTATCTTGTTTAGGTTCAGCAGCGACGGACTCAGCCGCTGCGACCAGTGCCATCCCAAATTCGTTCCCACTACGCGGATTGGGCCAAGGTTTGCCGCCACGGCTTAAGAGTGCGGAGTTGCCTTTGCCGGCGTTGGCACCATTGCGGACAAAAACAGGCACGAATCGCAGACGCTCCAGTTGCTCGATGGCACCCGCCCATGTTCCACCTTTCTCAAAATCCGAAGTAACTACCAAAGCTACGTCTGCCACGGCATAGATCAGTTTGTTGCGCTGCATCGCATGCCCCACGTTGAAACCAGCTGCGGGATCGTAAGGAGAGATGAGCACTAATCGGCCCTCCATTAGCGGTTCACGATTGTCCCGTGCCAATGCCGCCCGTTCCAGACTATCCGCCATTATTCCGGCCACGTCTCCCCCCGAGACGATCGCACCATGCATGGCCGCCTGGTCGATTCCCTTCGCGCCACCGGAGACGATAAGACGGTGCGTCTCCGCGCTGAGCCTTCCCACATTCTCGGTGAAGCTGATTAGTTCATCGTCCACATGGCGTGAACCGACAACCGCCAGCCCTCCCTTTTCAAGCAGAGCAATGTCACCGCAACCATAAAGCAGAGGCGGAGCGTCTTCCTTGAGCCGAGCCTTCAACCGCCTTGGGTATCTGGTGTCGGCGCGACTAATCACCCAAATAGCTCGCGCATTCCACCGTTCCACCGACTGACTGAGCAAGAAACCACGTCCGAGCAGCGCTTCCAGCCGTGCCCGGCCAAAAATCTGCGCACAGAGTTCAATCAATTTCCGTGCTTCCGGCCCGATCAAGTCGGCAGGTTGCTTCTGCTTTTCCCGCAGAATACGGGCAAGCCGGTTGTATTCCCCTAAGCTGAGTAGATCGCGTGAAGTTTCTCCGCGCCCAGCTATCAGCGGAGCGGTCAGCAGCAGGATGGCCTGCGTGTTTGGTGTCAGAGGCTCGATCATTCGTCAGAGTTCGCAGTTGAGGCCAGTGCCAAAGGATACACCAACCCGCTGCCATTTGAGGTTAAAAGATAAGCGGCGACAGTCAAAGTCCACTTTGAATCCACCATATCATCCACCAGTAGCACGGGGCCAGTCGGCACAATTCCTTGAATCCGCAAAGATCCATCCACATTCCGGGCTTGTTGGCTGCTATTCTCCATGTCCTTCTGAGCCGGGCGCTCGTCTGTCTTTTCCAGCACGGGATTGAACGGCAGATTCAATGCGACCGCAAGGCGGCGTGCAAATTCAGGCACGAGGTTTGGGTGGCGGCGTGACGGAATGCAAGTGAGCCAAGTCGGTGCTGGTTGCGGTGCCCACGTTCGCACCATTGCTGCACAGGCTTCGACCAGTTGATCCGCGAATCGCCCGTCTCGCGATTTTCCCTGGCGGACCAGCGCACCCCAGCCGGCGTCATTCCAAACACACAGTATCTTTCCGGGTTGCAAATTCCTTTGGGGCGGAATGGCGGTATCCCCTCGAACGTTCAGACTCGATAGTCCCCCGGTGGGCCACTTCTTACGAGGCGTCAGATCTAGATTCGTCCGTCGGAGATAGGTCACCGCCTCTTGGGCTAATTCCGCATCGAATGTATCCGGCAACGAAGTAATATTTGGCAACTGATGAAAGCCCGGATCCCCGTCTAGGGCGCGGATGAGATACTCCATGTGCCCCGATGTAAGTCCCACGTATTCCTGCATCTGTTGTTGTTCGGCTCGGCGCAGAGCCGTGAGACGTTCTGCCCGTTCCCAGAAAGCTTCCGTCAGGTTCGCAGCGGTGAGTCTCCACTTGCTGCCGTCTTTTACGATTGGAGGAGGCGTCTCCAGAGCCATCAATTGCACCGCTTTATCGATCCGGCCCCGACGCACATTTACTCGGGGCATCAGCTCGCTGATGGAAAGCCCTTCTGGTGCGCCTTGCAAAGCCGCAAGTACGCTTGCGACTTCCTCACGCGCTGGAAACGCGCTCTCGATGAAAAAGTTGTTGATGTCGGTTTCCTCCGCACCGCTCAGCAAAACTCCGTGTGCAGCGTCCAGAGCCCGGCCCGCGCGACCGACTTGTTGGTAGTAGGCAACGACCGAACCCGGCGTTTGGTAGTGAATCACGAAGGCAAGGTCTGGCTTGTCGAAACCCATGCCCAATGCCGTGGTCGCTACCAATGCTTTCACGCGATTGCTCAGCAATGCGTTCTCCAGTTCCACCCGGCGCTCGCCCGTCTCTCCGCTATACGACTCCGCCTGAATGCCGAGCGATTGCAACCATCCCGCAATCTGCACCGCATCCCGAACAGTCAGTGTGTAGATGATGCCGCTGCCTTGGATGTTCGGGACATGTGTCGCCAGCCAAGCCATGCGTGCGACCTGACTCGGGAGGCGCATGGTCTGGAGTAGAAGTGAGGGTCGTCCAAGCTCGCCGCGCGACACTGTGAGATTCGGTCCCAGCACAGTCTGCAAGTCTTCCAGCACGCGATTGTTTGCCGTCGCCGTGGTGGCGAGCACTCGGAGATTCGGCGGCATGGTACGGAGGATGCGTTCGATGAAGCGGTAGTGCGGGCGGAAGTCGTGGCCCCAATCCGAGATGCAATGTGCCTCATCCACGACTACCAGTGAAATACGCCCAGCAATTGGGGCTAGTACTTCGGTTCGGAAATGCTCATTCGCCAGGCGCTCCGGCGAGATCAGCAGAATATCCACTTCGTTCCGTGCGAGCGCCGCCTCGACGGCGCGCCATTCGTCTCGATTCTCCGAGTTGATCGTGACGGCACGAACGCCTATGCGCTCTGCCGCTGCGATTTGATTTCGCATTAGAGCGAGCAATGGCGAAATTAGGATGGCCGGTCCCATGCCTTCCTCGCGCAACAGCTTGGTAGCGATAAAATAAACAGAACTCTTCCCCCAACCTGTTCTCTGCACTACGAGCAATCGCCCGATACCATCCACCACATGTTGGATCGCTGCTTCTTGTCCCTCACGAAAGCCGCCGGATGCGTTTTGCGTGCCGAGGCGCAGGAGTTGGAGAGCACGTGCGGGATTAAAGGCCATGAGATTTATTTCGGGAGTTTAGGCACGCGCTACTTGCCCAACAAGAATTTCGGCAGCAACGCGGATTGTGCGGGATCAAATATTATTTGTAATGGGCTTCATGTTCCTTGCAATGTGCTCTTACTCTTTCAAGCCACGGTTCATACCAATACCAACAATCTTCGACCAACACACCGAAACCTTTTCCGAGGTTTTTTGCATCCTCAGCCTTCCAAAATTCCGTGTGGGCGTGCATATTAAAGCCCTTAAACCCTTCCTTTTGCATTGTCGCGACGATTTTTCCGGGCCGGTACTTCTGTCGTTCGATCTCTTTTGTAATGACGTATGTCGCGTTGACCTGTTTTGCTAGTTCGCTATCGGACTTCACAAATTCGACAACCTGATCGGCTTGTCCTTTACGATTAGCAGTTTTTGCGACGAATAGCACACGATATGCAAACTTTGGACTGTTAAATTCCTGCTCTGAAAGTTTCCCTTCAAAACCTTCCACAAAGCTTTTGATGTGCCCCGGCAGGTTGGATGCCGCCGCTAAACTCTCGGTTTGTTCCCGAGAGATAGAAGAGAACTGAAGGCTGAATGCAAGATGCTTATCAATCCCCAGCTCATTGCCAAAGAGTTTTTTACGTAGTCATTGTAGTTTAAGCAACAGGCTTGAAATTTCGCACTTAACGACGCATCAATTCGTGTCGTCATCTGATGTTCAATCTCGTGACGAATCCCTATCAAAAACCCAAGATTATTTGCTGAATCCTTATCCACTGGACTATTTTTGTCATTCAAGCAACGTTCGAGTTCCCAATGTTTGTAAGCACCGGCCTTCGTATGATCGAAACGGCGAAGTTTGCCCTTCAATTCAAAGTAACGATATTCGATTCCCTTTTTCCGATAGTAGCCATGCAAAAGGTAAGTCCATGCAATATTCATCAACACGATGAATATCTCCGATTTAAAAGTTACCTGCGGGTTATTGAAAATTTGAACTGCCGCCAAAGCCGCCTCTCGCGATTTCTCAACCAGTTCGTGACTGACCGAAAACATTCGTCGATGTCTTTTTTTCCCTTCAGGCATAAGTATTATCCTTCACGCGTGGATTTCCAACAATTCTGCTGCGGCGTGTCGCGCCAGGCGGCCAAGGATTGGAGATTAAAGCATCATCGTCAAAGTTCAAGGTTGACTGACGCCTTTTCCTCCATCGTTCGACTCGAGCCGTATTTTTTCAAAATCACCTGATCAGATCTTCGGTCGCTCTAGTCGTCAGGCATTCGACGCAAGCATCGAGGGCGTTGAGAAGGAGGCGCAGGCGAGGAACCGCTGATTGTCATAATGACGAGGGATTACTTCTTTGCTTTTTCTTTGTCACCTGTCGGACTGATTTCAGCTGGAGCAATTTGATTGGTGCTCTGTTGTTCCTCCAGTTTGTGCTTTTTCAATGCTTCTGTTTTCACCCTCGTAACTTCGGAGCGCATGGCGTCGAGTTTCAATCCTGAGGTGGCGTCGAACCCGATTCCCTCCGAGTGATAGCCTTGAGACATTGCTTCGTAAACATCCAGTGCGTGTTGATAGCTGAATTCTTTGTCGGTCTCGGGAATCCCGCAATATTTCACAATGGCATAAAACCAACTTTCGAGTTCACCGCGCTTCGTCCATTCGGGAACAGGATTCTCGTCGTAAATTTTTTTCAGCAACCTGGCTCCGCCACGCATATTTTGGAAAACATCCTTCTTCAATACGTCTGGTTTTTCGTGAATGAGGTCTGATGCTAGGATTAAACTGTGGCCGAAATAATCGTTGTTCCACAATCCCATGATGCCATACATCGGTGGCATTCCACAGTCGAAGTCAATATTCTCCCGCCGCACTAAATGTTCCCAGCGTGTTTCCGCAAAAGCGATGCCTTCCAGGAGATTCACCGGCACGTCGAACTCCTTGGCTGCCTTTTTAAATAGAGCCGGATAATTTGATGCACGCTTTTTCTTGGCGTGCTCCTCGATCAGTTTCTGGCGTTTAAAATCTTCTTCAGTTTGCCCTTTTTCTTCCGCTCCCACTGGCCATGCATTTCCCAGCAAGACGAAAAGTAAAATGAAGCAGCAAGCGTGGCGCATATTCCAAGTGTTTATTGTTCAACACCCGCCAAATCGAATGGTTGCGGCCGTTCCAGCTGCAAGTTCACGGGCTGAAAGCCCAGCTTCCGTTGTCATCGTCTTTTTTTCCCTTTCGCGTTTTTCGCGTGGTTCGCGGTTAACTTCTTTCTTAGCTGTGCTCGCGCCTGCGGCAGAGTGATTATTTACTTTGGACTTTTACCCCGGTTTGAAAACCGGGCTATTGTCGGGTCGTGCCTAAGGCACTGCGGTTGCGCTCTCGACGACTCTCGCGCTCAACCGATCGGCGTGTCTTGGATTGTAAGAAAAAAGGACGAGAGCTTTGTTGCCCAGGGTAGCTCCTTGCGGCGCCACCCTGGGCTGAAGTATGGAATACCGTGGGTGTTCTCTTTCGTGAAGCATCAACAGCAGGGAACAGATTGTCCTTTGCTCTTGATTCTTCTGATTACAAGGCGTGCGCCTTTATGGGAAATCTAAAACCCAAACGCCGTTTACTTTGTGGTACTGCTCGAATTGCGGAGCTTCGTTGAAGCCGAAGTAAATCACCTTGGTAGCTTCGTAAGAAACTTCGCCGTTGGTGTTGTAAGGCATGCCGGTTCCGACCGGGCCCCAGAGAAGGGAATAACCGCCGCCGGAGACCGTCAGGATGGCTGTCTCGTTGGGTGGGACTAGCGCGTAGTCAAACTCAATGCCGGCTTCGACGGTCTCGTCGCTGTTGTTATGAAACTCAATCGTCCAGATGGTGGAATAATCGACAACCCAGTTGCCATCGACCTTGTGATATTGCGTGAAGCGCGGACCGTCGTCGGCTCCAAAGTAAGAAACCTTCGTGGCTTCGTAAGTAACTTCGCCGGAAGTATTGTAAGGCATGCCGGTGCCAACGGGTCCCCAGAGGAGAGAATAACCTCCACCGGAAACGCTCACGGTCGTTGTTTCACCCGGGCCGACCACGGCGTAATCAAATTCGATTCCAAGTTCCACGGTATCCTGACTGTGGTTTTGGAATTCGATGGTCCAGATATTGGAGTAATCAATCACCCAGTTTCCATTGACCTTATGATATTGCGTGAAGCGTGGAAAATCTTCGAAGCCGAAGTAAGAAACTTTGGTGGTCTCGTAAGTAACTTCGCCCGCGGTGTTGTACGGCATCCCGGTGC
>JAQGOU010000419.1 GCA_028293445.1 Verrucomicrobiales bacterium | reverse complement strand
CCAGCTGGCTGGATCCGTTTTTTGGCTCCAAAAAAGTGCTCTCGACTGTCTGGATCGGAATTTTTGGAGTAAAAAAACCGTTCTAGATAGCCGAGGGCACTTTTTTAAGCCAAAAATTTGGATCTAGATAGCCGAGGGTGTTTTTTTTGCTCTAAAAAAAGGCCCTCAGCTGGAATGGACGATCAGGCCCCCGCCAGGTTGTCAGCCACTTTGAATCGCACCCCGGAAAGGTGTCTGCTAAATTAACCGGTTGCAATTGCGGCACGCTGTGTTACAAAACACAGCTCCGTTTTTAGAAACGGGGTAATTAAACGATTTTTCAGGCTTATGTCACAACATCCGAGTCTCCGAGCCGCCAGCATGTCCGGCGGAAAACGCAATGTTCTCAAGCGCTATGAGCGCGTCGAGCTTCTGAAGAAGCGCGGCCAATGGAAAGAGGGCGACCGCGTGGTCGGTCTCCGCAAGACCAAGCCGGCGGAGTAAGTCTTCAGTGCCAATTTCGAGGTGAATGCGCGGAATGTCCGCGCATTCGCTTTTTTGGCGTACTCACACGGGCATTATGTTGCGTTTGCAAAAGTTTCTGGCCGATGCAGGTATAGCCTCGCGTCGCGCCAGTGAACAAATCATTTCTGAAGGCCGGGTCTCCGTTAATGGAAAAACGGTCGCAACGCTTGGGACTAAGATCAATCCTCTCCATGACCACGTAACCGTCGATGGGCGGCCCGTGAAAGCCAAGCGCAAGCTTTACATCGCGCTGAACAAACCCACCCATTACCTCTGCACCAAGGCCAAGGACGACGAACGCCGCAAGATCGGTGACCTCCTTCCCAAGGAGTGGGATAATTTATTTTCGGTCGGACGACTTGACTACGAGAGCGAAGGGTTGATTTTCCTTACGAACGACGGCGACTTTTCGCTGAAGCTGACCCATCCGCGTTACGGGATTTCAAAAACCTATATCGCGATGGTGGAAGGAAAGGTGGAACCGCTCGTCATTCGCAAATTTTTAGAAGGAGTGACCGAGGACGGAGAAGTCCTGCGCGCGAAGAAAGCAAAGATCCTGCTGGCGACCAAGGCAAAGAGCGTGGTCGAACTGGAGTTGACCGAAGGAAAAAACCGCGAGGTCCGGCGGTTGTTTGAATCCCAGAATTTTCGTGTTAAAAAACTGCAACGAATTAGCATAGGAAAAATAAAGCTTGGTGAGTTGCCGCTCGGTAAATGGCGAGCGTTGACAGAAACCGAGATTAAATCTCTACTTCCCGAAATATGAAACTGACTCTTCGATTTTGCTCATCCTTAGCCCTCGCGCTCTCGCTGGCTTTCGCCGCTCGCGCGCAGCAAAATCCCGCGGTTCCGGCACCAGTGCCTGATCCTGCGGCACCTGCGGCTGCTCCTGCCATTAGTGCCCCGACATCGGCGGCAGCACCGGCCGTTGCCGAGCCTTCCACGAACGCTGTTGCCAAGCCAAAAGCGAAAAAGAAAACGACCGCCAAGGCGCCCGCGAAGAAAAAGGCCGCGGCTAAAAAAGTTGTGACCACAGCCGCTCCGGCCAATGCAACAGCTAAAAATGTTTCCCGCAACGAAATCATTCCGGCCGAGACCGGGATCGTCAAGCAGGACGCCGTGAATGTTCGCGGTCGCCCCTCTTTCATTGGAGAGGTCATCACCAAGTTAAAAAAAGGTGAGAACGTAACCCTCCTGGAACAAATCACTTTAGCGAAGCCGAAGAAAGATGAACCGGCCAAATGGTTCAAGATCAGTTTGCCAACGAATACGCCTGTGTGGGTTTTCGCTGAGTTCATTGACGCCAACAAAACCGTCGTTCCGAAGAAGCTGAATCTGCGTGCGGGTCCTGGCGAAAATTTCAGCCCGATCGGTGTCATGAAAAAAGGCGAAACAGTCAAAGACTTGCGCAAGGTCAACGATTGGATCGAAATCGAAGCGCCTGCTAGCGCTTTCGCTTACGTCTCTGCAAATTTTATCGATCGCAAGGGTGCCGCGCCGACTCCTGAGATCGCTGTTGCGGCTCCGATTACTCCTGAGCCAACCGCGCCTGTGGAAACGGCAGTTGTGCCGCCTCCCGATGCTGCTCCGAAGCCGCCGACCGATGTGGTGGAAGCGCCGAAGCCCGCTGAAGTTGTAACGCCTCCCGCACCTGTTGCCCCGGAACCTGCCCCCGTGGCTGTTCCTCAAGAAATTGTTGTGAAGCGTGTCGTCAAACGTGAAGGAACTGTGAAGCGCGCCATCAATATTCAAGCTCCGACCGATTATCGTTTGGAAGGTTTGGATGGAAAAGAAACGATCAACTACCTTGCCTCTCCGGAAGAGCAGCACATGGATGAGAAGACGAAGAAGATGGTTTCCGTTCCGAAGTTCGACCTCAAGCCTTACATCGGCAAACGTGTCATCATCACTGGCGAAGAAGCCATGGATCGTCGCTGGGCGCTCACTCCGATTCTGACCATCGAAACCATCGAACTGGAGCAATGACGAATCTCATCGATGGCCGAGCCATTGCCGAGCAGATTCACAGCGAGACCGCGCAGCGTGTTACCGCGCTGAAAAGCCGTGGTGTCCAGCCGAGTTTAATGTTCGTCCGCGTCGGAGATGATCCTGCGTCGAAAGTGTACGTTGGGATGAAAGAGAAAACGGCCGCGCGCCTGGGCATTCTTTCGGAAACGCGCGTGCTCCCCGACAGCACCACGGAAAGCGAACTGCTTGCTCTGATCCATAAGCTGAATGCCGATTCCGCTGTTCATGGCATTCTCGTCCAAGCACCATTGCCCCGTCACATCAGCGAGACAAATATCTACTCCACCGTCCTGCCGCAAAAAGATGTCGACGGTTTTCATCCTGAAAACGTCGGCAAACTGATGCTCGGCGATAAGACCGGTTTCCTGCCGTGCACCCCTGCGGGTGTCCACGAGTTGCTGATTCGCAGTGGAACAAAGATGGACGGTGCTGAGGTGGTTGTGCTCGGTCGCGGCAATATCGTAGGCAAACCGATGGCCGCCATTCTGATTCAAAAAGATAAGAACGCCAACGCGACAGTTACCGTCTGTCATTCTAAAACCCGCGACATCTCTGCGCATTGTCGGCGCGCTGATATTCTCATTGCGGCTCTCGGCTCTCCCGAGTTCGTCAAAGCAGATATGATCAAGCCGGGCGCAGTCGTCATCGATGTCGGGGTAAATCGAATCTCCGATCCGGCCGCCAAAGGTGGGTCGCGCCTCGTCGGTGACGTGGATTTTACGGCGGTGCAAAAAGTAGCTGGAAAGATTACTCCCAATCCGGGCGGCGTGGGTCCCATGACCATTGCCATGCTCATGCAGAACACCGTTCGCGCCGCGGAACTGTTGGCGAAAAGCTAACATCATTTTGAATTTTCGCGCCGCTTCTCCTGTCTTTCCTGCGCGACAAACCGGTGCATGAGCGAGCAGGATCAATCATATCGAAAAGCATGGAATCCGCTCACGTTTCGTGGGGTGGCGAAATTCGCTTCGTCAAAACTGCCGCGACTGCTTCTCATAGAGTTCCTTTTCAGTCTGATCATTTTCTCAACGGTCGTCTGGTTCATCGCGAAGAATTACGCACCGATCATCGTGAAAACGATCGAGCAGCTTCCAGACACGGGTCGTCTGGAAAACCGTACCTTGAAAGGAATTGAGTCGCGGATTGAGAGCGAAGGGAAATTTCTATCGCTCACGATCGAAACGAACGATTTGGCGGATACGGGAACGGGCGATCTGCAAGTAGGCTTCGGCGAGACGAACATTTTTGTCTGCTCAGTCGTGAGTTCTTCCTGGGGATGTCTCACGTTCGATTATCCGCCCGACACTCTTGATCTCAATCGTTCCAGCGTGCAGCCGTGGTGGGGCGCGCGGCAACCGATTATTATCGGCACGGTGGGAGTTTGTTTCATCGTCATCGTCTTTGCAGGGTTGGCCTTGATCGCGATCGCGTTGATGTGGCTGCCCAAGTTCGTGGCCTATTTCGCTGATCGAAAACTAACGTTGTTGGAGGCATGGAAATTGTCCGTGGCAGCGCAGTTCCCGGGAATCATTGTGTTGGGCGCAGCCGTCATTCTCTACGGTTCGCAATCGATGGATTTGTTGAGTATCGGAGTTTTCTACGCGATGCATATCGTGGTCGATCTCGTATATCTGATTGGCGCGGTTTTTTTCCTGCCGCGGATTGCGACCAAGGTGGCGAACCCTTTCGGATCTTCAGAAAAGCGTAAATGATAGCGGCGAGTCTTAGAACCGCAGAAACCATTTCCGGCGATAGAGAAACCACGCCACCAGATAGAGCCCGAACATGTAAACAATGAGCCCCCAGAACATTGACGCCGTCTCCGGCGCAACCAGCTTATTTGTCGCGAGCATTCCGAACGTGTGTTCGTAGAGATAAGTTTTCAACGCAATTTTCCCGTCGGACACCTTTAGATCAACGCTGATGCGGCCGAGGACTCCCGCGAGAATGAACACCGTAATCGCGTTCATCCCGTAAATGGCCAGTGGTTTCGCCCAGGTCTTGTATCCCTTCACATCCACGAGCCAGTAATAAACCGCGAACACATTCATCGCGAGCCCCGCCATCAGCACCGAATAAGAACTCGTCCAGAGCCTTTTGTTGATCGGCATCCAGAAGCTCATGATTTCCGCGGCGAACATCAGCAGGCTTCCGACCACGAACAGCCACGCGGTCTTCTCCGTGGAGTTCGTTTTTTCGCAACGAAGAAATTGTCCGGTCAAAATGCCGAAGAGCGTCGTGGCAATGGCGGGGATGGTGCTGATCACACCTTCCGGATCGTAGGTCTTGGAATCGCGGAAGACGTGGCCGTTGAAAACCATCGTGTCGATGAACTCAGAAAAGTTCCCGTGCAAATCCATTACGCCCGCACCGTACCCCGGCACCGGAACGCACTTCATCAGGATCCAATAAATTGCCAGCAACGCCCCCGTCCAAATTATTTGGCCGCGGATTTTCGTGTTCAGAAAAATGAGGCTCGCGAAGAAGTAGCAAACGCCGATGCGTTGCAGCACGCCCGGATAACGGACGTGTTCGACAAGTTGATTCATCCAGTAGCCAACCCCTTCGTGATTCGGGGAAAGGAAGATGCTCAGGAAGTAAGTAAACGAATTCAGCGCCACCCCAATGGCGATAAGGATCAGCGAACGACGAAGGATTCCGAGAAACAGCTTCGAGCGATCTGCCCCTTCCTCGACTTTACGGCCGAGGGAGAAGGGGATGGCCACGCCGACAATCCAGAGGAAGAAAGGAAAAATCGTGTCCGTAAACGTCCACCCATGCCATGGCGCATGTTCGAGCGGTTCGTAAAGGTGATCCCAAGTGCCGGGATTATTCACGAGCATCATGGAGGCGATTGTCGCGCCGCGAAACACATCCAACGACATCAGGCGCGTGCCTGTTTTCGGGGCGGTAGCTGCGGTCGAAGTGGCAGCGGACGGGCTGGGCGTGCTCATTTGTGGAAACAGAATTTGCCAAAGTCCGAGAGTGTTGGCGAGGAATTCTCAAAGCGTGCGCGCCCTTGCAGTTTTCACCCACCGCCAAATTAGGGTTGAAATCTCGGCCCAGCGTGGCAAATGTCACCGGAATATGAAATTAACTCTATTGAGTGCTTTGATGGGTGCCGCTCTTTTAGCTGTCACCGGTCATGCCGAAGAAGCGAAAAAGGAAACCCCGAAGACCGAAACAAAGTCGGAAGTTTCCAAGGACGAAAAGAAACCGGACGCGGCCAAGGCTGACGCGAAAAAGCCGACTGACGCCAAAGAAGTTGCGGTCATCACCACGAGCGAAGGCGTGATGGTCGCGGAGTTCTGGCCCGATGTGGCGCCGAAGACGGTTGAGAATTTTAAGACGCTCTCGAAGAAAGGTTTTTATGATGGCACCGCGTTTCATCGCGTCATCAAAGGATTCATGATCCAGGGCGGCGACCCGCTCACAAAAGACGCTTCTCAAGAAGACAGATGGGGCACGGGCGATCCGGGTTATAAAATCAAAGCTGAATTCAATGATCGCAAGCATCAACGCGGCGTTCTTTCGATGGCCCGTTCGCAAGATCCTGATTCCGCTGGCAGCCAGTTCTTTATTTGCCATGGCGATCCAAGTTTCCTGGATCATCAATACACGACCTTCGGCAAGGTGATCAAAGGCGATGACGTCCTCGAAAAGATCGCGACGACCCCGACCCATCCGCCGGACCGCCCGAACAAGCGCATGGAAATCAAGAGCATCAAGATCGTTCCGGCCAGTGACGTGAAGTAATTTCGTTGGGACGCGTTTCCACCGCGTCCCATTTTCTTCCTTTAAATTGGGGACGTGGTGGAAACCGTTCCGACTAATCTATTATGAGTAACGAAGTCGCAGTTATCAAAACAGCACAAGGCGAAATGGTCCTGGAATTCTGGCCAGACGTCGCACCGAAAACCGTCGAGAATTTCAAGACGCTCGCGAAAAAAGGTTTTTACGATGGCACCGCCTTTCATCGCATCGTCAAAGGGTTCATGGTTCAAGGCGGCGATCCGCTGACCAAAGATGCCTCCGCGGAACATCGCTGGGGCACAGGCGACCCGGGCTACAAAATCAAAGCGGAATTCAACGATCGCAAGCATCAACGTGGCGTCATCTCGATGGCGCGCTCGGCGAGTCCGGATTCGGCCGGTTGCCAATTCTTCATTTGTCTCGGTGACGCTTCCTTCCTCGATCGCCAGTACACGGCCTTCGGCAAAGTGATCAAAGGCGAAGACGTGCTGATCAAGTTGGGCGAAACCGCTGTCGTCGCCGGTAATGGCGGCGAACGCAGTAAGCCCACGGCGCGCGTCGGCGTGGAGAGCATCAAGATTGTTCCTGCGGATTCCGTGAAGTAGGACATTGTTCCCAACGAAAGCGTAATTTTCTCCCCGCAGGGGCAGTCTCTGCGGGGATTTTCTTTTATGACAGATGCCGAATTAGCCACCGTTCTGGTCGCCTTGGGATGTCCTCAGGAGAAATCTCTGGAGATGGCCGCGCAACTGGACAAGCGCGCCAAGCAACTCGCCGAAAAGAAAGAGCGGACCTACGAAGAGGCCCTGACGCATCTGCTCCGGTTGATGAAAGAAGGTTGGTCTGCGAAAGAGCGGGGACTTTGATTTTTGAAGTGTTGGCTGCCGTCCACGCGTCGCGCAGACGGCAGCCAAAGAACCGAGTGCGGTTTACTTCACCAGAGAGGACGTGCTTTTGTGCGATGTCATCAAGATATCGCCATCATCCGGGGCTTCTCTTACGACTCCGACGCCAGGTGCGAAATATTTGTATTCGATTTTGCCGTCGGCCGGGGTTTCCTTGATCTTCACACAATTGTTGTAGGTTCCGGCGGGCGTAACCACCGTCTCCGAAATGGAAATCACTTCGTCGCCTTCGTGAATCTCCTTGGAGACGGCTTCGGACTCAAACTTATCACCCACCTGCGGATGCGCGGGAAACAGGACGCCGGGAATTTGCGTGTCTTTCCCCAGCATCCAGGCGCCATCGTGACCAATCACTTTGCCGTCTTTGATTTCGTCCACGTCCTCACCCAAATAGTACACGTTGCCGTCGTCGTCCTGCGCGAAATAGTCCGTCGCGACTTCCGCCAACTGACCCTCTTCATAGTCGCGATCTTCCACAACGAGGGCTTCAACCGATTGCCCATTAATCGTGAATGTTTTGCGAACATCCGGCTTGGCGGTCCGTTCGGTGCGCACTTTCGCGGCGCCTTCCTTGCCTTCCAAAATGTCCTGGGTCAAGTAAGCCAGTGGCAGGTAAGGATTGGTGATATCCCGCGGATGACTGAACTTCACGCCGGTCATGTTGGTCTTGGCTGATTTGGCGGTTTTGCCTTTCTTTCCTTTTTTCGCCGCAGCGTCGGCTTTTTCTGTTGCTTTGTCGGCGGCGTCGTCATGCTTGGTCTCGATCAATTTGCCGTCTTCGGTAATGACGAGGTCTGTTACGACGCCATCCTTGTCTTTGAGCTCGGCTTCATAAACAGCTTTGCCGTCTTTCTTGAAGCCCTCTTTGTCCACGTGACCACCCTCTTTGCCGCCCTTGGCCAGGATGGTTTCCTTTACCGCGTTCGGCAGCTCGTCCCACTTTTGAGCGAGGCCCGCGAAACTGCTCGGCAGGATCAATCCCAGCGCCACGCCGGCAACCAATCCCGCAACTGTCATTGTTTTATTTTTCATTGTTTACCTTTTTGTTGGTGTGTTTTCGTTTGTTTAAAAATTGCGGTGAAGACCGCAAAAGCATTTTGACTCATGTGCGTGGCGCGGTCATCCCGCCTGCGCTCCGTCCGGAAAGGGTAATCGTCAGGCAGCGGTTGCTATTCAACGCAGCGGTTAGGTTGTAGCCAAGACTGGTGGCAAACGCGCGCGACAGCGACAGGCCGAGTCCGGAATGTTCGCCGCCGGTGCGTGCCGGATCTTTGCGCCAGAAACGTTCGAAGAGATGGGGGACGTCTTCGGAACTGAGTTGTTGCACGGGATTGATGACCTGCAACGTAAAATCGCCGTTCTGCAGTTTCCCGTGGATCTGTATCGCGCCGCCTGTCGCCGAGTACTCCACCGCGTTCTCCAAGAGGTTCGTCAGAATCGAGCGCAGCAACACCGGATCGCTCTCGATCGTCAGGTCTGCTGGAACATCCACCTGAATCTTCAGTTGGCGGGCGGCCGCGTTTTTCTGCAGA
Source organism: Verrucomicrobiales bacterium (assembly GCA_028293445.1). Classification (GTDB taxonomy): domain Bacteria; phylum Verrucomicrobiota; class Verrucomicrobiia; order Limisphaerales; family JACDHS01; genus CBHWET01. The sequence continues at coordinate 4,476 of JAQGOU010000419.1, read as the reverse complement.
GGTAGACAAACGGTTGCAATCAATTGCGCCAAATCAATGCGCTGCGTTTCAACCGCTTCCTGTCCCTGCTCACTGCGGGCAATCGCGAGGAGTCGCCGGATGATGGTCTCCATTTGCAAAGCAATCTCGAGGACGTTTCGATCCGGGTCGGCGCCGCGGGCTTCCGGCCACTTCAGTGACAATTCGGCGAGGCTGCGCAACTCCGCGATGGGTGTACGGAATTCATGCGCCAAGTCGTCGCTGAATTGGCGCTCACGCACAAACGAAGTTTGCAATCGTTGCAACAAATCGTTCAGTCGGGTGCTGATCGGGGTGAGTTCTCCCGGCAGTCCATTGAGCGGGAAACGCTCGGACAGCGACTCGGCCGTGATGCGTTGCGTCTGTTCGGCGAGAGAATTCAAGGGAGCCAGTTCACGCCGCAGGAGCCACGGCACTGCCACCGCCGTGAGGATCAGCACGAGCAGACCAGAACCGGTGAGAACCAGGGCAAGAATCGCGAGAGACTTATCCAACTGACGCCGATCCGTAGCGACAACCATAATGGCATCCGCAGAGGCCGCGACATCCTGCGCATCGGCGGGGTGCGGACGGAACTTGAACGCCATCGCGCGAACATTGAGACCCGACGCCAGTTTCATATCCCAAAACTCCGCCCAGTCTCCGGGGTGCCGCGAGGGAAGGCTATCGTTGCCCAGTGATTCCGACCGCGTCACTTCGCTGCCGTCGCTGTTCCAGAGTTGGAAATAGGCCGCACCATTATTCGTATCAAATCGACGTAAAAACGGATCCCCTATATCCACCTGGATACCAGTGCTGTCCTGTTCGATGATGGCGCTGAGAGCCGTCGCAGTGGTGCCAAGCGCGTCATCGAACTGACGCGTCAAGGCCGTGCGAGTGGTCAAATAGGTAACCATGCCTCCGGCAATGAGGAGCAGACTCCATCCGAGTAGTAAACGTCGCGTCAATCGCTGGCGAATGGTGCTCATGATTCCAGCGCCTCCATGACATAGCCGAGACCACGTCGCGTATGGATGAGCGGCACGGGATTCGCCTCGCCCAGTTTCCGGCGCAATGAGGACAAGATGGATTCAACGACGTTGCTCATCGGCTCGGCATCGTCGCTATAAAGGTGTGCTTCGATTTCCGCTTGCGAGACCACTTCGCCGGGGCGATGCGCCAGGTATTCCAACAGCTGATATTCCCGGGGTTTAAGTTTTATCGATTGCCCCGCGCGCGATACCTTCTTGGCGGCGACGTCGATTTCAAGATCGGCGAGAGTTAGGCGATTTTGTTTGCTGCCATAGCCACGACGGCAAAGTGTTTCCACGCGCGCCAGCAATTCCTCCAACGCGAACGGTTTGACTAGATAATCATCCGCCCCCGACTTGAGGCCATGCACCCGATCCTGCACCGTGTCTTTGGCCGTCAACAGCAGGACATGCGTGGTTTTTCCTTTTTCGCGCAGACATTGCAGCAACGACAGCCCGTCCCGTTTCGGAAGCATGATATCGAGCACGATGACGTCGTAGTCGTTGTTCTCCGCGCGCCAGAGACCGTCTTCGCCGTCGCCCGACACATCGACAGCATAGCCCGACCGGCGCAACGCCGTGCCGACGGTTTGCTGAAGGCGGATCGAATCTTCGACCAATAAAACGCGCATGATAACGTCTCAATCGTTGTCTTGAGACGCGACCATACTAACAAACGAACCTTAACAGAAGCTTACCGTCTGGAGACAATGATCAGAGAAGTCTAACGTCGAACAGACAACCCCACGTTTTCCTTGGCGCCGTGTTCGGTTCTCTATTTTGGCGCTTGTGGATACAATCTCCAGACACCATAGGCTGGCGGCGTTCCCTCCCGCCATCCTTGGCCCGGCTTCATGTAAATTCTGCCCCACATGACATAGCCATCAATAATACCCACGAATCTTGCGCTTGGTCCTTCGTCCGGGTCGAACTGTTCCCACGACACGACGTTTCCTGTCTGTTGGATGCCCTGTGTCGGTAGATTTTCCAGTTTCATTAATTGCCCGTCAGAGAAAGTAAGCTTCACTGTGGAGGTTTTCACGGATTGGCCGGCGAATCTTGTCTCGAGCGTATAGGTCCCGGAACTTATCACGTTCGGCCGAGTCACAACGCTTGTCAGAAACGATTCATCGAGTTCCACGAGTTGATGGTGGAGTTGCAAATCTCGCTTGGATTGCTGTTCCGACTCGGCCTTTATTCCATTCCTCTGCCCGACCATATATGTAACGACCAGCAGGACGAGAACGGCAGAAATGGGTATAATCTTTCGTTTCATGTTTTCTGGAGCCCAAAAAGGGGTGCGCCCGGCCGATCTTGTCATGCTGAATTATCGCTGATTCCTTACGAACTTCGCTAGTCCGAAAAAAACAACCGGCGCACATTGCTGTGCGCCGGTTGCCTGATTTAACTTTCGTTCCTTTATGGCGTGACGATTGTCACCACGGGAGAGCGGTGGCCTTCACCGCCGTCGTTCACGGCGGAGACCGAGATCTCGATGGACGAGTGCGCAGGCAACTCTTCCATGTTGAAGTCGATGTCTGCCGGCGAACCGACCAGGACCTGTTCCGCATCGACACCCACGATCCGGCGGAACACGTGATAGAACTGTGCACGTGCCGGGGCCGGCCATTTCAATGCGGCCGTAGTCGGACCGATCAACATTACCGTGACATGATCCACGCCATCGGGCGTGGCTTCTGCCCCAGGGATGTTCAGGCCAAATGCCAACCAGCGCGAATCGGTGTCGCTGAGAACCGTTCCCAGTTCGTCGACCAAACCGCGCATCCGTTTGCGCAACTCCGTGAACGCCGCGTCACGAGTCACTCGTTTCGCATAGCAATCAGCGACGGCTGCGGTGTAGGCCGCACGCGCATTCAGCAATGCCGTCTTCAACGCCTCGGCAGCCGCTGCTGTAACGTTGAGGGCCGGTACCTCGTGGGTTGGATTGGCGGCGAAGTAGGTCTTCAACGCGCCCATCAACACCTCGCGCAGCGAACTGACGCGGGGCACAGCAGTGCATTGATCCTGGAAGCCGGTCGACATCCAGGCCTCCGACCAGAGCGCGCCGATGAAGTAGAGCAGCACCATGCGGGCAAAGCCGATGAATGCTTTCACATTCTCGTCCGCCACACTCAGTGCCGTGCTCAACGCAGTTCTCGCCGTGACCGCCGTATCATAGGCAGTCTTGGCGTTTACCGCATTGGCCAGCGCCGCGATCAACACCAGCTTGGTGTTTTGTTTGACGTCGGCCGTTGCTTCGTGTTGTTCCAAACCGCTGATCAGCTGGGTAGCTTGTGCAACGGTTTCCTCTTTTTTAGTTAGTATGATGTTTTCCATAATGTTTCTCTTTCTTGTTTACTGTTTCTGTTCTGTTTCACTGCGGCCCTCCGGCTTGCGCCTTCCGACCTTCTATCTCTGTCTTCTGCTGTACGAAGCACATCGCTGTCGGCCGCAAACGTTTTGTATGTCAGCCCGCGACTGAATGAATTTCTAGGCTCATCCGGTCTTCGTATGTTCTCCTGAACGACTCGCGTTCGATTGAACATGTGAAAAAGCTTACAGAGGGGGGTTGTGCAGAAGTTGCACAACCCCCCTAAATAGTTTGAAAAATTTCAAGTCGATCTAAGCCTTTGTTTCCGGGGCATTTCTGAGGTTGCAATAGAAAAGAGGCGATTTCTGAAAATATATTTTTCGCAAAAAACGGATCCAGAGGGTTTTCGGGTGGTGCAAACGGCGCGTGCAGGAAGCAGCTCCTCTCTTCGGTCCTGCGTCACGAAGCTGAACATTAGCCGTAAGTCTTTCAAGGCGGATCCACGCGATATCGCAGGGCTGAAGGCCCGTCATGTTAAAGCCCAGGCTGAGCGAATGAAATGAGCGGTGGCCTGGGTGATATCCGTAAATAGGACAAGGCCTGTAAGGCCGAGACAACCGTTGTTGATTGGCCTTCGTTAACCTCCTTTGGTCATGGCCCAATGTCTCGCCAACATCGTGGGATTAACGGAGAAGGGTATTTGTATCGGCCTTACAGGCCTTGCTCATTAACACGACGACATACCCAGGCCACCACTCGCGATGCTCGCTCAGCCTGGGCTTTCACATGACGGGCTTTCAGCCCTGAGATAAACAAGAACCCGAAGAGGATGGAGACTTGTGGGTAAAATGCTCAGGTCACGAAGAAACGGAAACCGTTCATCGCCCTATTCATGGCTTGGGACTTCCAGCGACATCGATTGCAGCGTGCAATCGAGGATAAAACTTCCAGCGAAGGCAATTGCAGCGTGCAATTGAGGACAAAACTTCCAACGAAGGTGATTGCAGCGTGCAATCGGGGACAAGACTTCCATCGAAGACGATTGGAGCGTGCAATCGGGGACAAAACGTCCAACGAAGACGATTGCAGCGTGCAATCGGGTGCAAAACTTCCAGCGAAGACGATTGCAGCGTGCAA
>JAQGOU010000382.1 GCA_028293445.1 Verrucomicrobiales bacterium | reverse complement strand
TGGGTTTCCGTTGCGATCGGAAAACCTTTTGTTGTCGGAACTTCCGCCTCAGTGACGCTTTTTAACGATACCAGTGATGCGGGACATCGCACCGTGGTTGCTGACGCAGTCCGCTTTCGGCTCCACACGAGCAAAGAAACTATTTCCTCTACCCGCTAAACAGCGCGGAGCACCGGATCGATTCGGGTGTCTGTCCTTGAATCCTGAGGGCTCGCAGGCTGAGTGCATCGTGGCGTTTGGCCAAACGCTTTCCGCTTTCATCATGGAGCAACGGGCAATGGAAAAATTTCGGAGAGCGGACGTTTAAGGCGCGATACAAGAGGAGTTGCCGCGCCGTGGAGAGCAATAGATCCATGCCACGCACGACTTCCGTTATTTGCATCGCGTCGTCGTCCGTGACCACCGCGAGTTGATAGGAGGGGATTCCATCGTGACGCCAGACGATAAAGTCGCCGAAATCTTTCCCCGCCCAGAAAGATTGCACGCCACGGGATCCGTCGAGGAAGGAAATGGTTTCTCCGTCCGGCACACGAAACCGCCAGCTTACTTTCGTTCCTACAGGAACATCGCGCAGAGATTTTCCACGGCAGGTTCCTGGATAAATCGGTTCATCATCCGCGGCATGCGGTGCGCTCACGGATCGAAGGACATCCTGGCGCGAACAGGTGCACGGATAAATAAAACCGGACTCGCGCAGGAGTTCGAATCTGCTGCGGTAGAGTTCAAGCCGCTGGCTTTGCGTGTAGGGTCCGAATGTTCCACCGCAATCGGGACCTTCCTGCCAGCGGAATCCAAACCAGTGCAGATCCTCGATCATCGCGGAGACGAACTCAGGTTTGCAGCGGGCAGAATCCAAATCCTCGTTGCGCAGAACCAGAATGCCGCCGTATTCAATCACGCGTTGTTGCGCCACCCAGAAAGTTCGCGCGTGGCCCAGGTGTAAATAGCCGGTGGGCGACGGGGCGATACGACCGCGATAACTCGGCGTTTCAAGACTCATGATCAGCCGGTCTTCCTGGCAATCAAAGTCATGCGCTGCCACCACCAGACAATTTTGCCTTCTTCATCCGCCACGCCGAAAAGATCGCGCGCGGAATCTGGAACGGTGCGGATCAGATGCAAAACTTTCTCACGATTTTCCGGGGTGGTAGCCGCAGTTTCGAAATACCAGTTCAAGTCAGGCTGTTTGAATGGAACCAGTTTCAAATCCTGAACGGAAAGACCATTTGCAACGCAGAGTTTGCGCCACGTGTCGGGAGTTAAAAAACGATTGTGACTGGGATCGCGAAACTTTTCCACGGCATGTGCCCAGGCTTCAGCTTCCGGTTGATCATCTTCCACGGTGCCATCGATCAAGAGAAAAAAGCCGTCGGGCTTGAGAACGCGTGACGTTTCGGCGATAAACTTCTCGGGAGCACTGAAATGATGGGCAGCGACGCGACAGGTAACGAGATCAAACGTTCCGTCCGCATTAGGAAATTCTTCCGCGGCGTGTTGTTGTGTTTTGACGGTCAGCCCACGTTCTCGCGCCATTTGCTCTGCACGTTCCAACATCGGTTGGGCGATATCAGCGACCGTCACTTCACAACCAAGCTCTGCCAGAAAGATTCCTGTGTGCCCCGCGCCAGTGGCGACATCCAATACCTGCGCTCTTGGTGGCACTGTAATTTTTTCCACCGCATCGCGGACATCGCTTACGTTCTGAAGAATATGGCCCTGGCCGTAACGATGACTTTGCTTTCCAAACTGTTCCTGCGCGGCGCGCTGAACGTCGTCGAGTTTCATGGAGTTACCATAGCAGAATTATTCAAGTTTCAACAAAGCTCCCGCGCCCGGCGCGATCCAGACCTGTTCGCCTTCAAAGGGAATCAGAGTTCCTGAGTAAGGTGAAACAATTTTTAACGCTTTGGGCGCTTTGCGAAACTCCGGCGAACCGACCGCAGACTTCGAAACATTTTTGTTCACCAACATCACGTAACGAGTGCCGTTCGTGTGTGTAAAATCGCCGACGGCAAAGTCCGGCCCAATGTTTGCCACGAGGCTATTCGTCGACGCCGCGTGGCAACCATTTGGGACGGAGCCAAAGTGATAAACATCATCGGACGTTAAATCCAGCAGTGTTGGGGCGAGCTTCTGAATTTGCAGATTCACATTTTGCATCCAGTTCCAGGTGGGCGTCGGATTACCGAATTGATCGATGGGCGCGCCGCGATAATTTCCAACCTGCGGCGCAAAATACGTGAAGTAAGCCAGCCCACGCGCCCCGGAAGCGAGGCTGCTATAAACTTCAAACCGCAGGTCGGCGAAAGTTGGTTCGCGATAATTAAAGTGGGCGACGGACAAGACGATATTCCAAAAGGGAATATTATGTTTCTTCGACGCGACGCGCATTTGTTCCAGGTTCCGCCAATAACCTTCGCGCAAGGAACCATCATCCATTAACCCGTAATGGTCGTAGCTCAACTGTGCGGGATGACATGTCTCCACGAATTTCTCCAGGTATTCTTCATAACTCGAAGCCCCGAGTTGCCAGTTCTCCGCATAGTTCGGAAATAGATTGATGTAAGCCCATTTGTCCGGCGCCAGTTCGTGCACCACCGACGCCACGCTTTTCAATCCGGGAAAGTAGGTAGCCGGCGGTTCGTCGCGCAGATAGAAACCATAAACGGCGGGGTTTTTCGCGAGTGGCGTAACGGCAGCAACAACATTGCTGCGTGCGGTGTTCGGGTCGACCTTGGTCCAGTCGTAATTGTAAATCCGCGGATCTTGCACGATCCCTTTCAGCCCCGCCGCGTGGATTGTTTTCAAAGTGTCCGGCGCGACGAAGCCCGCCACTGTGAATCCGCAGTCTTTTATTTTTTGTACGACGGCTTTGTCGTCTGGAACGTAATTCCAAGGCATCACGGGGAAAAACTTTTCCGGTTCCGGGGCGGCACTGAGCCGGAACGATGAAAATAGAAGCAGCGCGGCGACCTGCACAAAGGAACGGGTGTTCATCCCGCGACTTTGAAACGAGCGGCTGGAAAATACAAAAACAATTCTGAGGGCGAATCGCTGTTAGCTTGCGCTGACGGCTTTCGGCAATTCCTGCCAAAGATGGGTGCTCATCAGGATGCCTTTTTCAAAGCAGTCCAGATCGAACTTCTCATTGGGGGAATGCGCGTTGTCATCGGGCAAAGCGAGTCCGAGTAACAACGTGTCCGCACCGAGAATCTTTTTGAACTGAGTGACAATCGGAATCGAGCCGCCTTCACGGATCAGGATCGGTTCGCGACGAAACGCTTCTTTCAAGGTCTTGAGCGCTGCTTTCGCGAGCGGACTTGTCGGCGAAACTATGTAAGGTTCGCCGCCATGGCCTGCAGTAATGGTCATGCGCACGGTCGGCGGACAGAGTTTCTTCAGCTGCTTGAAAATGGCCGCGCGAACTTTCGTTGGATTCTGGTTCGGCACGAGGCGGAAGGTTAGCTTTGCCCTCGCCCACGCTGGCACGATGGTCTTGCTGCCGTCACCTTGATAGCCACTGGTTAGTCCATTGATTTCCACCGTCGGACGCGCCGCCCTTTGTTCAAACGGCGTGAATCCTTTTTCACCGAACAATTTCGATACGCCCATCAGCTTCTTATACTCGCCCTCGCTCATCGGGATGCGCTTGAACTCTTTGCGCTCATAGGCGGAGAGTTTCTCGACGTCATCATAAAATCCCGGCACTGCGACGCGCCCGTTCTTATCCCGTAACTTTCCGATCAATTGGCAAAGTGCCATCGCGGGGTTATCCACGGTTCCGCCGTAAATGCCCGAGTGTAAATCACGCGACGGTCCATCCAGGCGAACTTCCACGGCCAGGATACCGCGCAACGCATAGGTCAGCGCCGGGAATTTCTTACTCGGCATGCCGGTGTCGGAAACAACAACGCTCTCGACGTCCAATTCTTTGCGATGCTGCTGTAAAAACTGCGCCAGATGTTTGCTGCCGACTTCTTCTTCGCCTTCGATGACGAACGTTAAATCGCACGGCAGTTCGGTGCCGGTCTTCAGGTAGGCTTCCACCGCTTTGAGGTGGGCGAGATTCTGTCCTTTGTTGTCACTCGATCCGCGGGCGAAGAGAGACGTCCCTTCGATGCGAGGTTCAAACGGTGGCGTCTTCCAAAGTTCAAGCGGCTCCGGTGGTTGGACATCGTAATGTCCGTAAACCATGAAATGCGGTTTCTTCTTCCCGGCTTTACGGGGCGTTTTGGCGACGACGACAGGATGCCCCGCCGTCGGATATAATGTCGTCTCCAGGCCGATGCCGCGGCAATGGTTCACCAACCACTCGGCGCATTTGACGAGGTCGGTCCGATGTTGCGGCTGAGCCGAGACACTCGGGAAACGGACATAATCACAAAGTTCGCGGACGAAACGTTCGCGATTGTTTTTTAGATAATCCAGGACGGCTTCCATGTGACGCGGAATGTAGCGATGAACGGCGGGCGCTGCATTAACTTTCAGCGCCCTAAAATCCTACTTCTTCTTTTTGAAAATATTAAGAATGTCGTTCACTGGATTGGCTGGCGCAGGTTGATTGGTTCCAGCGGGAGAATTCGTTTTCTGTCCGCCATTAAACAGACCACCAACACCCTGGATAACACCACCCGCTGCTCCGCCCACTCCCTTCAGCACATCGCCGGTTTTACCTCCGATCAAACTTCCAGCTGATTTTAGACCTGCCCCGGTAAGGTTGAGATAGTTTTTTTCTGTATCCGGATTTCCTATGGTTCCGATGAGTTTTACAAAATTCGGTAACAGAACGTAAGGCGCATCCGCCGGGGCGTTAGCGGGCATTAAACCGGATTTTTCAGCCAGGTTGCGGCTCAAATAGAAATCCACCGGAAGCTTATTGAGCGGAGAATTCATGAAAACATCGGCAATCGGAATGAGCCCTGCCGTGTCTGCCTTGAATGCTGGACTGACGATCTCACCTTTTTTAAGATTTATTTGCCCATTGCCTAAATCAATCTGCGCATCGACATAGTTGAGAGGTGATTCCAAAAGACTCGGCATCCGAAGAAGAAACGAAATTCCTTTGATTAGAAAACCGATTTTCCCATCGGGCGCTAGTTTGATGTTTGCATTGGTGTAACTAAAATTTACGTTGCCGCTCAGATTCTTCTTTAGATTTATCCCGGTAATACCCGCTCCTTTGATCTGAACATTCGCGAGAATGTCGCCTTTGTATTGTCCGCGTTTATCAGGAATGAAACTATTTGCGATCGGCTCCAGCGGAATGCGGTTCGCAGACACGGCAACGTTATAAGCGTAACCGGCTACACCTAGGTTCAAATCAATATTTGCTTTCACGGGCGCACCGTTAATCGTCAATTGCACCGGGTTCAGATTCACCTTGTTCCCGACGACTTTCCCGACCGCCTGCAAATTTGTGATGGCAATTTCCCGCAAGTAAAACTGACCGATGCTCACGTTCAAATCGAATTCGCCGATACCAAGATTCATCGCGTCCGGTTCCTTGTTTTGATCCTTCGCCGGTGCCGTGGCGGCGCCGCCGGACGTTCCCGCCGGGCCCTGGGCTTTGGCTTTTTCTTTCTCCGCTTTGCCGGCGTAGAGATCGTAATATTGCGTAACGTCGATCGAATCAGCGCTGATGGTCAAATTCCCTTTCATCGCGTTCGTGTCCGTCCGGTTCACGAGCCCTTTGATGAGCAATTGATTTTTGCCGCGAGACGTGGGCGTCAGCCCGAGTTGAATCTGGCGCAGGTTTAAAACATCCTTCTCCATTCCGGCATCCGCCGTGAAATGCACGGCGAGCGGAGCATCGGCTTGGCCTTTCTTAGGATCCAGGACCACGAGATTCGTGACCACGAAATCTGCTTTGGTCGAGAAATCATTCGTCGATTTCAACTGCGCCGTCGCATTGCCGTTGATCAGGATGGAAACGAGTTTCTTATCGCCGAGCGATGGCTGCAGAAACGTGCGAAGCGTGTTCTCATTCAGATCTTTCAAGTTCACCGCGAATTCTCCCACCATCTTCTTCGAATCAAGATTGCCGCTGACCGTGAACGTCCCGCCCGCCGCGCTGCCGGACTTCAAATCCCCGTTGAGCTTTCGGATTTGCAGCAGGTCATTCTGCTTTTCGATGTCCGCTTGAATGGCCGCAATGAAGTCGTTGAAACTATAAGTGCTGTAATGACCTGTGAAACGGTCGACGAGCAAATCGCCCGCGATGGTTTGGGTGGCCGCTTTTTGTTTCACCGTGCCATTGAATTTGAAAGCGCCACTGCTGATCGCCAGTTGTGGGTTATTCAGCAATTGCGCCAGCTTCGGCAGCGCTGCTTCTATCGTCGCCTTCAAGTCAGCTTCCTGTGATTT
>JAQGOU010000365.1 GCA_028293445.1 Verrucomicrobiales bacterium | reverse complement strand
GTGGGCGTTCAAGACGGGCACAACGAATCCCTGGATGCGTTTGACCACGTATGCCGCAAGCGGTTACACCAATACTTATGCTGATGTGAATCCGACGATTGATTTCGGTCAACGCGTCAGCATGAAGCTCTGGTCCGACAAATCGATCAAGGTTTGTATCCAGGTTCGTGAAACCGGCACCACCGCCCCGATTGGTTTTGATGGTGGCACGATTGGAACGATTGAATACGTTGGTGCCAGCGGCAAACAAGCCAATGGTTGCCCGATTCCGACGCACACCGTGACTGCCAGCAACTGGACCACGGTTGAGTTTAACCTTCCGACGGAACCGAAAGCAGCCTTCACCGGTGACGGTGTGTTAACGGGCAGCAAAGGTGTTATCGAAGGCATCTCGATCATACCAAACGGTGGCATGGGAGTTTATAACGTCTATTTGGATGACGTTTCTGTCACCAGCGTTTCGACGAACCTAACCATTGATACCTCAGCGACGATCGTCGTTCAGAACAGTGCGACGGATGCCGATGTGCCAGCTCAAACCTTGCAGTTTAGCCTCGGTGCGGGTGCTCCGACGAACGCAGTCATCGACGCGGACAGCGGATTGTTCACCTGGACCGCTCAAGCGGACCAGAGCCCAAGCACCAATGCGATTCCGATTATTGTGACGGACGACGGCACACCAGCACTGAGCAATACGAAGTATCTCAATGTGATTGTGCGCAAGGTCAATACGCCTCCTCGTATCGGTGGTTTGCCTGATTCAGTCGTGGAAGTCAGCTCTGGCACGGTGGTTACCTTTACCGCCACGGGTGCAGACGACGACGTTCCAGCGGATACCCTCACTTACAGCATGGCCGGCGCGCCCGCAGGTGCGACGCTCAACTCTGCCACGGGTGACTTCAGCTGGACTTCAACTGGTACTTTGAGCACGAACATCTTCACGGTTCGCGTGACGGATAATGGCTCACCCACTCAGTGGGACGAGAAGACCGTCATCATTCGCGTGAGTCCGACGAACGCTGCTCCAGTGATCACGCTGGGTGCTGCTACCGTCACGGAAGCCTTCGCGAACTTCGAAACGTTCACGAACAATACGCCTGACGAGTTTGTGATGTTCAAGAAGCCGATGAACTCGAGCACGACCACGAACTACATCGACACGACGGCGACGAACTACACCCGCGTTGTTACCAGCTTCCCTGCTGGCAATCCGGATGGCAGTGCCAAAGTCATGATGATTGGTTGGTCCTTCAAGACCGGTCAGAGCAATCAATGGCTTCGTTTGACGACGATTAACGCAGCTGCGTTGCCGAATCCGACGATTGACTTCCGTCATTCCTTGAAGTTCAGCATCTACACCACCAAGTCATTGAAAGTCGGACTTGGTCTCCGCGAAACCGGCACCAGCGCCAACATTGGTGCTAACGGTGGAACGACGGGTGCGATCGAATACGCCGGTTGCTCCTCGCAGATCGGTACGACACCGATTCCTACTCGCACGGTTGCTGCCAATACATGGACGACGTTGACGTTTAACCTGCCGACTGAACCGATGCAGACGCTCACGGGCGACAGCATCCTCGCGGCTGCTAAAGGAACCTTGGAACACCTGATCCTGAACGCCAATGGTGGCTCGGGTGCCTACACGGTCTACGTGGATAACTTCCAAGTTGTATACAACTACAGCCTCGCAAGTGCTATCACGATGAACACTGGCGCTACGCTGGCCTTCACCGCTTCGGGAACAGATCCTGATCCGGGTGCTGGTCTCGGCTTCGGCCTCGGTGCTGATGATCCGTCGACAGCGGTCATGGATCCGGCGAGCGGCGCGTTCACCTGGACTCCGGATGGCACATTCGTTGGAGCTAACGCCTTCACCGCAACGGTGGAAGATGATCCGACAAACGGCGCCTTCCCGAAGAGCTCTTCGGCGAACTTCACGGTTAACGTGGTCGCAGACCCCGTTGGTCCGTTGAGTGCTGGTTCAACCTCGAGCTCTGACTCTGCTGCTGCCAGTTCCGCTTCGGCGAACGAATAAGGCAACAGTAACGTTCTGACAATTCACAGGCGGGTTTGGTTAACTCCAAACCCGCCTTTTTCTTTTCCTGCATAACGGCCTCTAGGATCGTTCCCCGCGTTGACGAACCCTTGGGCAATCAAATAGGGGTGTTGGCTCCCGGAATGCGGAGGGAGCTTTTGATATCGAGATAAGAACGGAGACTTGAGTTGGAAAATCCACCGAGTAATTTAGAGCCATGCCGATCTACGAATTTCACTGCGGCAAATGCAGTCGTGATAGCGAAATCATTATGCGCACTTCCAGTTGGAAAGGCACAGCGTGCCCGCATTGTGGTTCAAAGAAGCTGAGTAAGAAGCTTTCCGTCTTTGCGTCCAGTACGGCAGGACAGGAGGCTGGATCCAATTGCTCCGGAGTTCCCAGTTCATGCGGTCGCTGTGGAACAGGCAAGCCGCACTCCCATTAACTAGGCGCAGATATCTTTAGCGGAGATCGCATTTAAATCGGCCACGGCCCAATCCGGTTGATGCAGCGCCAGATCTTCGCGAGTGTGTCCGCCCGTAGCCACGGCGATTACCTTTGCTCCGATGGCCCGCGCACAACGCACATCCAACGGCGTATCACCGAGGACCAGGACCTCATCGTCCGATAATTTCTTCCCGATAAAATCACAGCCGCGTTGCCTCGCGATGGCGGCAATGCAATCGCGCTCTTCATGGTCATCCGCGAAGCCGCCGAATTGAAATTCCTGCCACAAGGAAAAGTGACGCAGTTTAATTTCAGCACCGCGCCGTACGTTCCCGGTCAGCAATCCAATCGCGGGCGCATTCTCCAACGCACGCAACTCTTTCATGAACGTATGGACTCCGGGAATGATTGCGCCGTCGCATTGCACGATCACCTGCTCAAGATGATCGAGGTATCGCGCGAAGAAGCGTTCAAAATGTGAACTTGTCGGTGTAACGCCGTGTTGCAGAAAAAACTCCCGGACCAGCGAATAGTCGGTTCGACCGGCAAACTTCAACTTCTCTGAGCCGTGGTTAAGTCCAAATTCATCCGCGAATGCCTGGGAGAACGCTTTGATTCCCGCCTTACCGGTCCGGACAAGCGTTCCATCGATATCGAACAACACGAGTTTGATCATGCGCGCAGCAACTTAGAAATTTTTTGCGTGGAATGCAAATGATCGAGCCGAAATTTCTTTCGTTACCGCAGGCCCGTATCTAAAATGCGCACCGCCTGCCATGAAGAACATTGTTTATTTTGATCTGGAAACGCAAAAGTCGGCCGACGAAGTGGGCGGCTGGCATCGGATTCGCGACATGCGGATGAGCGTGGGCGTGACCTACAGCACGGCGCGCGGCGGATATAAAATTTACGGGGAGAAACAGGTCAACGATTTAATCGAGGAATTACGGCGGGCCGACCTTGTCGTCGGGTTCAAACAACAGAGGTTAGAGAATGAAGTACTCATGGGACACAATGATTTCTTTGATCCCCAAAAAGTCCCCACGCTCGAAATGATCGAAGAAGTGCAAAAGAATTTGAGCAATAGATTATCGATC
>JAQGOU010000353.1 GCA_028293445.1 Verrucomicrobiales bacterium | reverse complement strand
TCCTGTAGTAAAATCCGAGACCCGGGTCGATGAAGATTTTCTCAACGCCGCAACGCTGGGCGGTTTCAATCTGACGCGAGAAATACTCGCGCATCATCGTTGTCGAATCGGACGTAAAATCAAAATCGCCAACATCACGCACGTGATCCCCTTGAACGTAACAAATAATTACCGCTGCATCATTTGCCGCAACCATCCGGAACATTTCTTCGGTTTGTTTGGTGCCAGTGAGATTAAGAATGTTCGCCCCGGCTTCGAGGCACTTCTGTGTGACCGCCGGCTGATACGTTTCAATCGAAACTAAAATGTCTGCCGCACGAAGTTTCTTGATGACGGGGAGAAGCTTGCTGGTTTGCGCGAACTCATCGGCGCGCGCCGCGTTGGCCAGGGTCGATTCTGCACCGATGTCGATGATATCCGCACCCTGCGACGCAAGGACTTTGCCGCGTGCAATCGCGCTGTCGGCGGTGAGGCAAACACTTTCCCGGTACCACGAGTCCGCCGACAAATTGACCACCCCCATGATTGAGGGTTGTGAGTTGAAGACAAAATTCTTCCCGCCGATCGGAAACTCCTTCACGCGCGCTTTGGTGGCGTCACGATTGTTCTCAACCAGCTCTGCCAATCTTTCGAGCGTCAACATTGGATTGAAAATGACGCAACCGGCGAAAAGGTGGAAGTTGTTTTGCGCAATAAACTGAAGAAAATGGTGCGCCTGGCGCGATTCGAACGCGCGACCCTCTGCTTAGAAGGCAGATGCTCTATCCAATTGAGCTACAGGCGCAGCCCAAATATATTTCACACGAATTGAGCAGAGCAGCAAGGTGATTGTTGGTTCCTGCAACGGCATACCAGATAAAACATCCCCCATCGCCGATCGGATATCGTGCGGAATCCTCAAAATCGCATCGCCACAGTGACTACGATTTTTTTGGAAGCCGTCTCATCACGAGATTCAGGACATCGTGAGCGGAGGGGATTTTGAGCCAGCTGGTTAAGCCGAAATAAAGTAAGGTCGCAAAGATCATGGGGACGAATACTTCGCCCAGCTTCATTGCCAGTTTTGCGTGCCCGAGATGAGTCTGCCAATAGTACCGAATACACCAGGCGAGCAAACCAGCAGCAATGGCCGAGGCGATCACGGGAACCAATTGTTGAACCAGTTCGGCGAAATCCAATTGTTTGAGTTTCTTGCGCAACGCGAAAAGAAGGAGTGTGACGTTGCAGGCCGAACTGATCGTGTTGGCAATGCCAAGACCCGCCGCTCCGAGATTTAATATAAAGAGGAAAAACATTGCGAAGCCGAAATTCACTGCGAGGCAAAAGAGGCTGATTTTCATTGGGGTCTTGATATCGCCAACGGCATAAAAGGCACGCGCGAGAATATTAACCATTGAGAAAGCGACGAGTCCCGGAGCGAGACAGACGAGCGCGAAGCTGACTTGCTGAGTGGAAAACGCCGTGAACTTGCCGCGTTCAAACAGGAGTCGAATGATCGGTTCAGCCAGAACAAAAAGAAACACCGAGGCGAGAATATTAATATAGATCAGGTAGCTCAGTCCTTGCCGGAGCGTTGATCGGAATTCGGGAAATTTCTTTTCCGCTGCGAGCCCGGAGAGCGTGGGCAACAGGTAAGTTGCCAGCGAAATTCCAAAGACCCCCTGCGGTAACTCCATCAATCGCACCGCGCCATTGAAGACAGCAACGATGGATTCGTTCTCACCAAAGGCCAAAGTCTGCGTGAGTAGAACATTGATTTGAAACGCCGCCACCCCGATCGATCCCGGAATCATTTTGCGCACAACTTCGCGCACGGTGGGATCCTTCCACGGCGAAACCCACCGGTAACGGAACCCTTCGGCGCGGAGCGTTGGCACCTGAAATATGGCCTGCATAACGCCCGCGATCAAAACCCCAACCGCCACCGCAAAGATTTGCTTCTCAAGAGTGTTTCCGAAAAATGGCACCAGGAATACGACCGACCCGATCATCACTACGTTCAGGACCACCGAGCCGAAAGCCGGAACAAAAAAGTGTCCACGCGCATTGAGCATTCCCATCAAAATCGCAGCCAGGCAGACCAGAATCATGTAAGGAAACATCGTCCGCAACAGTTCGAGCATCAGCCGCGTGTTCGGCTGCAACGTTGCCGTCGCCAAAAAAATGGTGACGCCAATCATGACTGCAACCACCACCGCGACGGATGCGACGATTAATCCGGAAATGACAGCGTTCGCCGCGCGCCACATTTCCGCTTCGCCGTCGGTCTTTTCCTTCGACTTAAAAATGGGAATGAATGCCGCCGTGAGCGCTCCTTCTCCGAGGAGACGCCGGAACAGATTGGGAATGGTGAAAGCAAAGACGAACGCACTCGCCACCGCGCCGGTTCCCATGAACCAGTAATAAACCTGTTCGCGCACGAGACCCAGGATCCGGCTCGTCATGGTCGCAATGCCCATTGCGCCAGAAGATTTGAGCATCTGCGACATCGTTAGTCTTGTTCCGCCTGCCAGCGCTTTACCAGTGTCTGTGGAATCCCCACGTGATCCAACACGCGCGCCACGACAGTATCGACGACATCCTGAATCGTTTTCGGATGCGTATAGAAAATTGGATTGGCTGGTAGAATCATCGCGCCCGCAAGGGTCAGTAGTTCAAAGTTTTTAATATGCACCAGGCTCAATGGCATTTCGCGTGGGACGAGAATCAATTTACGTTTCTCCTTCAGGACGACATCCGCGGCGCGCAGCAACACATCTTCGCTAAATCCATGCGCGATGCGACCCATCGTTCCCATCGTGCAAGGAATCACCACCATGACGTCCGGCGGATTGGACCCGCTGGCGAACGGGGCGTTCATACTTTTTAACGCATGCGTCTGTACGCCTTCGCGCAATTTCAATCCATCGGGCAATTCTTCCTTCACCACTTGATGAGCGTAGTTACTCATCACGACATGGACTTCATGCTGACTCGGATCGAGATGATCGAGCAGGCGCTGGGCATAGAGGGCGCCGCTGGCCCCCGTGATGGCGACAAGAATTTTCACCGCGCAAACTATTGCCGCGCGGAACGGGTTGAGCAAGCGGAGAGAATGTCCTCGTGACTCATAAGCCGCTCAGTCCTTTGAGATAGGCGAAGATCAGTTCCGGCAATGCTTTGCTGTAACCGCCCTCCAGCAGGCTGAACGTCGGGATGTTCAATTCGCGAATCGTTTTCCCGAGCCAATAGAAATCCTGCACCTCCATATTCTGCTGGCAGAGGAGATCATCCTTAAAACTATCGAAGCCAGCGGACACCGCGATGATGTCCGGCGCGGAAGCGTGCAGATGTTCCAGGGCCGAGTGACAGGCATCCCGATACGCATACGCCGGCGACTCTGGAGCCACGGGGAAATTAAAAACATTCTCTCCGCGATTCCGCTGACCGGTTCCGGGGTAGGCGGGCCATTGGTGGATGGAATAAAAACTCAGGCCTTCTCGATCGAGCAAAATGTTCTCCGTGCCGTTGCCGTGATGAACATCGAAATCGAATACCGCCACTTTCTTCGCGCCAGTTGCTTTCGCTTCCAACGCCGCAATCGCAATGCTGTTCAGATAACAAAATCCCATCGCGCGTTTCTTTTCCGCATGATGACCGGGCGGACGCATGAGGCTGAACGCCACTTCTCCCTCGCGACATAGTTTCAAGGCGTGCAAGCCAGCGCCCACCGATCGACGCGCATGGGCCGCAATGCCGGGATGCGCCGGAGTATCGGCGTCGAAGTCATGAGGCTCGTTCAGCGCTGCAACGAGTTCAGGTGTGTGCGCTCGCAGAATCTGTTCATCGCTGACCGGCAACGGTTCGAGCCAATCAATGGGAAGTTCCGTTTGCGCCTTCAATTTCTCCACGGTCGAGGAAATCCGCTTGGGTCGTTCGGGATGACCTGGTCTCGAGTATTCAGTGCAACGGCTGTCCGTGATGACTTTCATGCGCAGCTATTGAACATGAACCGACCTAGATTTTCAGCAATGAAGAAAACGTTTCGACACGAATTTGCCCAGAGCGACGGAGCCGCAACCCAACGGTTCGAATTTAACCACGGATGAACACAGACCGACACGGATAAGAAAGATACCTGTAAAGTTCATCTTGCCTTGAAACCTACGTTTTAATTGGCATTGGAATAGTCAGAGAACGCCTGCTCACGCTTCCTTTATCCGTGTCTATCGGTGTTCATCCGTGGTGAAATATTCCGCCTTTTTCCCCGGTTGCGGTTCGTCTGGGCTGGGTTAATTCGTGTCTTACTACTCGTAAGCATCGGAGTGATAAAAGCGGACATGGTCCTCATCGAGTAACAATGTCTGCTCAAGGTTTTCCAATAATCCGAATTCCTCAATCAGCGGCTTAAATTTTTCGCCCAAAGGAGTGATGCTACTATAAAAAAGAAGCGCCAGTTCGAAGGCCGAAAGTTGGGCCCGCGCCAGGCTCGTATAACGCCTTTGTTCCTCGTATGTGAACCCGTCGGCTTTCGCGAGCTTGATCATATGATACAGGTTTCGGAAGTAGTGGCCCAGGCTCGCCTGATAAGGGCCGCAAAACTTAAAATACTCTTCAATCGCAAACGTTCTCTTCTGCTCCACAGACTGCGGAGCCCCATGCAGCTTCTTCAATTGAAGGTCAGTAGAAAACTGCTTCTCAAACGCTCTGAACAACGGTTGAAAGCAAGTCCGGCCCTGGTGGGCTGTTCCAGAAATCGTGACGTGGAATTCAGCGGCCGTGGCATTTTGCAGGTTCAACAGTTGGAAAAAAGAATTCTCGAAACTCTGGCGTTTGATGCTGTTCTCCTGGATTTGGAATTCTTTCTTTTGACGTTCCAGTTCGTCGTCTTGTTGTTGGAGTTGACGTTTCTGGGCGCGCAACGTTTCGTAAATGAAGAGTAATGCCGCTAACGCCCAAAGGGAACCCACTGCGCCCTGAAGGTAACTGCCGAAGCTGGCAATGTTCGCCAGTGAAAAGCCGTCCTTCTCGGCAGCGACAATGGAAAAACCGTAATACCCCGCCACGGCACCCAACACCACGAAGATCCAGGCCAGGATCGTGAAGACGTTATGGAACAACCAGGCAAACTTAGGGGATACCTGAACTTTCATTTCGCGAAACCTAAAAGATTTGACCCGCTCAACCAACCAAAATCCCGAGCGGAAACCCCATTCCATTAAGAACGATTGGACTTCAAAAACAAAAAAGCCGCCCGGTTTCCCAGGCGGCTTGTGTTTTAATCACGGCTGAGCGGCAGCTCAGCCCGACCAATTATTGGTAGGGTCGGCGCTGCCGCGCCGCCCATTCTTCGCCTTTAGTGCGTCGTGATGGTGATCTTCTCCGACAACTGGCTTTCGCCGCCGTTGTTCACGGCAGAGATAGATATCTCCACCGTCGAAGCTGCAGGCAGATTCTCGAGTGTGAAATCGAGATCCGCTGGCGAACCAACCGCCACCGGTTCCGCATCCAAACCGATGACCCTCTTCCACACG
>JAQGOU010000364.1 GCA_028293445.1 Verrucomicrobiales bacterium | reverse complement strand
GCCCTTAGAAAGCTCGACCAATTGATTCACCTGCTGAATTTTTTCGAAGTCAGTGATGATGTCTTTCACTGGGCGGTGCATCATTGCGGCAACGATGTCGAAATTTCGACCGTTCTCATTATAAAGTTCTTCAATCAATAGAGATTGATTCACCCAAGAATAGGCCTCCTTGAAGTCACGCGCGACTTGTAGCTCTGCTTCAAGTCGAATGATTTCACCGGGCGTTGCATCCTCCGGCAACACGAGACATCGAATGTACCGACCGCTCAAATCGTTGTCTTCATGGAGTAGGCTGCGCAATGCAGCCGCTCGACGGTTTCCATTGATCAGCACGCCCTCCGCAGTGATGACAGCAGGTTCTTGCTGCTTTCGTTCGGCGAGGTCGCCTTTTAGCTGCGCGAAACCTGATTGCGAAGTCAGAATCTTGTACTGTGCTTGCTGGGCCGCGGTGCCCATAGGGTCACCAGAGAACAAATTCGGTAGGCCGGTGCGGGCGACCTCGCGAAACTGCTCTGCTTTTGTGCGGTGATTGAGTGTGGAAAATCTTACCCAATCGATGTCGAGTTCAACGCTAGGCAACTCGCGGTCCACGCGAGGCCAAGCCGCCAGGAGGCCCTTGCGCGGCGCGGCGTTTACGCGAGCTTTGAGAAAAGATGCTCTTCCTTGATCTAAAAATGGATTGGTGGGCTGGGGCATAGTCATCCTCGTGCCGTTGACGCCTTCGCGGGGCCATAGCGGCTGGTGATTTCGGTGTTGATTGCGTTCGGCGCGGATAGGCGAAAGCCCACGTGACCGATAAAATTGGGAGCGTGCGTCGGTAGAATCCCAAACGCGCGGAGAAGTTGCGCGGGAAAAGTCCGCTGCACCTCGCCCCGCCAATTGAGATTGTTCTGTCCAGTTTCCCAATGAGGGAAAACATAGACGCATGGCGGAGGAAGCTTCACACCGTTGCGTTCAACGGCGTGTTCCATCTTAGGGCAGGGACGCTCCGGTGTCCCACATAGCCGATTGAAAAATATCAGGCCGTCCAACTGATCTTCGCCGGGGAGGCTTACTTTGCCCCGAAGCCGGGTGACGCCTTTCCAGACATGTTCTCCAGGCTCTGCCGCCTTGCTATCGCATACCCACCAGAGATAAAGTTCTTTCGCCCATTCCGGACGAGACCAAGCCACGCTGCTATGTTTTCCGTCCGGACACCCTTTCTGAATTATGCCCACTTGAATTCCGTTTTTCAGGTACACCCGGTAGATCGTGTGCTTTCCGTAACGTGGCTTTTGGTAGTTTGATGCGACACCAGTTTCGACCAGCAATTTCACGATTTCCTCGACGAAGTCGCGGCGTTTTTGGTTTTTTGCGGCCATCCGCCCCCGCAGGCGTTCGATCGCCGCCGGAAGTGAGTGTGTGTATTCTTCTGGCGTCAGACCGTGGCGCTCAAGGTACGCTTGGTCAGCCCCAAGTTTGGCTGAGAGCAGACCAATCACCTGCTCGATTGCTCCCTCGCGGGGGGTGCCGCGATGGCGGCAGGGGGCGGCGCTGGCGATGGACAGTGAGGCAGTCATCGTACCGACTTCGGGGGGCTCGCCAATCGAGTAGTCATGGCCAATAGAAATGCAGTTGAGGGACACCTGAACAAGGGATTTTTGATGCGTGAGCCGCAAGCTTCATCAGCGCGCCCGTCACAGATACTTTCCAGCGCTGCTTGCGCAAACGGGGTATTTCGTCGAAGATGAGGGCGTGGCCGACAATGTGAGTGCGACGACGCGAAGCGCGATTATGGCGGCAGTTCGTAGCTCGGGGAATCGATCTACCGAAATGAGGATGCTCGGCCTACTGAAGAAAGTCGGGGCTCGTGGATGGCGGCGAAACTATCCTCTTTATGGTCGACCTGATTTTGTTTTTCCCCGGCTGCGGACCGTAATATTTGTGGATGGTTGCTTTTGGCATGGCTGCGACGAGCATCATCGTGCTCCAGCCTCGAATTCCGATTACTGGATGGCGAAAATCACGCGAAACCGCGCGCGCGACCATCGCGTCACGCAACAATTACGAATGCGCGGATGGACCGTGATCCGAGTTTGGGAGCATGATTTGCAAAAACAATATCACGCAGCCCTATCGAGACGACTAATTCGCCTGCTGAAGAAAAACTCCTGCAAAGCCAAAGAGGACTTTTTTCCCGCGTGAATCGAAGTGCCTCGTCGGGCACTAAACCGCTTGGCGCAACACACGTTCGTTTGCTCGCACAATTGGACCGAACAAATGTCGCCGAAGGTGCGATACGATAGGGACGACAACTCCGTCGCCAGCCAGTTTGTATCCATCATTATATTTTTCTGGAAGTTGGTACGTATCGGGAAGCCCCATCAATCTGACGGCTTCCCTGGGGGAGAGAAGTCGAGACCGGACATGCTGTCCGTTAACGACCATGATAGTTTGCCGCGAAGAACCGCCTGCCGGAGTTCGCAAACATCCCGCGATTTTGTCGAAACGAACTTCAGCCCGCTGCACTTTTGCTCCCTTCTCGTCTTTTCGCATCCGCTTGTAGAGTGTGCCCACGGTCTTCCCCGGCAGTGCTTGAGCGGCCCGAACTTTGGCGGCATTCCGTTCGGACATCATGGCCAGCAATCGTCGCGTTTCTTCCGAGGTATGCCATGCGACAAGCGTCGGCGTCTCCTCGATCATGCTAACCAAGGTAGGAATATTTGGCTCTGGTTCTGGAAGATTCCACCATATCCATCGATCTTTAACATTATTCGAAAGTTTTGAGTAGGCCTCAAGTAGACGTGCTGGGTGCCAGACAAAGTGGGGGGACTCTGATTTGAGTCGATCGGGTATGGTCAAGTCATTCCGCACGCCGATGAGGAAAAATCGCGGGCGCGAGTGCGGCAAAAAATAGCAGGCATCAACTATCATTGCACCAACAGTGTAACCTGCTTCTGCGCACGCGGTCGCGATAGCCCTGAAGTCTAAGCTATCGTTGGAAGTCAGTATCCCATACACGTTTTCGATGGTGATGATTTTGGGCGCGCGGTTCTCTCGCCGAAGGCCGAGCATCAGCTGCCAAAATGTCCAAAACGTCCCGCTCCGTTCTCCTTCCAAGCCACGATAGCAGCCTGCTAAACTCAGATCTTGGCAGGGAAACGAAGCCCACGCTAAATCGACCTCGCCCGGCAATTGTCTGGTCGTGACCTTAGCGATGTCCCCTTCAACGAGATGGTCATCGCCCCAGTTTTTACGATAAATCGCGGCTTTGGCCGCGTCGAAATCATTCGCGAAAGTGCATTGCCAGCCGCCGCCAAGTCCAGCGCGCGCCATCCCGCCCCCGGCAAAAAATTCGTAGAAAGTGGACATTTGATTAGGATTGATGAAACAGCGGTTGATCGTTCTTCACCAGCTCTTCTGCAGCTTTCTTAATAATCCAATTTCGCGACCGTGATTCTCGTTTGGCGATACGGTCAATTTCAGCACACAAAGCTTTCGGCAAGCCAACGCTAAAACGGATGGTGTCCGTCTCTTCCTGGCTAGGGGATAAGGGCTTGCGTCGGCTATGAACCATAATGGTGCATTGTGGTGCGTGGTGGTTTTCGACGGCAAGACATATCCTGCTTCACGTGGTGCCTCGCAAGTAGGCATCGCTGTGCGCTGAATTGGCGCCGGTGAATTCGTTGGTCTCAATTCGGGGGGTGGGGTTCGTAAAAATTCGCCTCCAGATGGGCCGGCGATTTCATTGCGGCGAAGAGCGGCGAGCGATGCGAGAGGGAGGGCTTTGAACATTTTGGAGTGGTGGTGGACGTCCTTGATGCGTTGGGCGTGACCGAAATACGATCTGGTTTTGGTATTAACGGCGGCGGGCGTTCCCGCGTGACGTAGCGCTATCCTTGGATGCTGCAGGTCGGGCGATCCTTCCGGAAACCCGGCGCGTTTGGCTGACCGGAAAGCCACGAATCGAAGGTACCAATGGCGCCGCTCTCCGACAAGGGGACACCGGGGTGTGGATGTACCATGGACCTTACCTCCACCCTTACCTCCACTACTTATATTCGCCCACACGAGGGAGTTGCGTAAAAAAGTGGAGGTGTGGAGGTAAAATCGAGGAAACCTCCCTTTATAAAAAAAACGATACCCTAAACCATATACCTATTCTTTCTCACATATGATTAAAATATACCTCCACTACCTCCACTTTCATCAGGAGATGTTGAAGATCAGCGGTTTATTTGTGGAGGTTGAAGGTCCACCCAGGTCCACTTACCTCCACTACCTCCACTCGGCGGATCCCGGATCGGAATTTTAACCACGGATCCCGCAGGCGCGGGACGGATCAACACGGATACGGATCCAAACAGGGATGAACCGCGAAAGACGCGAAGAGGCGCGAAAACGACCAGCGGTTATCGCGTCGCTTCGCAGTTGAGAAAAATTGAACAGGAAGGGCGGGATGTTCGGAAAGAGCTGGCGTTGGGGACGGCGACAGAAAGGGAACACATCAGCACAGATACGGACCCAGACAGGCGTGAAGAGTTACGGATGGTGT
>JAQGOU010000301.1 GCA_028293445.1 Verrucomicrobiales bacterium | reverse complement strand
CATCGATCGACTCGCCAAGCGCGGGATGCTGTTTACGCACGCCTATTGTGCCGCGCCGTTATGCAACCCGTCACGCATCGCTTTGATCACGGGTCTCCGCCCTTCGACGACTGGCGTTTATGGGAATCTGCACCGGTTCCGCAACTTCATTCCTGACGCCATCACGCTGCCACAATATTTTAAGACGAACGGGTATCAGGTGCTCGGCGGCGGAAAAATCTTCGACGTGGCCAATCAAAGCTCCGACCCGCGCTCGTGGGATGAATATTTTCCGATTCCCGAGAACGATGTAAAAGCGCCGCGCGATCCCGATGCGAAGAAAAAGCCTTTCGCCTGGGGACCGATGAAAGCCGACGACGATCAGATGTCCGACATGAAGATCGCCAACTGGGCCATTCGCCATTTGCAGGAGAAGAGCGACAAGCCGTTATTCCTCGCCGTCGGTTTCTTCAAACCGCACATCCCATTGTATGTGCCGCAAAAATATTTCGACATGCATCCACTCGAGAGCATCCAACTCCCGTCCGTGAAGGAGAACGATCTTGATGATCTGCCGCCGACGGGACAGCTCTGGGCCGACCAAGCCCCCGGACTAAAACCGGGCGCGCACCAGATGATTCTGACGAATGGTTTGTGGAAAAGTGCAGTGCAGGCGTATTTGGCGACATGCAGTTTCAGCGATGCCTGCGTGGGACGCGTGCTCGACGCTTTTGATAAAAGTCCTTACGCCACGAACACCATCGTCGTGCTTTGGAGCGATCACGGCTGGCATCTCGGCGAGAAGTCGCATTGGCAAAAGCACGTGCTCTGGGAAGAGGCGACACACGCCCCACTGATGTTTGTCGTGCCCGGCCTGACCAAACCGAATCAGCGCTGCGAACGCGTGGTCAGCTTCCTGGATATCTATCCGACGATGACCGACCTGTGCGATTTGCCGACTCCAAAAGCAATCGAGGGAGTCAGCTTCATTTCGCTCCTAAAAAATTCCGACGCGAAATGGGATCGCCCTGCCATCATCACCTACGGCCCAAACAATCACGCCGTCCGCACTGAGCAATGGCGCTACATCCGTTACCACACCGGCGACGAAGAACTCTACGATGAAACCAAGGACAAAAAGGAATGGTTCAATCTCGCTGCCAAGCCAGAATTCGCGCCGGTAAAGAAACAACTCGCCGCAATGCTGCCGAAAGTAAACGTCCCCGACACACTGCGAAATTCAGATTTCAACAAGAAGCCGCACGGTAAGTATTCCACCGAGGGAGATGGTTCGAAAGTAAAGGGTGCCGAGAATTGACACGCGGTAGGGATGGCGCGCCGCAATCCAAGGCCAGTCGAGGTGCTCTCGTAACGATCACGCCTTGTTGCTCCACTCCATGGCGCGGACGGCGTAGCGCGCCATCCCTACCGCGATCCGTCTACGATTCGTGCGATCCGGAAATTATTTTTGAGAATCGCTATAGCACGGATTTCAGGAAGACAGGCGCGCGGACGTTGGCCGATACCTGCGTGTGTTAAGAGGCCGTCTTTCCAAATTGCATCCTCGTAATCTGATCCAAAAGACTCATTAACCAAATTTTCTCTTGCTCTGCCGCCTAGGTGTGTTAGTGATGTAGCACACTAGATGTTCATTCAGTTCAATCCAAACAGTGGGATGCCGATTTATCGGCAGCTGTTCCTGCAACTGCGCCAACGCATTGCGAGCGGGCAACTGGCGCCGGATGAACAGTTGCCTTCCGTCCGGGATCTTTCAGCACAACTCAAGATCAACCCGATCACCGTCGCCAAAGTGTTTCAACACCTGGAAAGCGAAGGACTCGTCGAGACCCGGCGTGGGCTGGGGACCTTCGTAACGCGCGGCAACGCCACGCGTTCCTTGACTGAAAAGCGAAAACTAATTTCCACCGCCATCGACCAGGTTGTTGCGGAAGCTCAACACCTGCAACTGGGGGAAGCCGAAGTTCTCAAACTCATCCGCCGCCGTTTTGACGAAAGCGGCGACAATTCTAACTTGTGACCACCTACGCCATTGAAGCTCAAAATGTCTGTCGTTCCTTTGGTCAGACCAAAGCCGTGCAAAACCTTAATCTCCGTGTGCCACGGGGCAGTATCTACGGCTTCCTCGGCCGCAACGGCGCGGGCAAGACGACGCTCATCAGAATGCTAGCTGGCTTGATTCGCCCGGACTCCGGGGAACTGCGCGTTCACGGGGTCGAACCAGGAAATTTCACGGTCGAGGAACGCTCGAGAATCGGTTACATGTCGGAAAAGCAAATTCTACCCCTGGCCCTGCGGGTGGATGCGCTGATCAAATTCACCGCTCGCTTTTATCCGGCGTGGGACCACGCGGTTTGCGATCGCATATTGAAACGGTTCAGGATCGACCGTAAAAAACGGGTCAGAGACCTCTCTCAAGGAGGGATGCGACAGGTCGCCTTCATGCTGGCTCTTGCGCAGAAGCCGGATCTCCTGATTTTGGATGAACCCGCCGCGAATCTCGATGTTGTCGCGCGCCGTGAATTTCTGGATGAAGTGCTGGAAATGATTCGCGAGGAAGGGAGAACCGTTTTCCTTTCGTCTCACATTTTGAGCGACATCGAACGCATTGCAGACCAAGTCGGTATTCTCGGAGATGGAACCTTGAAGGTCAGCGAATCGCTCGACGAACTGAAGGAGACCGTTAAGCAGGTTCGTTTTTATAACTTTCCTGTTAGCACTGATCAATTCGATGTGCCTGGCGCTTTTCGGGTCGATAAAAGAAAGGACGGAGCCTTGGTAACGTTGCGCGTCGAGAATGAAGAGAGCCTGCAAAAACTGGCTGCACTCCACCGGTGTCAATACGAACTCCGCAGCCTGAACCTGGAAGATATTTTCGTCGAAATCGCCCGTGAGTTTTAATGTTTATGAATAATGCATCATCTGCTCGTCAGTATCGCCGCTTTTGGGAGTTGTTGAAATTTGAAGTCGGCGCTCACATGAGCCAAATAAGAATGCTGGCGATCTTCTTGACGATCCCTTTCTTCACGCAATTATTCGTGGGCCGCAGCGTCGTTGTCCCGGACTTGCCGTGGGATTTCCCTTATTCCACGAATGAAATCTATTTGGTGGTTTACTTGCCAATGCTCATCTCAAGTCTTCTTGGCATTGGGCCCCTTGGCCAAATGTCGGGCCAAAGTCTTGATTTCATCTTTACCCGGGCAGTGAGTAGAAGAATGCTCTTTCGTGCCAAGAGCACCATTTACTTTCTTTGTTTGAGTATTCCGTTGTTATTCACCCTTG
>JAQGOU010000262.1 GCA_028293445.1 Verrucomicrobiales bacterium | reverse complement strand
GTATGGAACAGATCCATTTCGTCCAATCGTTATTCAAACGGCATAGATGCCGAGGTTGTAGCGCTCACTTTCAATCACACCCATACGCTCCGCTCCAAGGAGTTCATGGTTTACATTCTTGGGGGATTCTACTATACAGTCATGATTCAGCAGCCCTATGGATACGTCGTTTTATTTCGTTCGGTGCAAAGGTGAAGAGAAAGGGCCTTATGCTTTTTACCAGATTCAGCAGATGCGCACCGAGGAAGTGTTTACCCGGGACAAATTCCTCGAAGACGAATGGGAACAACTCGAGCAGTTTATAGATGACGGCGGCGACATTCCTCGCCCAAAGAATGGCCAGGCTGCCATTCGACGAAAGCAGGACGATGCAAAAAGACCCGCAGGCCGCCTGGTAGTGGGACTCACGTTTCTTAGCTACTCCATCGCTGGTTTCTTCATCCTCGCAGCCATGATGCAGGGGGATCATGATTATATCCTGAAATCGCGCCCGATGTTTTGGCTGGGATTGGTTTTTTCCGCGGCCCTTTGTCATACGATAGTGGATCGTTCGTGCCATCGGCGACTCGAACGTTACAAGCGAACTTCCCGCTTCGATCTGATTACAAAATACTTCGCGACACTCTTCCTGTTTGCCCTGGCGATTGCCGCCGTTGTCGGATTTGAAAAATATGTCAATTCCTCCTCTTTGAACTATCTAGCCGTCTACCGCACGGGGAAGATCTACTTTGGGGCCGCCGCTTTGGTCGCGTTGTACAAGCCGTTTTATATTTGGTTCCTGCGGGAGCAGGGATTTTTGAAACAGCGCCGGAAAAGTTCGATTCCCTGGTTAAGTGCCCTCCTCGGCTTCGTTGTTTTGCTGGGTCTTTACATGGCTCCGACGGCTGGATTAAGTCATTCGCTGATCACCTCCGCCCGGGAATCTTTGTTTGCGACCGAGAGCAGCGGATCAGCGGACGCCGAATCCGACTGGAGTTTTTTGGTACATCTCCGCGATTCTGAAAAAGCGGTGCAACGAATTCTGGGAAAACCCACTATTTCCGGGCGGGATTATGTTTACGGCTGCTTACGGGTATCATTTGATCAACAACATCGTGTCGCGCGGCTTCATTTCGATGGCCGCGACCTGTCGACTTCGGTGTTCGCGCGAAAAAAGATTCTCACGGGGCTGACACCTGTGGAGACCTTCGAAAAGATGAAATCAGTTTTTGGCGCCAAGAACGTCACCTTTGGCGATAGCATGAGCGAAACGCACGTCTGGGAATTACCGGAATACCGGGTTGCCGCCTGTTTCTGGATCAAGGACACACCCACAGCAAAAGCCAATTCAGTAAAATGGCTCGAGATTTCCGCTACCCAATAAATAGTGTATATTGGTTGATGGAACGCATCTGGGTGGGGACGAGTGGCTGGGTTTACAAACATTGGGCGGCGAGCTTTTATCCTTCAAACTGGCCGAAGAAAGGGGAATTTCAATTCTACGCGACGCAATTCCCAACTGTGGAAATAAACGCGACGTTTTACCGGTTACCGACCGAAAACATGGTGAAAGGTTGGCATGAAAAAGCGCCCGACCATTTCCTTTTCGCGGTCAAAGGTAGTCGGTTCATCACTCACATCAAACGACTCAAGGAAACCGGCGCGCCGCTGGAGAAATACTTCGAACGCATCATTCCTTTGCAAGAGCATCTAGGCCCAATTCTTTGGCAACTGGCGCCGAATTTTCATAATAACCCTGAGAATCTGGAGCGGGTTGAAAATTTTCTAAAGGCTTTACCCAGACAATTTCGACATGCCCTTGAATTTCGCCATCCTTCCTGGGTGGAAACTTCGACGTATGAAATTCTTTCCAAATACAGCGCCGCTAATGTCTGGTTGAGTTCCCAACGCATGCCGGTGGATTTCACGATTACGGCCGATTTCGTATACCTGCGTTTTCACGGACTGGCGAATGGAGCAGCACACGACTATTCGGAGGAGGAACTGAAACCCTGGGCCGAGCGACTGATTGGGGCGGCGGAGCAGGGGAAGCCGTGTTTCGTCTATTTCAACAACGATTGGAATACCCGCGCTCCTTCTAACGCAAAAACTCTGATGGAGTTGGTCGGTAATCTCGCCGTAGCAGCATTCACGGAGGATCCTGTGCTTGCGAGAAGAGTTCGCCCTACGACGCGTTCGCGCTTTCGTGAGCCACGGTCGAAACGGTTGCGATCGATTCCAACAAAGTCGTGAAGACGGTCAATCTTTTTGGAAAGCCGCCCGGCCGTGAGGGCAAATCTCGCTTGCGGATACACATTTGCCCTTCCTTGACAGCGTTAGGTTCAAATTTATAGTGCCTGCGAAATGCAAATCGAGTCCTCACTGGATGCGACGGGAGTTTCTCCCGAGTCTGCAAAAATGCAGTCACTGAAACAGTTCCGGTCGGCCGGTCGCGGATTTTGGAGTCACGTTTCGGACGCAGACTGGAATGATTGGAAGTGGCAGCTTAAGAATCGGATCACCACTTTGGCGCAGCTGGAAAAGCTGATGCCAACGCTCACGCCCGAAGAGCACGCCGGGACAATGCTCGCGAATAACAAGCTCTCCCTGGCAATCACTCCCTATTTTTTCAACCTCATCGACCCAGCGGATGAGAACTGCCCGATACGATGGCAAATGATTCCACGTGTCGAGGAGACCCACACTGCGCCGTGGGAATTGAGTGACCCTTGTGGAGAAGATTCCCATTCGCCCGTGCCTGGATTGGTGCATCGTTATCCTGACCGGGTTTTATTTTTGGTGACGGATCGATGCGCCTCCTACTGCCGTTACTGCACCCGTTCGCGGCTGGTCAGCAATGCGAGCGGTTACGACTTCCATCCGGAATTTGACCGGCAGATCGATTACATTCGCCAGAATCCGCAAATCCGCGACGTTCTCTTGAGCGGCGGCGATCCGCTCCTGCTGAGCGATGACAAGCTTGAGTTTCTTTTGAGCAAGTTGCGGGCAATTCCACATCTGGAATTCCTGCGCATCGGCACACGGATCCCAATTTTTCTGCCGCAACGCATCACTCCGGAGCTGTGCGCGATGTTGAAGAAGTATCATCCGCTGTTCATCAGTGTTCATTCGAATCATCCGCGTGAACTCACGACGGAAGTTCGCGACGCACTCGGACGCCTGGCAGATGCGGGTATTCCGCTCGGCAACCAATCTGTCCTTCTTAGAAATGTGAACGACGACGTTATCACCATGCGTGCGCAAGTGCAGAAGTTGCTCATGTGCCGGGTGAAGCCGTATTACATTTATCAATGCGACTTGATCAACGGCTCGGCGCATTTGCGCTCTACCGTCCGAAAAGGTCTGGAGATCATGCAAGGCCTGCGTGGTCATACGACCGGCTACGGTGTGCCGCAATATGTCATCGACGCACCGGGGGGCGGCGGAAAGGTCCCGATCAACCCGGAATATGTGTTGAGTCACAGTCGCGACCGTCTGGTAATTCGGAATTTCGAAGGCAAGATTTTTGAATACGTCGAAGCAGGTGCGCGCGATTCGCGGCAGTACAAAGCTTCCGAGAATTTCGCGACCCCGGAAACGTTCTAATTATGCGTTGGCCAATCGTTCTCATTCATGGCTACCCCTTCGATCATTCGATGTGGGATAGCGTGGCCGAAGAACTAAGCGGCAAAGCACGAGTTATCGTTCCAGATCTTCCGGGGTTTGGTGGTGAGCCCGTTTTGAAAAGTGCAGCGTCGATGGATCGGTATGCTGATTTTATCGGAGAACTACTGGACAAAGAAAATCTCTCGGCAGCGGTTGTCGTTGGAATGTCGATGGGCGGGTACGTCGCTTTAAGTTTCGCAGAAAATTATCCCGATCGCGTCGTCGGACTCGGACTCGTCGCAACCCAAGCGGCTGCGGATACCGAGGACGCCCGCAAAGCACGAGCCGCGATGATCGAAAAAGTCCGCAAAGAAGGACCGCAAGCAGCGGCCGAAGCAATAAGCCCAAAACTTTTCGCTGCCAAAAATGCGCAAAACGAATTGTTACTGAAGTTCCCGCGCGATGGCGCGGCAAAAGCCGGCGTGGAAGGCATTTGCTGGGCACTTCAGGCCATGGCGGGTCGTCCAGATCGTACGTTTGTTTTAAGGAATTTGGAATGTCCATCCGCCGTAGTGCATGGGGTTGAGGATAAAATTATTCCTCGGGATCGCGCCCAGCAAATGGCACGCGAAACACCCGGCTGCGAATACATCGAAATTGAGGGGGCGGGGCATGGGCTACCGATTGAAGAACCGAAGATCGTCGCTGATAATTTGTTTTCTTTGCTACGCCGCGCCGAAAGCTATTTGCCACATAAGAATCCCAGAAACCGACCACCCGTTACCTTCGCGCCTTCCGAAAAAGGTCTTTGATGAGCAAGTCTCTTGAAACGTACGTCGCCGACCTTGGCCTTGAAAAATATTCTCGCCATATTTTCCTCTGTTGCGACCAAACCAAGCCGGAATGCTGCTCGAAGAAGGAAGGACTCGAGTCTTGGGATTTTCTCAAGCAGCGTCTAAAAGAATTGAAGCTTGTTGGTGATGACCCCACCATTTACCGCAGCAAGGCGAATTGTCTTCGAGTTTGTACTAGCGGGCCGATTGCCGTCGTTTACCCGGAAGGTATTTGGTATCATTCCTGTTCACCCACTGTTCTCGAACAAATCATCCAGGAGCATCTTATTGGGGGGAAGATCGTAAAGGAATACGCCTTCGCTCAAAACACTCATTTCTCGGCAAGTTGATCAAAAGGGCGATGGCCCCACAGCACCCGGACTTGCACTCGAATTAGTCGTCTGCGGAATACTTGGAACAGTCGGCGCAAAACCACCGACCGGATTTGTGGTGAAGAATTGGGGCGCGGGCAGAACAGTGACGGGATTCTGGGAAAATCCACCCACCGCATTTGGGCTAAAACCTCCGACCGGAGCCTGATTGTAGCCCCCGACAGGACTCGGATTGAAACCACCGACGGCTTGCGGCGCAAATCCGCCCACCGCTCCAGGTCGAAATCCTCCTACAGTCGAGGGCCCTGTTCCCGGCTGTGTTGGGGTTAGACCTGTGACCACTCCGGGCGTTAGACCGGAAACCGGTGGCGTTGCGGGGACGACAGGGACAGGGCCGGTGGTTTGGGCGATGATTTGAAACGTAACGGAGAAAAGGCACAGAGAAACGAATTTCATAAAACCTCCGTAAATAAACTCGCGTTCGCACAGTCAAAGTCAACGTAAGGAAAACCAGTAAATCACCGAAAGGAGGAAGAAATTCCTTTTCATACCGGCCAACCTGCAACATTTTCTCGCATCATGACCCGTTTGCTGCGTACGAACGCCATAGTTGCTTTCTCGTTCATCACGACTTTATTTTTCTCGAGCGATTCGGTGTTCGCCGTTTCTCAACCGGAGCTTCGTAAACGAAGTGCGGATCTGCCGCCGGCTGTTTCGCGCGAATTTCGCGGCGCATGGGTCACCACGGTTTATAATGTGGATTGGCCATCCAAGAGAACCCTCAGCACCGCACAACAAAAGGCAGAATTGATCGCTATTTTGGACCGGGCCGCAGGGCTGAAGTTAAACGCCATCGTTCTCCAGGTGCGTACTGAGTGTGATGCGTTTTATGCGTCGCCGTACGAACCGTGGTCGGCATTTCTGACCGGCAAGATGGGTGAAGCGCCGAAACCTTTTTACGATCCACTGGCATTCGCGGTTGAGCAGGCGCACCAGCGTGGGCTCGAACTGCATGCCTGGATCAATCCGTTCCGCGCGCGAGTTTCTGAAAAGGAAATCCTTTCCGCTGGACATGTCGCGCGCAAATATCCTCAACTCACCCGAAAACACGGCCAGTTTTTATGGCTGGATCCGGGTGACAAAGCGGCTCAAGACTACACCCTTCGCGTTTCGCAAGATATCATAAAGCGATACGACATCGATGGTTTTCAAATTGACGATTACTTCTATCCGTCCACACAACCAGGTCCGAATGGCAAGGCTCTTGATTTTGACGATGACGCAACATGGAAAAAATACGTTTCCGCTGGCGGAAAGCTGAAGCGCGATGACTGGCGCCGTGAAAATGTTAACACGTTCGTAAAACGTCTTTATGACACCATCAAAGCTGAGAAATCCTGGGTGAAGTTTGGAATCAGTCCGCCGGGAATCTGGCGTCCGCATAACCCGCCACAAATTACGGGACGCGATGTTTACCAGGCCATCTATGCGGATTCACGCAAATGGTTGCTGAACGGTTGGTGCGATTATTTTGCCCCACAACTTTATTGGCCGATTGATAAACGGGAACAAAGTTACCCGGTCCTGCTCAAATGGTGGACGGAACAAAACCCAAAGCACCGCCACCTTTGGCCAGGGCTGGCCACCGGTAACGTCGGCAGTTCCTGGAAGCCTTCCGAGATCGCCAATCAGATCCAGATCGCACGAACACAGCAAGGTGTTTCAGGACATCTTCACTATCACATGGGAACCCTCATGAAGAACCCGAAAAGTCTCGCGACTGATTTACAACGGCTTTATTCCGAACCGGCCTTGGTGCCGGCTTCCCCCTGGCTTTACAATGTTCCTCCCGAAAAACCCACGGCGACGGTGCGTCGAACCGGAACGCAAATCCAACTCTCATGGCAAGGCAGCGCGCGAAATCAGATACGATATTGGATTCTGCAGAAGCGAGTCGGAAGCAAGTGGACGACCCAGATTTTACCCTCGCAGGAGACCTCGCGACGCTTCTCCAACGGAGAAGCAGACGTCATTGCACTCACCGCAGTCAACCGCTTTGGCGTGGCAAGTGCGCCAACTCTAGTTCAACCTTAACAAGTAACATCTATTACGCAAATCTGCTGTTGCCGCCTACAAACGGAGTCGTATATCGTTTGTGGCCAATTATTTTTATAAACTTATGTTTTCGAAACTCCTGTTCGTTGCGGCAGTGCTCTTAGCCGCGCAAGGAACGATTCTGCAGGGTGCCGAGGCCGATAAAAGTATCCCACCGAATCTGGACCGCGAGTTCCGGGGAGTTTGGGTTGCGACTGTCGCGAATATAGATTGGCCATCCAGCCCCGGTCTTAGTACCGAGAACCAAAAGGAAGAATTAATCGCAATCTTGGATCGCTCGAAAAAGCTCAATCTTAATGCGGTCATCTTTCAGGCACGACCAGCCTGCGATGCTCTCTATGCCTCCGAACTGGAACCCTGGTCGGAATATCTTACGGGCAAGCAGGGCGAGGCACCGGAACCGTTTTATGACCCATTGAAATTCGCAGTGGAAGAAGCGCACAAACGTGGCCTCGAACTGCATGTCTGGCTCAATCCGTATCGCGCCAAACATACGACAGCTAAGTCGGCGATCTCAGCGCAACATCTCAGCAAGAAACATCCGGAAATGGTGTTGGAATATGGGAAATATCTGTGGCTTGATCCAGGTTTAAAGGCGGTTCAGGATCATTCCCTCGCCGTCGTGAATGACATCGTCAAGCGTTACGACATCGATGGTCTTCACTTTGATGACTATTTCTACCCCTACCCGGAAAAGGACACCAACGGTGCAAGCATGCCTTTTCCGGATGATAAAAGTTGGAAGATTTATCAGGACGGCGGTGGTCAAATGAATCGCGACGATTGGCGCCGCCAAAACGTCGACCAATTCATTGAGCGCGTCTATAAAGCGGTGAAAGTTTCAAAGCCCTGGGTAAAATTCGGCGTAAGCCCGTTTGGGATTTGGCAGCCCCATTATCCGGAAAGCATTGAAGCAGGGATCAATGTTTATGAAACGCTCTATTGTGATTCGCGCAAGTGGTTAACAAACGGGTGGTGCGATTACTTTGCTCCGCAGTTGTATTGGAAAATTGATCAGACGAAGCAGAGTTACCCGGTGCTCTTACAATGGTGGATTGAACAAAACGTGAAGAACCGCAATTTATGGATCGGCAATTTTACGAGCAAGGTTGGAGAGGGATGGGAGGCTTCCGAGTTGATCAATCAAGTCAAGCTGACGCGCGAACAACGCGGAGCGAGTGGCAACATCCATTTCAGCATGAAACCGTTCATGCAGGATCGCGGCAATATTGCGACGGAATTGAAAGATACTCTTTACACAGCGCCCGCGCTCGTGCCCGCATCGCCGTGGCTGAATAACCAGACCGTTCTCAAACCGACAATCAAAGGTAAAGCAGCCGACGGCGAGATCAAAGTCAACTGGACATCAAAGGAAGAGAACCTCAGTCATTGGGTAATCCAAACGCGAGTGGATGGCAAATGGTCCAGCCAAATTGTTGGTCTTGGGAAACTCTCGCAGGTTTTTACGACCAATGAATTTTCACCAACTCTCCCGAACATCATTGCCGTGACCGCCGTGAATCGCTACGGAAGCACGAGCTCGCCCGCTCTTTTTGAACACCACGAGTAGAAAGCCTAGTTAATAATGCCAATTGCCTTTTTTTAAGCGCTCAGGCAACCAAAACGTATGAAGTTATCCCGCATCCAAACAATCTTGCTGACAATCTGTAGTGCAGTCCTCACCAACACTGCCGCATTCTCGCAAAATAACCTGGTTCCTCCGAAACCCGAACGCGAATTGCGCGGCGCATGGGTGGCGTCAGTATTCAATATCGATTGGCCTTCACGCAAAGGCCTTCCGGTCGCCCAACAACGCGCTGAGTTGGTGCGCATTATGGACAAGGTTGCGGAACTCAAGTTTAACGCCGTCTTTTTTCAGATTCGCCCCTCCTGCGATGCGATGTACGAGTCTAAGCTGGAACCTTGGTCAGAGTTTCTCACCGGGGAAATGGGCAAAGCACCAAATCCCTTTTATGATCCGCTGGCCCTCGCAGTCGAAGAAGCGCACAAACGCGGATTGGAACTTCACGCGTGGTTGAATCCCTATCGCTCCTATATCTTCTCGGGCGCGCGTAAAGAGAGCAACATTTCATCGAATCACATCAGTAAAACACACCCGGAGTGGGTGCGTCATTATGGGAAACATCTCTGGTTGGATCCGGGCGAACTGGGCGTGCAAGCCCACGTTACTGCCGTAATCAAGGACATCATTACGCGTTACGACGTTGATGGGATCCATTTCGACGACTACTTCTACCCGTACCGCGAACAGGTTGATGAAACGTCAAAGAGCACCGAATTTCCGGATGAACCCAGCTGGCAAAAGTATTTAAAAACTGGCGGCAAGCTGGCTCGCGATGATTGGCGGCGCGAAAACGTCAACACACTCGTTGAAGGCCTTAATAAAGAAATAAAGGCTATCAAGCCGTGGGTCCGCTTTGGAATTAGTCCATTCGGAATCTGGAAGTCCGGTGTGCCCGCACAGATTCGTGGGCTCAATTCTTATCAGGAACTTTACGCTGATTCCCCCAAGTGGATTAAGGAAGGCTGGATGGACTACATCGCGCCCCAATTGTATTGGTCGATTGATGCGTCAGCCCAAAGTTATCCGGTTTTGCTCAAGTGGTGGACCGAACAAAACCCTAAAGGCCGTCACATCTGGCCGGGCAACAGCACCAGCAATGTCGGCGGCAAATGGACGGCCGAGGAAATTATCAACCAGATTAAAATCACACGGGCTCAACCCGGCGCCACCGGAAATATTCTCTGGAACTTAAAACGCATCTTGAACAACGACGCAGGCCTTGCGGAAGCGCTGGTCTCAGAAACCTACGTCAACGATGCTCTCGCTCCCGCGTATCCATGGCTAAGCACGAACGCCCCACCGCAACCTCAAGTTAAATTGAAGCAGGGCAAAGAACTTCGCGCCAGGTGGTCCGCTGGTCATCCTGAAAAAGTCGCAGGTAAAGGCGATTCCTCGGA
This sequence comes from Verrucomicrobiales bacterium, assembly GCA_028293445.1. Taxonomy (GTDB): domain Bacteria; phylum Verrucomicrobiota; class Verrucomicrobiia; order Limisphaerales; family JACDHS01; genus CBHWET01. Next base: position 9,609 of record JAQGOU010000262.1, on the reverse strand, counting down.
ACAGAAGCCTTGGCTCTGGGTCGTTCAAAGCCATAGCCCAGAGGGATGGTCCACCGAAGTCCTCGCTGCTGAGAATTTAAAATCCACTCTGGATGAAGACGTCGACGCGGTCGCGGTCACGGCTGTGAATCGTTACGGCACCTTGAGCACACCCACGGTGGCAACGCTCAAATAGTCGCACTGCAAAAAACTTAATCTTGCGCGCACCGGGCAAAGGTGTAATCACAATCCAGTTTTCTGTACCCTGGAATTATGCGAACACTTTTGCTTGGTATCGACAGCGGAACTCAGTCCACGAAGGTTCTAGTCGTCGACGCGAAGAACGGAAAAGTTCTCGGCGCCGCTTCGGAATCTTACGATTTGATCCTCGGCCTCCCTGCCGGTGCGAAGGAACAACATCCGCACACCTGGCGTGCGGCTACGGCAAAAGCCATCAAAGCCGCACTCAAGGTCGCGAAAGCCACCGCGAACGAAGTCAAAGCCATCGGGGTCAGCGGCCAGCAACATGGCTTCGTTCCTTTGGATGAAAATGGTGAGGTCATACGCGCCGCCAAACTCTGGTGCGACACTTCGACCGCCGCCGAGTGTGAGGAAATCACCGCGAAGCTTGGCGGCCTAAAAGCAACCATCCGCGAACTGGGCAACGCTGTTCTTCCTGGGTTCACCGCTTCAAAGATTTTGTGGCTAAAAAAGAACGAGCCAAAGAATTTCGCCCGGCTCGCCACGGTAATGTTACCGCACGACTATTTAAATTTCTGGTTGACGGGCAAACAGACGATGGAATTCGGAGACGCCAGCGGCACGGCCTTGCTGAACGTAAAGACACGCAGATGGTCCGATGCAACATTAAAGGCCATCGACGCTGATCTCGCGTCCAAACTCCCACGCCTACAATCGAGCGATCGGCCGGCTGGGTTTCTGCAAGCGTCCACCGCTCAAGAACTCGGGTTGAATATCGATGTGCTCGTGAGTGCAGGCGGCGGCGACAACATGATGGGCGCGATTGGCACCGGCAACACGAAGGACGGTGTGATCACCGCAAGCTTCGGCACGAGTGGCACTATTTACGCCTGCTCGGAAAAGCCGGTCATCGATCCGTGTGGCGAAATCGCTGCATTCTGCGATTCCACTAACCGCTGGCTGCCGCTCCTTTGCACTATGAACGTCACCGTGGCCACGGAACTCGTGCGCCAGGACTTTGGTTACACGCATGAAAGGTTTGCCGCGGAAGCCGCCAAGGTGCCCGCCGGTTCACATGGTTTAATTCTTCTGCCCTATCTCGAAGGGGAACGGACTCCGAACGTCCCGCACGGCACGGGAGTCTGGCTCGGCGCCAATCAGAAAACGTTTACCGCTGCTCACTTTGCCCGGGCATCCATGGAAGGCGTGACTCTCGGAATGAATTACGGATTGCGTCGTCTCGCTGAACTTGGCGTGAAACCAAAACAGATCCGCGCCACGGGTGGCGGAGCCAAATCGAAACTCTGGCGCCAGATCATGGCCGATGTGTTCAACGCGGAAGTTGTGACACTCAAAGTTTCCGAAGGCGCAGCCTACGGCGCCGCGTTGCAGGCACTCTGGTCCTGGCGTTTACAGCAGGGCGAAAAAGTTTCCATCAACGACATCACGGATAAATTCGTGCAGGTGAACAAAGCAGAAATCGCCCTGCCCAACGCCAAAAATGTCGAGGCATATCGCGAAGTACAATCGATTCAGGACAATATGTCTGTCGCTCTCCGCGATGTTTTCTCCCAGCATCGCAAATTCGTCTTACGCTGATATGGCCGACGATCCCGAACGCATTGACAAGCTGGAGAGCCACGTGACTGAACTCGAACGACAGGTCGAGCAATTGAACGAGGTCATCGTTGGGCACTCGCGTGATCTGGAACGCCTACGCAAACAAATCGGTCGCCTCACCGATAGTGTCGAGGCGGCGGAACTTGACCGCATCAAATCCACCAACGCGAAACCGCCGCATTATCAGTAATCCCACTTGGTGTTCGCCACCGCACTGGTCTAAATTCCTACCGTGAGTTTTGTTTCTGATTTTAATGCCCTGCCACTTGGAAGCCTGCTGAAGCAATCGCTTTCGGCCAATTCACTGCAGGCTCGTGCCGCCATGAACAAGAGCGACATTACTCTCGCTGATTTTGCGCAGCTGATTTCTCCCGCAGGCTCGGAGCATCTCGAAGCTCTCTGCCGCCGCTCGCAACAACTCACCCAACAGCGCTTCGGCAAGGTCATTCGCTTTTTTGCACCACTCTATGTTTCCAACGAGTGCATCAATAACTGCTCCTATTGCGGCTTCTCGCGCGATAACCCCATCCTGCGCGTCACCCTTTCCATTGACGATCTACAACGCGAAGCGCGATCCCTGAAAGAGCAAGGCTTCCGCAATATCTTGCTCGTAGCCGGCGAGCATCCGAAATTTGTTTCCAACAATTATCTGGCCGACTGCACACGCGCACTGCATGAAATCGTACCGAGCGTCTCGCTTGAAGTCGGCCCAATGGAGGTCGAAGAGTATCGCCCGATTGTCGAGGCCGGAGCGGATGGTCTCGTCGTCTACCAGGAAACGTACGATCGGCCAATCTACGGTGAAATGCACACCGCAGGGCCCAAACGCAATTTTGATTGGCGTCTCGAAACACCCGAGCGCGCTTACACCGCTGGGTTTCGTCGGCTCGGCATCGGTGCCCTTTATGGTCTGGCAGATTGGCGACTCGAAGCGCTCTCTGTCGCCGCGCATGCGGATTATTTGCTGCGCAATTGCTGGAAGGCGCAGGTGACCATTTCATTACCGCGCTTGCGTCCCTGCGCCGGAGAGTTTCAACCGCTCACGCACATGACCGACCGCGAACTGGTCCAACTGGTGTGCGCCTTTCGCCTCATGTTTCCCGATATCGGCCTCGTTCTCTCGACCCGCGAATCGGCAAAACTTCGAGACGGCATGTTCCCGCTCGGGGTCACGCTCATCAGTGCCGGCAGCCACACGGAACCCGGCGGTTACACCGGTGCCGGCAAAGAAAAGATTCATCAAACAGTGCGCGGCAGGATCGTCGAAGTGGGTGCGAGCGAGTTCGCCACTATCGGAACCGCCGCCACGAATGCCACCGGTCAATTCAACATCGCCGATGATCGTTCCCCCGAGGAAATCGCCACGATCATCCGCCGCCTGGGCTACGAACCAGTTTGGAAAGACTGGGATGAGGCGTTGATGACCAAAGCCGAATGAGCAAACCAATCAGCAAAGCAAAACTTCTTTGGGGCTTCGGCCTTTTTCTTGTCGGTTGGGCCGTCGTCGGCGGTATGATAATGATTAAGACAGCCAACGATTTCACGGCCCGTTCCTATGCACGCGTTGAGATCCAGCAGATCTCGACTGCATTTACTAAATTGACTGCAGCAGGCAGTGCAATTCCTGATGCCGAGAATTCCTCCCTTTTCCGCGCACTTGCGGGCTCCAATTCCTCTCAGACAGCATTCTTTATTTCGCGCCACACGAACGTTATGGGAGAAGTTCTTGATTATTGGGGCACGCCTTACCGCATTGAAAAATCCGGCGCGACAAATTTTACGGTCAGTTCCGCGGGGAAAAACAAATCGTTCGGCGACGACGACGACGTTCTTCTGGATAGCGCTGCAAAATAATATTGCTGGCTGGCACCGCCGATACCCGCCGCCTCGTGGGCATTAGATTTAATTAACCAACCTCCTTCCTACCCAGGATTTCCGCTGCACCCCTCGCCCTCCGAGCACGGTTCTGTTCCCAATTGGAGGGTCACGACCTCTTCCACCATCGACCTCTCCCGAACCTGACCTCGCAGGGGAACCCTCTTCCGCGCCGCCAAAACCGTTCCGAAACGGAGAAAATTCCTCAAATGTACCTATTTGCCTGCAAAACAAGCTGTTTCAGCCCGAAACTGAACACCGCGTCAGGGCAACATAGGCATCCAATCCGCGAATTCATCGTTATGTCAGAGTAACATCGCCGTTCAGCTCGCGATCTGAACCGTTTGACAGAATGGAAAGTTAACGAGTTCGCGAGCGGAACCATTTTCCAGAGTAACATCGCGATGAATTTTTCGGCCGGAGTCGTTTTCGTGAATGGAAATTCACTGAACTCGCAAAAGCACGAACTTTTAAGGCTGACACACGACTGATTACGCGAATTAAGGGCAATGTTGGCATTTAAAACCTTTAAGATTTTGAAACGTAAGCCTATGTCACTCTGGAAAATCGTTCAGATTGCGGGCGGAGCCATTTTCCAGCCTTACATCGCCCTGAATTTTTCGTCCGGACTCATTTTCCGGAGTTACATCGTCGTTCCGCTCGCAAAATCTATCGCAATGTAAGAATAGCAAAGCTAATGCATCTCGGCTTACCAGACAGTTCAAGGTGAAGGATTAGGTTTACAAGTTTCTCTCTCGTGGGCGCTTTGGTTCGAACTTTGGGCACATACAAATGCGCCTCCTGTTGCAGCTAACAAGCTGGAAGGATTGAAACCCTCCGCGCGACGGTCCATACTGACACACCCATGAAAACTGTGAGGGCCGTTTTCTTTTTATCCTTCGCAATCGCCTCCACCTGTTGTTCCGGTTCACAGCTCGCCTCTTAGACAGTCGACGCCAGCACCATGACCGGAAAATTCTTGATGGGTTATCAAGGCTGGCGCTCGTGCACTGCCGAAAAATCTCGGGACTCACCCTTACCCCCTCTCGATCTGTGCTCATCGTGATAAAAGAAATGTTTTCGGCTTCGGTGTTCCAAACCCTCTTGACATGTGTCGCAAATGATACTATTTAAAGTATCAAATGAGCGCGGCATCCAACAATAAATCCTCCGGCTCAATCGTTCGCGAAAGGATCGCTCCCTGGGGCGGGAAAAAGGGCGGCGTCGGCGTGGTGAACTTTTATGTGCATGGAGCCAGCGACAAAAAAGCCGCTGCCAGTTTTACCCCGTCTAAACTTATCCAGGTGCTCCGGGTCGGGTTGCCCGTTCATGAGTTGGATGATTTGCAGGCCAGTCTCGGCGTCTCGATGGAGACGCTTTTCCCCATCCTCGGAATCTCGAAGGCCACACTGCATCGTCGGAAAGCGGAAGGCCGGTTGGATCAGGCTGAATCCGATCGCGTGGTTCGTTTCGCCCGGCTCATGGGTAAAGCAGCTGAGGTGTTGGAATCGGAGGAGAGCGCCCGCCAATGGATGACCTCGCCCCAGTTCGGCCTCGATGGGGCGGTGCCGTTGGAATATGCCGAGACGGAAGTGGGCGCGCGCGAAGTCGAGGATTTGCTGGGTCGCATTGAATACGGAGTTTACTCCTGATGCCAGAAGCCTGGCGAATCGTCAAAGAGAAGCACGCCGCCACCGCCTTTTCCGGCGAAGGCGCTGCCCGCACCGGCGGACGCTGGAACTCTCGCGGCATTCCGGTGGTTTACGCAAGCAGCACTCAATCCCTGGCGGCATTGGAAAGTTTGGTCCATTTGAACCCACCGGTGCTGTTCAAATACGTCGCCTTCCGTCTCAAGTTCGAAGAATCGTTAGTAGAAATCGCCCCGATAAAAACTCTCCCCGCCGACTGGCAAACCCAACCACCACCACCCTCAACCAAAACGTTCGGCGATCTCTGGTTGCGGGAAATGCGTTCTGTCCTGCTGCAATTACCCAGCGTCATCATTCCCGCCGAAGCCAACTACCTGATCAACCCAACGCACCGCGACTTCAAAAAACTCTTTATCAGCAAGCCCAGCCTCTTCGCGTTCGACCCCCGCCTGCTTGCTTGATAGTTTGTGCCACCCGGCATTTCCAAATACCGGACGCAGGTCTGTGGCCCAAGTCCCCCCACTCACTGCGCCTTCCGTCCGACTATTTTTGCTTTCCACAGCCCGATCGTGGCCTCGCCGTGCACCTCGGCCGTTTTGCTTCCTCTGGTTAGAGAGAATGTCAGCACCGGCTGCGGCCCGCGATTTCTTCGAGCGACTACCGGTCCTGATAACTCTCGTCGAACGCACCGTCGAACGGACAGATCACTCCGTTCACCGCAATTCGGCCATGAAACGGGCCAAACGCCTCCACGCGAAAAACAAAATGGCCGACCACCACCTCTCGCTTCCCGTAAGGACGTCGCAGAGTCCCGTTATAAATTGCAACCGGCACTCTCGAAAGCGCGTTTGTCAATACCGGCCCCAGACCTAAATCCAAACGGTAGATCCCACCGCGACCAGCTCGCGTTCGGGAAATCGACAACTTTCTCCAGCGCGCCCGTCAGCCTCCGATCTCCATATTGCATTGAAGCGGCGTGACCCGTCCTTTATTCGCGCCGCGGTGATTCTGATCGTCAGCGTTGTTTGTCCTGCAGCGTCGTCACGAAAATCTCTTCGAGACTTAACGCATGACTTTCCAGCTTGTCCATTGTCGGCTGCCGGAGCCGATTCAAGACGGCCTCAGGTTGGTCCAGGGTCACTAATTCCAGTTCGCATCCGTTCCGACGCGTGACGACTGTGTCCTGCAATTCAAGTTGCGGCAGTGGCCCCGTGAAGCGGGCATAAACTTTCTGGAACCGCTGACGCGCGGCATCGGCCGACATCGTTAACACTTCGCGTCCGCCATCAATAATCGTAAAATCATCAATCAATCCTTCAAACTCGCTGATGAGATGCGTCGACACGAGAATCGTGCGGTTGCCGGGATCTGAATCCTGATATGCGCCAATCACAGTGCGGATAAAATCCCTGCGCACGATGGGGTCCAGCCCGGAAGTCGGCTCATCGAGCACGAGTAATTCCGGCTCTGGACAAATCGCGGCAATCAAAGCGACCTGGGTTTTTTGCCCCTTTGATAACGTCCCGCTTTTCAGGGAGGTTTTGAGTCCAAATTGTTTGAGCAATTGTTGCTCGAGATCGCGGTTCCAGTGCTTTCGAAACGACGCGAGATAAGCGAGCGTGTCTTGCACCGTCATCCATGGATAAAATGAAACTTGGTCCGGGACGTAGGCGAGGCGCGACTTGATCTCCACTTCGTCGCGCGCGGGGTCGACCCCAAAAACCCGAATGCTGCCGCTCGTCGGCTTGAGCAGGTTCAACAGGCATTTAATCGTGGTGGTTTTGCCGGCGCCATTGCGCCCGAAAAAACCGTAGCAACGTCCCCGCTCCACCCGAAGGTTGAGACCATTCACGGCGTCGGTCTTGCCATAGGTGCGGACGAGGTTTTGAATTTCAATGACAGCTTCGTTATTTTTCATGGCTTGTTACCCCGGGCTAAGTTGAGGACGAAAGGACTGAGGCGACTGGGGGCGAGGAAGAATTTCTTCCCTTCCGGTGGTGACCGAAATTCCTGCGGATACGGCCAGCCTATCAATGATCCATCCGCGCCCAATGCTGTAATGTCGCTGGCGGCCAGCCAATTCGTCGAATGTCCGATTTTTTCCAGCTGAGTGTACCTCGCGGACTGCCTTCCGTTGCGAGAAGGCGAAAACGACAAAGTAATTTTCCAGAGTGAACCATCGTTTTTAGTCGCGAACGCTTGGCCCGTGTAAGGACGACCCACGGTTTTCCAATCGGAATCGTGTCCAATTTGGTAAACCGCAGAAGGCTCGTCACGGCGAGGGATGCCCCAGAGGCTGTGGTCCTTCTTCAACCCGATTGCGGCCGAGTAGCCCAGTTCAATTTCCGCCCAATCGGCAGGAAGATTTAGGCGCACCGGAATAGTATTGGTGCGCGCAGGATACGTCCTGCGATCGATTCCCCATTCCCAAAGCGAACCGTCGCTCTTCAAACCAACGCAATCCGTTCCCCAGCCCCAGCCGCCAATCTGAATCCAATCGTTATCCGTGCCGACCTGAATGGGAACGGAGGATGAGTTCGTGGTGCCGTTTCCAAACTGGTAGCTGTTGTTGGTCCCCCACGCCCAGAGACTGTTATCCTTTTTTAACGCAAAACCGCTACCGGCTATGGCGAACACCTTTTTCCAGTTTGAGTCAGTGCCAATTTGCGTGGGAGATTGGAAGAAAGTCGGAGCTAGTTTTTTCTTTAGATTTTCCATTAACGCTGCTTCCCGTTCTGGATTGCGCCAGATCGTGCCCCACTTCCAGAGCGTCCCATCGTCGCGGATCCCAAAGTCGGACGAATAGCCCGATGCCACATCCTGCCAGCGCGTTTGGTTGGTCCCGTCCTCATTCGTGCAAATGACGGTGAAAGAGGGGTTCGTTTTTGAAGAACCACTGACGTGAGGACTGATCGCACGACCATCCGGCAGCAACACAATTGTCAAACCAGGCCAGCCCTCAATCTTCGGATGAACAGTTCCCTGCAGCCGCACAATTGGTTGAGGTTCTGGAAACGGCACCACCTTTTCCCAGGCCCGAAAAAAGATCATCCAACTGATCGACGAACTGGCGACCACCAGTCCGAGCAAGACAAAGGTGTTGAAGAGCAGATCGCGTTTGCCGGGGATGACCCGCTGCATGTTTCTGAAAATCAGAACCAATGTCCCCACGGCAAGGCTAATGCCGCTCAGCAACAGCCAAAGATGAATGAATCCAAAACTCCAGGAACTGTGAAAAAATGGCACGCCGTTATGGAGGAGACGGTTCATGAAAGATTCGCTGAACTGAATGCCGCACACCACGGCGATCCCGAGTCCAAACGCGGTTCCAAAAGCCGATAATAAACTTTTGCTCAAGGAGGAGACCAGTAAGCCGAGGGTCGCCAGGCTGAATGCCACTACGGTCATGGCGAAGTGACCGTCACGACCGATGTCTTGCAGATCCATTGGCAGGCAACGCGGCAAAACCCACGCCGTCAAAAACGTGAGTCCATAAACAACCGCCAACTTGATCAGCCATTGCTTCCAGGCGGAAATCGGCAGCGTGCGATGCCAGAGGATCGTCCCTAACCGTCGCTCCTCGGCCACCGCTACACAGCCGATGAGCAACGGAGGAAGAGTCATTAACAAAACCCGTGACATGAACATCGCCATGCCCATGTAGGAGTTCATCGAGGGAGCTTTCCAATGGCTCGCACCCAGCGCGGCGAAATGCAGCAGAACCAGCAACAGGACAACGCTCAGGTTAACATGTTGAAGTCCCAGTTCCTTGGCCAGCAGGGAGGAAGCTGGCGAAGAAACCAGACCCATGCTGCGGCTTTTCTGCTTCACCCAACCGCCAAAAGGGGATAGACGCGTCCACCACGGCATTGAAGCGATCCATGTCCTGCGCGGACCGAAACAACAGCCAACTCGAGACTCCGCACAAAACGCCGTACCCAATAAGAATCGGTTGCCTGAGTGCGCTGATCCAATGCCCCGCTGCCTCGGGAGCCAACCACGATACCGCCCACACCAGCAAAAGGCTCAAGGCCAACGGTGTAATCAACGTCATCCAAAGGGCGATCGTGGTATGGCGAAACAGCACGCTGAAAAACAAGCCGCTGCCCACTGCCGCCAGCGCGATGGCCCAAAACGAAAACATCTTGCCATCAAAGAGACTTTCCCCCGCTCCACTGGTTTTCGAAATCAACCGGCCGATTAACACGACGCTGATCATCGACAGGGCTAATGTGGACGCTTTCATCAGCCAGAGCCGATTCCTTCCCACCGGCTGGGATAAATA
>JAQGOU010000235.1 GCA_028293445.1 Verrucomicrobiales bacterium | reverse complement strand
CCTACCTGCTCTTGTAAGATCTGAATACATTTCTTTTTATGAAGAATTGGAAATAAGCTTTTCTCTACACCAACCAAACAGTTGTTGGCATTGTTGCGGTATGGCGAAAATTGCTGGCGAACATTGGGTTTCTGCGAAGCGAAAGAAAGATGCTCTCTCTTTTCCACTCACGGTCGAAGCCAAAATTGATCTCTTCGAAGAACGCATCCAAGGATGGCAGATTTCTATTGCCGATCAGTGTTACCGAGGTGTTCTCGACAACACGGGAAATCGAATATCTTCTAGCATCCCGCATTCTGGATTCGGTGTTCTTTACATGCTTCTTAGTTACTTCGAGATGATTGCAAAATACGAAGCAGGCGACCTCTCTGAGGTCTCGGCAATATGGTTCAAGGAAGGAATTAAAAGCGTCTACCCTGAGTTGACGACCAGAACCGAACGAATTCTTGTAAAGTTTTATAAAGGAGCGCGATGCGGCCTTTATCACGCGGGCTTAACAAGTAAGTATGTATTTATTTCAGGCGATGTAGCTTCAATTGAATTTGATTCAATTTCCGGAATGCTTGTAATCAATCCGGGAGATATGATTGACCGCGTTGCAAATCATTTGAAGATTTACTGTCAACAACTTCGTGATCCGGCTCAAACCCTATTGCGGTCAAACTTTGAAAAGAAATTTGATGCTGACATCTTACCTCAGATTCAATGAGTCATTCCGCCAACTACCTGACTTCGTTCTCAAATGCTTGACGAACCATGTCGAGTATAGCTCGAATACCGGTCCAATCTTGGGTCTGGATGAGCTTTGAATCGGCAACCGCTGCGGCCAACTTCTCGTCAAATACGCCCTGAAGACGTCCCTTGTTTTCGAGTTCACCTTGGTAAGCACGAACTGCCGTATCGAAACCACGCCAGTGCACTGGAGTGAGCGTTCCGTCCGTCCGCCGCAAAACGTCCTCTCCGAAATACACCTCCAAGCTCCCAGCCAAACCGTTGACATTCATGTGAGCAAGGCCCGACGGCCCAGTTGTGGGATAGTTCAAAGCAATATCGATCGGAGGATAGCGAAAGATTCGCATGGACGTAGGCAAACTAACACCATCTAGTCCGCGCAACGCCGAATGTGCCGCCGTGTCATTATCGAACAAGGCAACAACACGGTTAGCAATGCCCGCCCCGGAAAATGCTTTGACTGTGTTCACAAGTTGTCCAGCGCCTCCTGGCGCATTTGCGCCGTCGAAATCCATGAACGAATAATAATTAACGAGGTGAGGATATAAAACTTTCAAGGACGCTTCGAGCACACGGCGATCCGCCACACCCTCGGTCAGAACGATGACTTTCGTATTAATTGGATAATCTAAGGTCAGTTCATCGCGGGCATTTTGGGCGATCAAATCAGTCGCGTCGTTGTAACCAGAATTAACCAAATCAGACAAATTCAAACGAAAATTAGACTGAACTCCACAAGCCTCTACAACAGCGCGAATGAAGTAGCGAATGTCACATGACGGAAATCGAAATGGGAATTCGTCCGCAGTCAAAATGAATCTCTCCAATGGAGATAAACTCAGAACAACAGGGTCTTGAGCATTTAGTGTAAAATCCCAGGAGTGAACATCTTTCCGGATGAGCTCACGAAAGCGCTTAATCCATGAATCAAACCCGAGTTCTGTTAAGAAAACGATTTCCGGACGAAACAGGTCTGAGCTTAGTTCCGAATCCCCACTCCAGTCCTCAAGTTCATTTATCCGGTCCGATTGCCTACTTTCATAAATCGCGCGAGTTGCTCGGAGTGTAAAGCCCATGACTTCCAAACGGTCGAGGACTACAGAACCAGGCGCGACGTACTCAACCAGAGTATATGAGTTTTCATTGTCATGATCCTCGCTTTCAGAAGATTTCTCCTCACGAATTTGCTTTTCTGACTCTGTGAAAACCGTCATCACGACGGCATCCACCACGCTTTTGGAAGAAAGCAATTGATAATCATCCACCAAAAATGAGGCGTAGCTACCCACCTATAATCTCCGCGTAAACCCGGCGGAAGGCCCGTTTGGCCGGAGGGATCAAATCGTCCAATGGCGGCGCGCAGGTCATTTCGATTGCAGACTACTGCGCAATTGTTGATCCGTGCAAGTTGTAGATTCAGCGAGAACGGTCGCTCTATGGATTACAATCCACCCCAGGCCGAACATTTTCTTCGTTGCACGTAGGACACGGAGCGTCCCCGGGACATTGCTGGCAAGCGGTGAACACTTGCAGCGACGTCGTGGTTTGTTGGTATTGGAATCGAAACCAACCGACAATGTTCGTCGGCGACTGACCCGCCTGTTGATAGGTGACGGTCAGGCGCACGCGCCAGAAGGGATCGGTCTCGGCTTCGGTGTCCACCAGGGATGGCAGGGAATTCTCGGCAATCCTCATGGTCGGTCCGCAATACCCGGTAATACCACGGGTGGTGACACGGGCGCCGCCCAACAGGGGTGGGCGAAAGATGTCCCATTTGAAACTCGGCGGTGGGTCAGCCGGATCGCACGCCAATTTGACGATGGTCTCCGAGGCGTCGAAGACGTTTACTACGCTTCCGTCCACAAATTGAACCACCTTATATCCGCCTTGATTGAAGTCATTCGCGAGGCCGCCGCGCCCCGCAATGAAACTTTCTTCACCGTCCGCATTCGGGTTGATGGTGACTGGCGGAACCTGGACTGGGTTTACCGGGCAGGGCACGCGCCGCAGACGGACGAAACGAGATGGGTCGCTCGTATTGTTGGTAAGCGTGAACTGGCCGTTGGTCACCACCGGATTGGAAAGCGTCGTCCAGTTGGTGGCAGAAAGATTCGTTACTGTTTCGGCCACGGCCGACCGGTTCGTTGGCCAGGAGAGCGCGATCTGGTTGGCCTGTTGAGCAACATCGAGGCGGAGCGGATCCGCTGGAAGGTAAGGATGAAGCAGGTCGGTCGTATTGAACGATCCGCCCGGTGAGTAGATCGATCCGGGAACGAATGTAAAGATGCGCACCTCATCAATCCAGCCTTGCCAGGTCTCAGCTGAAGTATCCTGTGGCGGAGCTCCCACGGCCAGCGCACCGCCAGCGGCAACGGGTGCGTTGGTGTCGGTGGCCCGCACCGCGCCATTGACATAAAGCGTTGCCAAGCCGTTGCTGCGCACGAGCGCCAGATGCGTCCATTGATTCGCGGTCACGGGAACTGAACCAAAAACCGTTTGACCACCAAAAAGGACGGACCAGACATTGCCACTGCCGTTTTGAACGATGCCCCAGCCGTTGCTGGCGGTGTTACCATTATAGACAACGAAATGGCTGCCGGCATTGACCGTCGTTTTCACCCAGGCTTCTACGCCGAAGTTGTCCGTCAGATTGGAGACGACGGTGGCGGTGCCGAAATTGGTTCCCGAAAATTGAAGGGACCTCGCACTGGAGAAGTAGCCAGTGTCGGCCGAATAAACCGGCGACCCGGCAATGGTCAGATAATTCGTGCCGTTGCTGACCTGCGAGTCCAATGAGTTCGTGGCCGCAACTCCAGCAACGGCGCCGGAATCAGCATCCCCAAGCCGATAATGCCGCAACACCGTAATCGCGGCGCGCGAAGAAGAACTGAAAATAAGAACGCCTGAGAACGCAACCAGCCAGAGTGCGGGGAATCTAAACCTCATTGGCTGTCAACGTTAGCAAAGTTCGATTGGACGAAGCAATGTTGAACGCCCGCGGAAGCGCTTGTTTTCGCCCCAGCAGCGATAAAATCGTCCGATGGCGGCCGCGCATGTCATTTCGATTGAAGACTACCGCGTAAACCTCAAACCTTAACTAAACGGCGGTGGCCCATCGGGCCGGGTTACATACAGTCATATCCAATTCATGCGCCCCAACGGGGTGCGATAACGATTACGGGATAGGTTGCATTTATCGCAGCCCTTCAGGCCTTCAATGCACGGTGTATCGCTGGGATTTTTCCGCAAATGGAATAACAGCTCTCCCCTCATTGTGTGCCCGCCCTGCCCCTTTTAGGTTTCGGCAAAATAAAATCGGCGCACGGAGCGTGCCGACAAAATTTAATCGTTAACCCCGGGATTGTATTTCGCTAACCAGGAATTGGCCGCCATCACTCGTTGGGGACAATTCGGTGGGTCAACCGTGACTGAAGGAAAGCACATGCAAAATCCTCAAAAGTCCGAAGTCTCTCCAGGAGACACCGACGATGGTAATATTTCAGAGGGAAGTAACGACATCACGCGGCGCGAGTTTTTGATTACCAGCAGCGCCGCCGTCGTGCTGACGGTATTACCTCCCGTCGCCCCCGCACAAACGCCTGTGGCCGTCGAATCAAGAGCTCAGCAAGCACTCACGACGAAGGTGTCCTTCAAGGTTAACGGCAAGGTCCACGAACTCGAGGTTGATACACGAACCACACTGCTCGATGCGTTGCGTGAGCATCTGCAGTTGACGGGTACGAAGAAGGGTTGCGATCAAGGCCAGTGCGGCGCGTGCACCGTCATTGCCGGAGGGCGAAGGATCAATTCCTGCCTGACGCTGGCTGTGATGCACGAGGGCGACAACATCACGACCATTGAGGGTTTGGGCACCCCGGACAAGCTGCACCCGATGCAGGCCGCTTTCGTGAAATGCGATGGTTACCAATGCGGCTATTGCACCTCCGGTCAAATCTGTTCGGCCGTGGCGATGCTGGGTGAAATCAAAGCAGGCATTCCGAGCCATGCGACCGCCGATCTCAATGCCCGACCGCGACTGACTCCCGAGGAACTGCGCGAGCGCATGAGCGGCAACATCTGCCGTTGCGGGGCCTATTCCAACATTGCCGAGGCGATCACCGAGGTCGCGGGGAGGAACGCATGAGACCATTCACCTTTGAACGCGCGAAAACGCCCGCCGACGCGGCGGCCGCGGCTTCGAGGAATCCGGGCTCAAGGTTCGTCGCCGGCGGAACGAATCTGCTCGACTTGATGAAGCTTGAGATCGAAACGCCGACGCATCTCATTGACGTGAACGGACTGGGACTCGATAAAATCGAACCGACGGAGGATGGCGGGGTCCGCATTGGCGCCCTAGTTCGTAACACAGATCTTTCCGCCGATGAACGCATTCGGCGCGACTATGGCGTGCTCGCCCGCGCTCTCGTGGCTGGCGCCACCGGTCAATTGCGCAACATGGCCACCACCGCCGGCAATCTACTGCAGCGGACGCGGTGCCCTTATTTCTACGACACGAATCAGCCGTGCAATAAACGCACACCCGGCAGCGGCTGTGGCGCGATCGGCGGCTACAGTCGACAACATGCTGTCGTCGGAGTGAGTGACGCCTGCATTGCAACTCATCCAAGTGATATGGCCGTGGCCTTGCGTGTACTCGACGCGACGGTAGAAACAATCCGGCCCGATGGGGCGACGAGGAAGATTGCCATCGCAGAATTCCATCGACTGCCCGGTGACAAGCCGCAGATCGATACGGTGCTGATGTCTGGCGAACTCATTACCGCGGTGACGTTGCCCAAGCCGATTGGCGGCGCACAAATTTATCGCAAGGTGCGCGACCGCGCGTCGTATGCTTTCGCGCTGATCTCCGTCGCCGCCATCGTGCAACGCGACGGGACCGGGCGCGTCGCCTTGGGTGGAGTGGCGCACAAGCCGTGGCGCGTCGAAGCCGCAGAGGCGGAGATGCCGCGAGGGGCAAAAGCGGTTACGGCCCGATTGCTGGCGGACGCCAAGCCGACCGCCGAGAACGCGTTCAAGCTCAAGCTCGTCGAACGTGCGCTGGCCTCGGTTCTCGCGGAAGCGAAAGGAGCGCAACCATGAAATTCGATACTCCGGCCAAGACCAATCCAATCGACCAATTGAAGGTTGTCGGAAAGCCGGTCGATCGAATCGACGGCCCGCTCAAGACGACCGGCACGGCGAAATATGCGTATGAGCATCATGATGTCGCGCCCGACACGGCGTATGGCTATGTCATCGGTTCGGCGATCGCTAAGGGCCGCATCACGTCCATCAATCTCAACGAAGCCAAGGCCGCACCCGGTGTGCTCGCCATCGTCACCGCTGACAATGCCGGCAAACTCGGCAAGGGCGAATTAAACACCGCGAAGCTGCTCGGAGGACCGGAGATTCAGCACTATCACCAGGCGATCGGGGTTGTTGTCGCCGAGACGTTCGAGCAGGCGCGCGCCGCCGCGCAGCTCGTTCAAGTGAAGTATGAGCGGGCCAAAGGCAGTTTCGATCTCGCGGCCGCGAAGGATTCTGGCATCAAACCAAAACCCGGATTCGGCGGCCCACCGGATACCTCGGTCGGCAACTTCGCTGGCGCATTCGCTTCCGCGCCCGTTAAATTCGAGGCGACCTACACCACGCCCGATCAGTCGCATTGCATGATGGAGCCACACGCCTCGATCGCCGTTTGGAAAGGAGACAAGCTGACCGTCTGGACTTCAAACCAGATGATCGCGTGGGGCGTCCGCGATATGGCGAAGACCCTTGGTATTCCAAAGGAAAATGTCCGCTTCATTTCGCCGTATATCGGCGGCGGTTTCGGCGGAAAGCTATTCCTGCGCGCCGACGTCCTCCTCGCCGCACTCGGTGCCCGCGCGGCGAAACGTCCGGTTAAGGTCGCGTTGCAACGAGCCCTGATGATGAACAACACCACGCACCGGGCGGCGACGATTCAGCGTATTCGCTTAGGCGCGACAAAAGAGGGCAAGCTCACGGCCATCGCCCATGAGAGCTGGTCCGGCGATCTGCCGGATGGAGGACCTGAAACGGCCGTTAGTCAGACCCGCCAGCTCTATGCCGGTGCCAACCGCATGACCGCCATGCGACTCGCCGTGCTCGACCTCACGGAAGCAAATGCGATGCGCGCTCCCGGCGAGGCGTCGGGGATGATGGCTCTGGAGATCGCCATGGATGAGATGGCGGAGAAACTTGGCCTTGATCCGATTGAGTTCCGCATCCTCAACGACACGCAGGTCGTGCCGGACAATCCGGCCAAGCCCCCTTCCTCCGATCCGCAGTCGAAAGCACCGGAGGAAAAGCACAATCCTCATCCTCCCTTCTCTCAGCGCCAGTTGACCGAGTGCTTCCGCACGGGCGCAAAACGCTTCGGCTGGAACAAGCGGAATCCCACTCCCGGCAAAACACGCGACGGACATTGGCTGATCGGCATCGGCGTCGCCGCTGCGTTTCGAAACAATTTGGTGACGAAATCTGCCGCACGCGTCCGGCTCGACAATCGCGGCATCGTGACTGTCGAAACGGACATGACTGACATCGGCACTGGCAGCTACACGATCATCGCTCAGACCGCCGCCGAGATGATGGGCGTGCCGCTGGACAAGGTCGTGGTGCGATTGGGAGATTCGAGTTTCCCGGTGTCGTGCGGCTCAGGCGGACAGTGGGGCGGCAACAACTCGACAGCAGGCGTCTATGCCGCTTGCATGAAGTTGCGCGAAGCCATCGCGCAAAAAGCCGGGTTCAATGCGAGCGACGCCACGTTCACGGATGGCCAGGTGCGATCGGGTAATCGCACCATCACACTGGCCGAGGCCGCGGGCGATAAGGGCCTGGTCGCCGAAGACTTCATCGAATATGGCGACCTCGATAAGCAGTTTCAGCAATCTACGTTTGGCGCACATTTTGTGGAAGTCGGAGTTAATGCCGCCACCGGAGAGACGCGCTTGCGCCGCATGCTCGCCGTCTGTGCCGCGGGCCGCATCCTCAATCCGAAGATGGCGCGCAGCCAGGTCATCGGCGCGATGACGATGGGCGCGGGCGCGGCGCTCATGGAGGGACTCGTCGTCGACAAGCGACACGGATTCTTCGTCAACCATGATCTCGCCACGTATGAAGTTCCGGTTCACGCCGACATTCCTCATCTGGAGGCAATCTTCCTCGACGAGACCGATCCCACTTCATCGCCCATGAAAGCCAAGGGCGTGGCAGAGCTCGGCATCTGTGGTGTCGCCGCTGCGGTCGCAAACGCGATCTACAACGCCACTGGGATACGCGTGCGCGATTACCCCATCACCCTCGACAAGCTACTGGATAAGCTTCCAGAAATGGTGTGAGCGATTCAGCGCAAGGTTGATGAAAATATTTTGTGAAAGAATTATTGGAAATCTGCACGGCGCTACAGCAGCTCGGTGATGAACCTTGCGCCCTGGCAACTGTCATCAACGTGGAAGGCTCGGCTTATCGACGGCCCGGAGCGCGCATGCTCCTGACACTCGATGGAGCGTCCTGGGGAATGGTCAGTGGAGGCTGCCTCGAATCGGACGTCATGGATCACGCCCGCCGCGCCTTGCAATCCAGCCAGCCTCGTATCGTTCGTTACGATTCCACTTCGGATGATGACATCGTGTTTGGAACGGGCTTGGGCTGTAACGGGATTATTGATGTTTTCATCGAACCCGTGACGAAAGAATTCAAGGACAGCTTTGTGAGCGCCGCCCAGTGCTGTCATCGAAACCGACAGCCTGGCGCGATAGCCACATCGGTTGGAAATCAGGAACAAGCGGAGCGACCCAACGAACATGCATTCTTCAGCGCAGGACGATGGGTCGGCAGCGAACACTTAGCCTCTATTCTGAATCTTCATGCCGTTGAGCCCGACAAGACCTGTTTAATAGACGCGCACGGAGGAGAGCCTGTTTTCATTCAACAGTTGTTGCCGCCTGTGCATCTCGTCATTTTTGGTGGATGGCTGGATGTGATTCCCCTGATTCGAATGGGCAAAGAGGTTGGCTTTCGTGTGACAGTGGTGGACCCGCGTCAGCGACTCTCTTCCCGTCGATTGTTTCACGAAGCTGATTCTGTTTTGCTCTGTTCTTCCGCAGAGGCGTTGTCACAAATTCAGTTCGACGATCGGACGGTTGCAGTAGTGATGAATCATCACTTCGAACGGGACCAGGAAACATTGTCAGCACTGAGTTCCCGACCCTTGAACTACGTGGGAACACTCGGGCCCAAGCGCCGACAGGAGCGAATGCTGAATGCGTTGAAAGAGAACGGCGTTTTGATTTCAGAGGAATTCGTGCAAAGCCTTCGCGGTCCGGTGGGACTCGACATCGGCGCAAAAACTCCCGAGGAAATTGGTTTGTCGATCATGGCCGAAATCCTTTCCGTGCTGAACGGACGCAACGCTAAACCAATCCGCGAACGGCAACCGAACGTTGCAGTCCTGAGCAGCTAAGGATTTGCGGTAAAGTAATTTTCACGACTCATGAATGACGCAGGGTCAAAGCGTGGCGGAAAAATCGGCATCGTTATCCTCGCTGCGGGAGCGTCCGTGCGTATGGGCACTCCCAAGCAGCTTCTCCGATTCCACGGTGTCTCGCTCATTCGTCGTGCCGCCGAACATGCCCTCGATTCCGGATGCCAACCTGTTGTTGTGGTCCTGGGTGCAAACGCAGAGTTGATTGCGCCAGAGTTAAATGGATTGCCACTAGAGATTACCGTCAATCACGACTGGAGGACGGGAATGTCCTCCTCTATCCGTTGCGGTTTGAGAACCTTGCTGGCGACCGATTCCGAGGCGCAAGCGGTGGTTTTGTTCCTCGCTGATCAACCGAACGTCACCGGAACCTCTCTTCGGAAACTCACGACAGCTCACAGGCAATGTGGTTCAGAGTTGGTCGCAGCATTCTACTCAGGCCATCTCGGAACACCGGCGCTCATCTCCCGGTTCTACTTCGAGGAACTGCTGAACATCGAAGGCCAAGGTGGAGCGAAAAATCTCCTGCAACGCTACTCTGATCGTGTGTTGCCCATCGATCTTCCTGAAGCGACTTTCGATTTGGACACACCGGAGGACTTTGCCGACAAAGGAGCGGTTATGAACACCGAAATATCACGGCGCCGATTTGTCCAACTCGCGGCTTCCGCAGGAGGCATGGCGATCTCGATGACCGCTCGAGCAGAGGTAAACAAAAACCCAAGTGAACATCACGATTCTATTATGCAAATCACAAGAAATGGCTCACAACCGTCCAGCAAAGGCCCCGCCGATTGGTTCACGGGGACAGTGCGAATCGATCCGCTGTTTCAAGCAAATGCTCCCGCACGCGCCGCGGGTGCCAGTGTCACGTTTGAACCCGGCGCACGCACCGCATGGCACACGCATCCACTCGGGCAGACACTCATCGTCACCGCTGGTGTCGGCCGAGCCCAGCAAGAGGGCGGTCCCATTGAGGAGATCCGTCCTGGTGATGTGGTCTGGTTCCCGCCGGGGCTCAAACACTGGCACGGCGCCGCGCCAACGACCGCGATGACGCACATTGCCATTCAAGAGGCACTTGATGGTAAGGTGGTGGAGTGGATGGAAAAAGTTACCGACGAACAATATGCCGCGCCATTGGCGACGAAATCCGCGGCTAATGTATGAAGACCGTCTTAATCACCGGAGCAAATCGCGGCATCGGATTTGAAACCGCACGCCAACTTGCCGCTCGCGGATTCCACGTCGTCATCGGTGCGCGTTCGGAGCAACACGGCCAGAAGGCGGTGCGCGAACTGGAGCGGGCTGGGAAAGTCTCGCTCTTGGTTGTCGATGTCAGCGATTCGAAGAGTATTGCGTTGGCAGCTTCAAGGTTCAGTTCGATCGGTCAACTGGACGTGCTGATCAACAACGCCGGAATCTACCCGGACGAAGGCATCTCGATCCTCACCCTTTCACGCGAGCAGATGGTGAGTACTTTCCAAACGAACACATTTGGGGCGCTGGAAATGACTCAGGCTTTTCTGCCGTATCTCAAAACATCTCCGGCTGCACGAGTGATCAATCTTTCGAGCGGCTACGGTCAGCTGGATGGCCTCTCTGCCAACGTGCCGAGCTACTGCCTTTCCAAGCTGGCCCTGAATGGGGTCACGATCATGCTTTCGGAAGCGTTGAAGGAACATGGAATTACCGTGAACTCGATGTCCCCCGGATGGGTCCGAACTGACATGGGCGGATCAACTGCCCCTCGCTCCGTGGAAGAAGGTGCCGATACAGCAGTGTGGCTTGCGACTGAAGCTGAGCAAAAGCTCACGGGAAAATTCTTTGAGGACCGAAAGGAAATCTGTTGGTGAGAAGTGGTGTTGGCAAACCGCAGCACGCAACGACTGAAATCTTTCCTTTTGCACGAGGATGCCCGCTTTCGGGAGCCGCGCTCCGTGAGAGCCGCAACAATCCAAAGTTATCCCCAAATCTATCGCTACTCCCATTGCAACTACGGCGCGGTCGAAGCGGGTATTTTCCCAAGCTCATCTTTCGCCTGGGTGTGCCCCTGCTCTGCAGCCTTGGCGAACCACTCACGAGCCTTTAGCCGATCCTGCGGGACACCCTCGCCCGTGAGATAACGCATTCCCATTCGATACTGCCCATAAGCTTCGCCGCGCTCTGCAGAATCCAGGTTGAACTTCAGCGCCTTCGCGTCAGCCTCACTTTTTGCTTTAGCTTTTGCTGCAGCGAGTTGAGCCGACAGGTCCTCAACCTCCTGGGAGGTCAGTTCTTTCTGCTTAATCATCTCACAGGGTGTTCCATAGTCATAAATTCGCATCGTCACCGTGCCGTCATTATACCGGCCA
>JAQGOU010000206.1 GCA_028293445.1 Verrucomicrobiales bacterium | reverse complement strand
GATAAGGTCAGGGCCGAGGAAGATTGATACATCGCTTCGGTGTACCACGCCGGATTGCTGACGAATCCTTCATGCTCCGTTTGTTCTGCATAACGATTCCAACAACCGGCCGTCCAGGCGGAATTGGCATCGAGCACCATCTGCGTAATCTCACCGGCCGGCATGTCGCTCGTCGTATCCTGCTTCCCATTCGCACAGTAGTGGACACTGACACTGTTGTTACAGCCTTGCAGATAAGAGATCGTGCTTGCGTAATAACCTTCCATGTCGTGAATGACATAAACCTGCCTCGCCGTGTAGCCGGTGTAATAATGTGTGGAACAAGTCGGCCGCCAGATCGCGGGACCATAGTCAGCGCTGCCGTTAGCCGAAATCGCGGCCGCGACGGCGCTGCAAGCTAGCGCCGAATGTTTGATGAATTTTTGTTTATCAGTTTTCATTTTCTTTTTCGCTTGGGGATTGAGTTGTGGTGGTTCGGCGGGAATCTTTGTAAAGAATCGTAATTCGCATTTCGGAAATCCAAAGACTTCGGGTGAGCAGTAGGTTGAATAGCCTGCTCAGCATCTTCTCAAAGGGGGTTACGCGGAGGAGTATCTGACACTCCAAATCATTCAGCAACCTTGATTTGCAGTTGAGATTCCAGCCGGGTGCATCTTGACACTACTACGGAGCGCGGCTGTGTGAGGGGTGGGGGCATCAGCCGCAGCACGTTGATATTCCAAATACGCTTTGAACTTCGGTTGCTTTTCTCTCTTTTCACACGCTGCCAAGGAACCAGCTTCGTCCATGAATCCAATCGTCGGTATGCCAGCGTTTTCTCCCTCACCCTTAATCCCTCTCCCGCTGGGAGAGGGAAATGTTTTCGCCGCCTATTTGCTTCTTTCCACGCCCAAAACGTCATTCGCCGAAAGGTTTAGTTTTCAAAAAACGCGGATATCTGCTTTCCCTCGCCCAGCGGGAGAGGGATTAAGGATGAGGGAGAAAACGTCCACTAAACCTTCGCTTTCAATTTTGCCAAAAGCGTTCCTTGGTAATAAAAACCAAATCCTTGGTTGGCGTCTGCGGCTGGTCCCCCACCCCTACACAGCCGCGATCCGCCGTAGCAGTGTCAAGATGCGCACATTCCAGCCGGAACGATCGAATTGCTTTACCACGGATAGCATTCGCGAGCGGTGCAAATTATCCAGCTCTGACGCGAACGCGACTCTCAGCCGCCCCCGCTAAGCGCATACCCTGGCGAGTAATACGCAAGCGGGGCACCCCAACACTCTTTGCACCCTCAACTAAAAGATTCGTTTGATGCGATAGAACTGAGCGCCGCCATTGCGGGGTATTGTCGCGCGAAGTGTTCCTGCGCTCGGTGCCGTCATCGTGGAATTAACGTCCGCATAAGGCCCTGTCACCAGCGCCGCGCTTTGCAAAACAAACTGTCCGGGGACATCCGCGGCATTGCCTGTGAAGTTTATCTGCACATCACTTCCGTTCAGTTGAATATTGCTGATGGTCGGAGTGGCCAGGCTAATCACCCGCGCATTCGCAAAAATTACCGACGCATCCGCGGAACCAACAGAGTCAAAGGCATCATTGTATCCGAGCATAACATTGCCACTCTTAAACGCGGTCGCGTTGGTGTAAGTCAGGATCACTGTTTTATCAATGCTGAGAGTCACGATGTTCCCCAGTTGCCGGATCTCCACATCGGCCCAGCTTGGGGTGCCGCTGGATCCAAGGTTCGCCGGCACGCCGCCGGTGCCGAGCGCCGCAGTCCACGGCGGGGTCTTAAACGTGTTCGTCAGCGCTGAAGCATTGGTGAAGATCAATGCGGTCGGATTCGTCGTAATGACTCCTGAACTACTCAGCACGTAATCGCCCACGAATTGCGCCGCGCCATCTGATTCCACGGAATAAAAAAGTCCGTCAAAACTTCCACCCACCACTCCAGCGTTACGAAACCAATTAGTCTTTGTGCCGGAATGGTTGATGCCGAACATGCAGTGTTCACTCGCCGCCGAGCTTCCTTCGAGCAAATACATATCGAATCGGAACGCGTAATCCCCGCTGAAGCTTTGGCCAATGGGGTAAAGATTGACGCCTGCTGCGGCGGTCGCCGATTTGTTCACCGTCAACCGCAGACCATGCGTGTCTGTGCCGGAATGCGGAGCTGCAGGGGCCAGAGTGTTGTAATCAAACTCCCACGTCGCAGTGTAATCCAACGTGTCCGGATTGACCGCGCCGAATAGGATGTTCCAATTTGGAGAGCTATTGGTTTGCAGACTGTCGGACCAAAGCACAGTTTCCGCTGGAGATTCATCATCGATAATCCTGGCATTCGCCAGGGCATTGGATCCAACGGCATATCCAGTGCCCGTCGTCACAGCTGGCGACACGATCCGCTCCGCGTTTACGCTCGCGTTATCAATCGGATGAACGTCAAACGTAACCGTGGCAACGCCAGGATCGACGGTGACAGTCGAAACCGGAGTGTAATCCACGCCCGCTGAAGCACTGCCGCCGTAGGAAATATTTACATCAAAGGTGCTGGCATCCAGATTTCCGCGGCGCGTCAGGCGAAATTTGGCGTAGTCTCCGACGAGCCGTTCGTACATGGAATTTTGTACCACCGAGATGTCGATCGTCGGGATGTCATTGTCAGAAATCGTCACCGTCGCACTTCCGGCGGAAACGTATCCTGGGCCATCGACGAGAGTTAAGACCACCGTCTCGGGCAATTCAGAAATTCCATCGTCCACAGGCGTAACGAAAATGTTTGTCGTCGTTTCCGTTGCACTAAAGGTGACGGAACCCGAAAGCGCAGTGTAATCAAGCCCGTTACTCGCAGTGCCGCTCATCGTGTAATTAACCGTCAAAGGCGTCCCGGTGGAGGAGGTTCGTGTCAGCGTAAACATTCCCTGTGTTGGACCTGTTTCCGACGCCGTCGGGGTAGCCGCTGCCACTGTGACGACGGTTGGGAAATTCGTGATCCGCACGTTGTCAAACAAACTAAAAGCCAGAAACTGTGCGTTCGGGTCAGTGGAAGGACCCGCGTTGATATCGAAATGGGTGAACAAAATATTAAAACCGCCCAACGTGCCGACATCCGTCGTATCAGCCGTCGCGATCAAATGACCATCAATGGTGTAAGTGATTCGCGTCGCCACTTTCTTGAGGGAAACATCGTGCCAGGCGAATCCTTGCGAGCCGGACTGGGTGACACCAGTCTGCTGCGGGTAAAGGCTCGTCTGGGCCGCAGGAGCGGCGACGGATGGAAAATTGGTCATGTAATAAGTGGAACCGCTCGCGCCGTTGTTTTGGCGTGTTCCAGCGAAATAGACGAAAGGCGACGTCGCATCTCCTGTGATCACCCGATCGGCATCCTGATAACTGATTGAGTGCGCCGAGCTGTACACGCGATAGTCGGCCCCTGTGCCCGTCCCATCGCCGCTCGCGCCCATGACCACCGAATCAAAAGTGGCTCCAGCCACTTGAGGCGAAGTGCCTGCGGTTCCGAATCCCGCGCCGCCGATTTGGGTTGAGCCATTGCCACCACCATTCAGCGGCCCATTGTAATTCAACCACCAATCCCAGCGCATCTCGAAGTTTTCCGTGATACTAAAACCGTTTGGCGAAACACTTACACCCGACGGAAATACACCCGTTATCCCATTCGTTAAGTTGGCCTGCATCTTCAATCCATGGGTCGACCCTCCAACCGAATGAGGCGCGGAAGGAATCCCGACCGTGCTGTAGTCGAAGAAAAGATTAACCGGGTTCAAACCAGCGGCTGTCGAATTCGTTACCCAAGTACCATCGTTACGATGGTCAACTTCGAAGTTTTCAGAATAGACCTGGGTTTGAGCATGGGACATGACTGCGGACACGAGCAGGATGCCGGAGGCAATGGCAGTCAGTAAGGAGTTTTTGGTAATGAATTTCATAGTGATGGATGAAGCGGACAGGCATGAACGGATTGTCGGCATAATACGGGTTTTGAATCATTTTGCAATTTCAAACGCCCCTTTGTGCCGGGACAAAAGACCCATTGTTCCACCATTGTGACGTATTAAGCCGGACAAACAGGGGTGAGGACGCGATTCCACCCACGTCGCTGACCATGCAGAAGACATTCAAGAATCCAGTGATGTTTAACGGCGTGCGTGGAGAATATACTCAGAACTTCGAACACATCAGGCAGAGTATGGAGAGGGCGTGGAGGTAACGTGGACGTCATCGCTGCCAACTACCTAACGCGCCATCGATTCGAAATAATTGAATCGTCGCAAGAATGGCTTGCCCTGTACTGACGTCATTATCAATCAGCAGAATATACTCAAGGCTATCGAAGAGGGCGCGCCCGCCGACGCAAGTCGGCAACCAACAAAGCTGGATATCTCATTCATCTTTGGTTTCCGGGTTCCATTCCATGAAGTCGTAAACCTCCCCTTCCGAGGCTTTCCTGGTAAAACCCAACCGTTCATAGAGCCGTTTGGCCGGATTGTAATTTTCCACGTAAATGGTGACACGCTTGTTTTGCTGTTGAGCCCGGGACTGGAGTTGCTCGAGCAAAAACCGGCCGATTCCCTGTTTACGAGCCCCAGGGAGGAGCGTGATGTCCATGATGTGAATGCGATCGGGAAATTCGTGCGTATAGAGGCGTCCCACTGCTTCACCTTTAAACTCGATGACCTGCAACTCTGCCCCTGGATAGCGGGTTTGGTAATGTTGATTTTGGGCGGTGAACTGATGGAGGACAAACGCGTGCTTTTGTTGCTGATCCCAATCGGTCAGGGCCAACTCCGCTTCGCGGGTGCTGAAGTAAACCTGGAAGAGAAGCGATTCGTCCTTCTCCAAGGCAGGCCGGAGGAGAACAGATTCTTTCATCTCGCCAAAACAAAAAACAGACCAACGGCGTTACGGGCGCGGGGGAAAAACGCCTTGCATCGCGATGCAAAAGTAAAACGTGAGATACGGCATCATGTTGTTATGCGGTTGGTCGCTGCCAGCGGGCACCAAAGCATTGTCTGCGAGCGTCGTTAGATTCTGATTGACTGTGGACTGATAAGCGAAGCCATTGGCAGACTGAGCGAGGGACGTGGAAGCGGAAGGATTCTGGGCATCCGCCTGATCGGAATTGTGCGTCCTCAAGGTATGGGGATGTGATGGCATTTCCGATTCCAACAACGTTACGGTTTCCGATCCCCCGGTTTCCCCTAAGTCGTGAAGCGAAAGGCCCGGCCCCTGCCCCGGGTGCATCGGCGCGCGGCCCTGCAGATCCGGCAACGCAAAGTTTGATTTACCATCGCCACCATAGGTTGTCCCGAGAAGGGAGAACAGCGCCGTGTTTTGCGACAACGGCAAAAGCTGTCCGTCGCACCAGGCCCAACCCTTGGGCGCAAAGTTGAAGGGGAAAATACGAATTTCAGCGACAAATGGATCCATAAAAATTACTCAGGTTGGACTTGGGAAAATACCGAATAAAGAGATGATAAAATCCACGCACAAATAGGGCTGGAAATTGGTGTGCGGCTGGCTGCCTCCCAGAAGTCCAATCGCCGACGCTGACATATCTATGTCGGTGGTATCACCGACGAACAAAGTCACCGAAGAAGACGAGGCAACGACGTTGCCCGCCGGGTTATTCTCAGTGCCCGCGCTGGTTGAAGCCAAAAACGGATGACCATGCGAGGGAATCTGGTTCACAGTCAAAGTGATTTGCTCGGCACCGCCCGTCTCTGCAAGGATAAAACCGTTTCCCTGGTGAACTGGAATCCGGCCTCGTAAATCCGGCAGCGCGAACGTGCTCTGACCATCGCCGCCGTAGGTCGTGCCAATCAAATTAAAAAGAGTTTCGTATTCCGAAATCGGCAGTAACTGGCCCTCGCAGAACATCCAGCCTGCGGGCGCAAAGTTGCCCGCGAACATTCGAATTTCACCAACGTAAGGTTGTGCCATAAAAAGTAAATTTAAGTTGGTGAAGGAAAAATCCCTTGCAAGGCAATGCAGAAGGTCAGGATCAAAAAGGGTTGCATGTTCAGATGAGCCTGACTGCCACCGGTATTACTTACGGTTGATGCATGCAACGTAGTCAGATTAATCGGCGCACCATAAACGTTCCCAGCTGCAGCCAAGACTGAACCAGCACCAAATGCTGTGTTTCCAACAGAGGTCGATGCATTCACCACATGCGAATGCATTGGCAACTCCGCAATCGAGATCGTGTGAGCCTGTTCCCCACCGCGCTCACCTAGCGTATGGCCGCTGCCGACATGAATCGGGGTCCGTGCGCGCAAATCCGGCAAGGCAAAATTGACGCGGCCATCTCCACCAAAGGTGGTGCCCAGTAGAGAGAACAAAGGCTGATTCTGATTGATCGGGAGCAGTTGTCCATTGCAGAGCGCCCATCCCTTCGGCGGGAATACGAAGCTCATGATCCTGATTTCTGAAAGGAAAGGTTCTGCCATAAGTGTGAGTAATAAATTCTAGTCCACCCCGCTAATCCAAATCTAGACCTTCACCCCTTTGTTCAAACGATTAAAAACAGCCTCGTAATATTGATACTGTTTGTCTTGGGACTTCATTGGAACAATAAACATCGGAAACGTTCCCATATTTTTATGTTCAAAGGTATAGGTGTTTTGGTCGAGCACTCCATTCAACGGACCGCGGAACAATAAAGAAAACCGCTCATTGTGACGATCGGGAGCCTTCAGCGGGTGTTTTCCTAAAGAGGCTAATGAGGACAACCGGACGCGGATTAATTCCAACTCCACATTGGTCGTTGGATCCATCTGAGCAAGGAAAACACTCTGGAGCGAACGGCGAAAGTTCGCCAAAGCCATGGGATCCGAACGACCCGGCGCAGCAAGCATCACGGAAGGAGCAACCGCAACGGTGACGGCAGCGAGCTTAGAGCATTCAAGAAGAAACTGGCGGCGTGTGTTCATTCAATTCTGGCTGTAATGCTCAGAACGATCGGGCCTTAGAAATCGCGTTCATCGTTTCCCAAATAAACCGCTCGACGTTGCCGTCCAAACCAAATCGATTCAAGCTCTGTTAGTAAGACAAGCCCGTCGCGAAAGGTCAAGGCAAATGGAAGAAACTCTGGCTCTACGACTTTGGTTTCAACCGGTTGAAGAGAGCTTCGTATTCCAAACCCTGGGCTTTGCGTGCGACGGGCACAATAAACAATTGAAACGCTCCCAACTCGGCATGCTCGAAGTCGAATGTCTTTTGCACAAGGGGTTGATCGACTGGCCCACCGAACATCAAGGAAAAGGTCTCGTGCTCCGTGGTCGGCGGGGTGTGAACAACGACCGAGCTCAACACCAGTTCGGTAACGCGATTGGCATCCACGTGCACGCGAAAGGTGGTTTTTACGAGTTTCGAGAACTCGTCGAGAGTCAGTTGATCCAATGATTTATATGACACGTTGGGAAAATTTAAAATTGTGCCGCAAAACCTAGAGACGAATGGCCTGTTTGTAAAGAAACGGTCAGCGTCGCTCTTTAAAAGCCGCTTCAGAACACCGCTGGCTTATTGTCCGCCGATTTCGCCGGAGACCTGGATGGCGTAATTGTCCGTCATGCCGGCAACAAAATCCATAACCTGCGCCAGCCACCAACTGTAATCCCTGTCTTGATTCTCCCGCACATATTTCTCTCCCCACGCGAGGTCGACACAACGCGTCTGTACAAAGCTCAGTTTTTCGTAGTTCCGGCTCATGCTCAGTTCTTTGACCGCACGTGAGTAGGTTCCGAGGATTCGGCCAAGCGTATTATAAGCCCCCAATTCGATCGCCACCTTGGGTCGATGACTGAAGATAAAGGCGTACCGGTCTTTGATCGTCTTCAAAGCCACTTGAATGTGTTCAGGAAAATCCGATTTCAAATCGCGCTTCGAGGATCGTTGCCCGGTCATGATCTCGTCGTAATGTGTTTCAAACGCCGTAATCGCCGCATCGGTTAAACAACCGATCGTCCGGGCACGCATTGCCGAGAGCGGGCGTCCGTTATCGTCGCCAACAATCTTTTTGAAGATGTCCCGCACTTCCTGTTCCTCGAGAATACGCATCTGCACGGCATCTTCGAAGTCAGCAATGCGATAGCAGATGTCGTCGGCCGCCTCCGATAGAAAGGATAACGGATGACGCACCACTTCGCCGTCCGGTCGACGTAATCCAAGGGTCTGCACAACGTTATCAAAAATGCTCTTCTCGGACGAGAAGACGCTGAACTTGTGCTCAACATCGACGCGGCTGTCGCACGAGTCCCACGGATATTTGATCATGGCGCCGAGCGACGCGCAGGTGAGACGAAAATAAATTTGATCACGATTATCCGGTCTCGCCACCATGCGGAAACTTTGCGCGTTTCCTTCAAAAAACAACCAATCGCGTGCCACGCCGTGCAATTTCATCGCCATGTCGCCGCCAAACAGTTCCGACGAATGCGCTTTGGCCCATTCGCGCATGGCAAATTCGCCAGCGTGACCGAAGGGAGGATTGCCGATGTCATGTGCCAGGCAGGCGGACTGCACGATGCAGTTAATATCCTCCGCGGTCCGCTTCTGCGGCATCTCACAGCGACTCTTGAGGAGACGTCCGGCCGCGTAGGCGAGAGACCGTCCAACACTCGCCACTTCCAGCGTGTGTGTCAGCCGATTGTGAATATGGTCCATCTCTGCCAAAGGATGCACCTGAGTCTTGCGCGCGAGACGCCGGAACGGGGCCGAGAAAATAATACGATCGTAATCGCGTTCGAATTCGGTGCGTGTGTCGAGATTCTCTGGCGGACGCTGCACCGGCGTTGCTACCGGCGCGGGAGAGGGCAATGTGGTCGACGGCATGGCCTGCCGTTTGTCGGACAACAGTTGATTCCAATCAAAGCGAAAGCTCATAACGGGACAGTGCTTTCCGTAAAGAAGTTTTGTGTAGCCATAATTGGTGCAGAGTTCCTAACCCTGTTGCAATGCGGTCAAAGATATAGGTCGCCAAGAATCGTTCAAGGCAGCTTTGCAGGAATCGTAACGAACTGACGAATAAATCGCTCCTCGCGCCAACCCCGATCATCCCAGATACGGAATCGTCAGCGGCCCTTGCGGCAGGACTGCCACACGCGCATTCGGCCCGCGTTTATCCAATTCAGCTCTGACGGCAGTGGAAATATCTTTGCACGGCGTGAGAAAACATTGCTGAACGATCGCGTCCGACAGGGAGCTGTAGAGCAAGACCTTGGCACGACGTTGAATGATCGCCTGGATTTGCGCCTGCCATTGTTCAGGGCGAACAAAGCCGGGCGTCGACAGCATCGTGAGAATCTCTTCGGAACTCTTTGCGCTTTGCAGCAGTTTATCGAGCGGACTGTTCGTGGGCACGCCTTCGCTGCATTCGCACGCAAGAATCATCAGACCGTTGTCTTCCAGAATGCGTGCTCCGGCACTCATCCCTTTGACCCCTTGATACAAGTTCATGTCGAGCGGATAACCACTGTTCGTCGTGACCACGATGTCGAATGGACTTTTCACCTTTTGCATCGCGGACCGGCGGACAAATTCAAATCCCACCTTGTGCGCTTGGATGATGTCGCCCGCAAAGACGCCGGTGATCTGCCGGGTTTCATTCAATGTCACATTTAGGAGAAAGCTCTGCCCAACGCGCAGCGCGATGTTCCGAAGTTCTTCCCACAGCGGATTGCCGTCCGTGATCCCGAAGGTCGCCTTCGGACTGCCGATGTTTTTATAGCCATGATTGCTCATGACGCTCTCGAGCCCCGCGCAACCGGGCATGATCCCTTTGATTCCACCGCTGAAACCGGCGAAGAAGTGCGGCTCGATAAATCCAGTAATGATCCGAACATCCGCGCCAGCGAGATGACGATTGATCAACGCAGGCGTGCCGTCATGCGTGGTGCCGAATTGCACGAGTTCAGCGTGGTTCTCCGGTTCGTGATTGATCACGCGATAATTCTTCACGACATCCGGCGTGAGCATCTTCTCCAGTTCCGCCTGCGTATTCGGACGATGCGTGCCGAGTTGGTTCAGGAGCGTAATGTTCTCGCGTGGGACAAAGGAAAGATATTCCAGCAGCCAGGGAATGATGCGGTCATTCGGCGTCGCGCGGGTGATATCAGTAAACGCGATACAGACCTTATCTGTCGGCTTGATCGTCTCGCGTAGCGGCTTGGCGCCAATTGGATTTAACAGCGCGTCGAGCACCGATTTCTTTTCGTTCGGCAACCCGGGATTATGCGACGGCTCAATCACCGTGGTGCGGTCGTCCGGCAGATCGATGGTCAAGTGCCCCTGTCCGTATGCGAGATTAACTTTCATGCGAAGCACCAATTAAACAAAACCACGCGGCAGCAAAAAGGAAAATTGTCAAAAGAGGCGTATTCGCGTGGGCCGACGTCCTTGCTAAACCAGGGAAATCCTGCTTTCATCTGAGAACGCCTATGAAACTTCTTCTCGCCTCGCTTTTGGTGCTCGCTGTTTTCCCGGCTGCGGCGATTGAATCCGCGAAAGCATCGACAGAAAACGCCCGTCCGAAGTCCGTCTTTGAAAGCACAGGCAAGGATCCCTTTGCACCCACGAGAAAAACGCAACGCGTCGAAAAAGCTGCGCCCGCCCTTCCCTTTTACCGCTTGAGCTTAAATGGAGTCACCCGCGAGAATGGCAAAAGTTATGCCTTGATCTCCGGTTCTTCTCTCGCTGAAGGCGAATCCGGTTTTCTCAAAGGCGGCGACGCCTCGATCAGAATCGTGTGCAAAGAAATTCGAGATACCAGCGTCCTCGTTCAAGTTGGAAGCAACAAACCGATCGAGTTGAGTCTTGGCCAACGCATCCAACTGGACGACAAGGGCGCTGCTCCTCAGGCTTTGGGTAAGTAGTCAAACGCAGGTTTTCTGCAAGCATCCCGGCACGCTCAAGCTCCTCGGGGATTTCCGCGATTCTTTTCCTCGCGGCCCCTCATTGAAAAAGACGCACCTCCTCTTAGTTTTTATTAAACAGAGGTTCGCTTATGAAAAATTGCTTCGTTCCCATATTCGCGCCGGCAGCTCTCGCTCTCTTTCTGGTTTCTGCCTGCACCACTAATCCCGTCACCGGCCGCAAGGAGTTTACGGCAGGGGTTTCGCCGCAGGAGGAATTGCAACTGGGAATCACCAGCTTTGATAAAATGAAGCAGGAAGTCCCGATCAGCCACGATCCTGCCGCCAACGCCATGCTGCAACGTGTCGGGAAGCGACTGGCCGCAGTGGCCAGTAAAGATATGCCCAACGCGCAATGGGAATTTGTCGTGTTTGATAGCGAGGAAGCGAACGCCTTCTGTTTACCCGGCGGCAAGGTCGGCATCTACAAAGGTATTTTGCCGATCGCAAAGGATGACGCAGGTTTGGCCACGGTCGTTGCCCATGAAATTGCGCACGCTATCTCGCGGCACGGTGCAGAACGAATGGCCACCAGTCAGGCGATGCAGGTCGGCGGACAGATCCTCGGTGCGGCCACGCAAAATGCGAAACCGATTACTCAAACCGCCGTTTCCGCAGCCTATGGACTGGGCGGGCAAGTTGGATATCAACTTCCTCACAGCCGCGCTCAGGAATCAGAAGCGGACCATATCGGTCTGATTTATATGGCACGCTCAGGATTTGATCCGAAGGAAGCTATTAATTTTTGGCAACGGTTCTCGGCTTACAACGAGCAACGTGGTGGATCGAAAACGCCGAGCCTTCTCAGCGATCATCCAGTTGATTCCAAACGCATCCAACAAATCCAGGCCTGGCTTCCGGAGGCGCAGCAACAATATGTCGCCGGTGGAATTCGGGAACCTTCGGGTGCGGCTCGAGGGTCTGATGTAATTAGTAAATAATTACAGCGTCCCGACGTGAGAACCGCAGAGAACACTTTCTGCGGTTTTCGATTTATAATTTTTACTTTCCGGAAATCTCCAGTATCCGAAAGCTCATTCCGGTAAACGCCAGGTCGATCGCATTATCTTTCACGGCTAACGTCTCCCCGCTCAGAGCGTCTTTGATTTCGAGAGAACGATTCTTCAGGCCGAGAGCCTTTCGATCCAAATCAAGGTGCGCCGTCACTGGCTTTCTCTCGAGGTGACTCGCAAAGAGCAGCGCCTTACCTTTGTGAGTCCAGGCGCTGACTTTTACATTCTCAAGGTCAGCCTTCACACCGGAGCCAAGCCAGTAAGGTTGCCACTTTGCCGTCGTAATATCGAAGTGATCCAGCGCGCGCCAAACAGGCGTGACATGCGATAGATTTCCCGGGTAAGGACGCACTTCAATTCCGTGGACCCACGCGAGAGCAATCGCTTCGTCGAAAGTGAACGGGCGGTTTTCGTAGCAAAGAAACTCCATGTCCATGCCGTGCGCGTAACCCATGAATTCCGTACGGAAGAAATGCAGCGGCACGGAGAATTTCTCTGCGGATGTGTGCGATTCAAATTGTTCGCCGTTCCAAAGGCTGTCGCAGAACGAAAGTGTCGGCAGCGTTAGATTCGAAGACATGTGCGCGTCGAGAATCGCGTCGGACTTGTGACGATGCACGGCATCCGCGATACGACGCATCAGGTTACGAGCGGCGAGCATTGGAAATACTGCGTGCACGTTCCCTTGCGCATCTTTCCATCCGCAACCATGCGACTGATTGCGACACGTCCAGCCCTCGCTCGTGCCGTCGAAATACAATCCATCCAAATCGTAGTCGGAAAACAGTTTCTCCGTTCCTGCGACCAACCAATCATTCCAACCGCTCCGCGCACAGGTGGCGTCGAAACCGCGCGTCTCCGGCTTGTAACCGGGATCCCATGGGATAAGCGGCAGCACCGACCATTCATCATGTTTGCCCTGCAACTCTGGCGCCGTCCGCGCAATGCCATAGCCGACATAAACCAGCAGTTTTAATCCGCGTTGATGACACGCATCGATCAATTGTTTGAACTTCCCCGCATCCGCAGGAACCATTTGCCCGAAGTATTTGGTCCACGAATCATGAATGACGACGGTCTTCGCACCGCCTTCACGAAGCTTGTCCAGTTCGCAGCGGCCATCTGCTCCCGCAACCGCAGAGTCATAATGAATGTCATGAAGAATTCGGGCTTTTGCGCGCCAGGCAAACGAGACCGTCTTCACCGGGCTCGATTGCAGTCCAAAGCGCACAGTAATTGGCGCGGTAACAGTTTCCTCGTGATCGAGCATCGTTGCTTGAAACAGAACGACGCCGTTCGTGGTATCCACGCTGATCGCGCGTGCGGGATTTTTCAATTGCCAGCCCTGGTCGGACTCAGCGCACCACGCCAAACCGCGTTGTTCATCCCCGAGCCAGACGTAGGGAGTAAATTTGTCCGCCCATTTTCCGCCCCGTTCAGGCAAGCCTTGCGAAACGTTCGACCAATCATAACTCGAGGTGTGCAGGTAACGCGCTGTCGCTGCGACACGTGGGATCTCCAGGCGCAACGCGTTTAATTTGATCGCGTGTTTGGGAGTCAGTTGAATTTCGTACCAGCAGAAGCCATCGCAATCGGCGGTCATTTTCGCAGCCATCGAAACATCAGCCGATTCGCCCTTCCACTCCCAGCGCGCTTGATTGTCGTTCTTCTCCACAACCTTCGCAGCACCTTTGATCGACGCAAAAATATCAGGCTCGCTGACTAGACGAATGGGAGCATTTAAAAGCGGTTTATCCGCCGCGACAATCTGGGTGGGCAAAACAAACTGGCCGAGATCTGTGGTGCGACCGAGGCACCGGAATTGGGCGGTCGTCGCTTTCACTGGAGTAAAAGGCCTCGGCACCGCATTTGCAGCGATGGCGAGGGAGGCTGCGGCGAAGGTCGGGAAAAGGACGCTGCAGATTCGATTCAATAGAGTCATAAAAAAGCTGGAGTGAATCGGACGCTCTAGTGGGTAACCACCTTCAGAAAATATTGTTGTGGCAAGCCTTCTAGCGACTCATTTTCCAGAAAACCGGTCATACCAAGGCTTCTAGCGCCTCATTTTCCAGAAATCCAGTCACAACAAGGCTTCTAGCGCCTCATTTTCCAGAAATCCAGTCACAACAAGGCTTCTAGCGCCTCATTTTCTAGAAATCCGGTCACAACAAGGCTTCTAACGGCTCATTTTCTAGAAATCCGGTCACAACAAGGCTTCTAGCGGCTCATTTTCCAGAAATCCGGTCACAACAAGGCTTCTAGCGACTCATTTTCCAGAAATCCTGCCACTGAAAGCATTGTCATTGGCGTAGTTGTGAGATTTCCAGCCTTGCAGAGCGAGAAATCAAAGTGTGCAGGCTACCTTCCCGCCGAAAGGAGGTAATCCACTGTGTAGTCGCATCACGCCGCAAAGCAATGCCTAGACTGCATACCTACACCGCCGAAGTGCCAGTCTATGGTGCACGCAGCTTAATGCATCTCCACCGCGCAGGATCCGATCCCGCCGCGATAGTAATTAAACTGCACATTCGGATGATCTGCCAGCAGTGACATCGGGACTGACGCATCCGGGATGCGTTTGGAAATCATGAACGCTGTGAGCCGTTGCCCAAACGGATTATCATGCGTGCCGGCCTGCCAAATGGAGACCTTCTCAGATTTCCAGGTTTCAACCGGTCCGACAGTGATCGCTTTGGTCGGAACCATGGTGATGTTCCCGCCACCGCTCGTGCGCGCGTTTTGCGCGATGGTAATCGGATGCAAATCGACGACACGCGTCGTGAGCTTGCGATATTCTTCTGGCGTCGGCGGATTGTTTTTGTATTTGCCTTCGCGCTTGAGCGGATCGTTGAACGCCCAATGTTTGATGTCCCCCTGCCCTCCCTGCATTACCGCGCACGTCACGCCGTCCCAACTTTTTTGGTAAGCTGCGGTGTTCGCTTTTGGAAAATGCAAATTCGCATCCGCCATGACGAGCTTCTTATCGATTCGATTGAAGCACATTTCGCGGTCAGCCTTTTCAAACGAAAGCGGATGGGACGGCGCCATTTCTTTGCCGTCGAGAAACCATTCGTCCATACCCCAGAAATGGCCGGAGTGAAGTTTCAAACCGATCGCGTTCACGATGCGTGCGACGAGGGGCAATTGTTCCGTCGGCCCAATCGGTCCGCAAATGCCGACCGGATTATCAGCCGTTGAACGCTGCCACGCCTGGATGTATTCGAGCGCTTCGGCCAGATAAAAATCTTCCAGGGTATCGTAGAACACCACTTTGAAACCGGGTCGTGACAGCTTCAGTAGTTTTTCCGGCGTCAGTTTCGCGACTTCTTTGATGACGTCGGTATCAAGCGTGGTGTAATCCCACCAGTCTGGGGCGATCGAGCTGATTTTGCGTGGCATAGGTA
This sequence comes from Verrucomicrobiales bacterium, assembly GCA_028293445.1. Classification (GTDB taxonomy): domain Bacteria; phylum Verrucomicrobiota; class Verrucomicrobiia; order Limisphaerales; family JACDHS01; genus CBHWET01. The sequence continues at coordinate 1,390 of JAQGOU010000206.1, read as the reverse complement.
AATTTGTTCCAATCAATTAACGAGGCGCAACGGTTTTCTTCTAGGGGCTTTCTTCCGGTTTCAAAGCCTCTTTGATGATTTGTGTAAAAACGGGCTTGAGTTTATCAACCATTGGTTTAGCGCCCAAAATCCGCGCTCCAATTTCTTCTCCCTTGAGGTAAATGATGACGCCGTGCGTCGCCTGGTTCGTCGACGGTTCCTTGTTCACGACTTTCGTCCCGGAAATATCGACAGTGATGACCCGGCACTGGTTCACAGTATTCGTCTGCAAAACGATTTTCGGAGGAGGACTTTGTGTAAGATATGGTTCCGCCCATTTATCGGGGAAGGAGGGAACCGGGTTGGCAATCACCAACTCGAAAGAAACAATCGCCTTCTCTTTCAGCACCTCATCCATGATCAACATACGCGCATGTTCATTTGCGAGGGATGGATCAATCCACTTCCAGGCGGTCGGCCGTTCGAATGTAAATTTCCCGATCATAAAGTTCGTCGGCTGATCGAGTCCTTTGCTAACAAGAACGACCTGCAAGAGAACAAATATGATGCATTTCTTCATCCGTGATAAATAGCGCAGAGTTTCCTCAGATTCCTTGCGCCAGCCTACGCTCATATTCCTGGTTGATAAGATAATCTTTACCCAAATCCCGCAACGGATCGGTGTCTGGCCCGCAGAATCCGTAATGCAAATGGCGACGCCATCCTTCCGCATGCTTAAACTTTTTGGAAAGTTTTCCGACCGCACGGGAGATGTCTTCACACGTCTGCAAATAGGAATTGAGCTTTTGACTCGCATCGAGCCAGTTCTGCTGACTTTCATGCGCCCGCAAGGCTTCAAGCTTCGTCTCGTGCACAGACGCGGTGTTGACGAATGCACCTGGAATAATCCGGCGGCGAAGTTGGTCGCTCAAGCTGTGGGGCAATCCGTGATAAATCGTGCAGTCGTAGCTTTCAGTTGGACGCGACGGAATGGATTTTAAATTCGGCATACCACGACTGAACGCGGCAGTGACCGCGAGCCGACAGACATTCGTGTGGTCTTCCATGTAGTCCGACGGTGAATGCGTGAGAAGAACCGAAGGCTTCACTTCGCGGATGACAGCAGTCAGACGGCGCAGCGTTTTTAATTCGTATAAAATTTCAACATCGTTGCAAAGCGGCCCATGAAAATGCGCGCCGAGAATCGCCGCGGCTTTCTTTCCCTCCTTCAACCGGATGCGCGCCGTCGTGGCGGAATCGTATTCGATGCTGCCGCAGTTCCCACGCGACACATTCATGTAATGCGTTTCGTAACCAGCTTTCTTCAGCAGCAACAAGGTGCCAGCCATCATGAATTCGATGTCATCGGGATGGGCTACCACAGCGAGGGCAATTTTACGTTCTGTGCTCA
>JAQGOU010000169.1 GCA_028293445.1 Verrucomicrobiales bacterium | reverse complement strand
ACTATGTTGAAGCCCACAACAATCTTGGTGTCGCGCTGCTTAAGATGCAGCGGGTAGGTGAGGCTGTGGCTCACTTCGAACAGGCGCTCGAGCTCGAACCTCATTACCCGGACGCGAAAAAAAATCTTGAGCAAGCCAGGCCTTTACTGAGTCGGGATCATTCCATTGCACCACGACTGTGAGTGGTGTTTGGTTGCTCCTAGCGCGTCTTCACGTCGAGTTCCTGCGCCTTCTTTCGGAGCTTCGCGAGGGAGTTGGTAAAATAGTGAGCGTTGAATTCCTCCGATTTGGACGGATTAATTTTCAAGGTTGTTGCCAGGATCGCTTTCGCGTCATTCGTGCGTTTCTGTTCCAGGAGAAAGGAGCTATATAGCCACGCTTCTTCAGCGTTGAAAGGTGCCAGGGCGTACGCTTGCCGATGCGCGAAGTCAGCCTCGTTGATCAACGCCGCTGCGTCGGACTTTCGCGCATTCTGACTGCGCCATTGATAAACCCTGGCGATGCTGCTGCGGCATTTCGAGAAGTATTGAGGTGCCTGGGTATCCTTCAGGTAGGCGCGATTGCCATCGAAAGCACTTTCGTCGGATCGAACATAAATCGCTTCCAGGGTCGCGCAGAGTTGCGGGATGGAAGCCGCTTCTTTCAGGCTGCTCCCAATCAGGGAACGAACTTCCGCCGTCCAGAACTGATGATCCTTTTCGATCACTGAATCGGGCAGACGTTCGACTGGCTCGCGGCTGATCTTTAAAACCAACCCGTGCGGAAGATAACGCGCATTCAAAGATTCCAGCGGGAAACTCTCCTCAATGAAAACCTCGTGCGAAGGATTCTTTTCGATCAACCGTTTTAAAAGCCTTTCATTAATTTGCATCACGGCCACCGTTCCGCTGACTTGCGCTTTTCCTTCCACGAGCGAAATCTCTTCGTCTTCTTTCAGTTGTTTGCTTGCGAGTCTGCGTTGTGCGTCCTGCAGATAATCCTGAAAGGCCTGTTGCGCCTCTTCCGGTGTCGGGATGGACAGCTTGCGTCCATAGATGTCGCGCAAATAATCAAGGTACGTCCAGTCGGCCAAGGCGTTCTGCGTCACGGTGAAGAAGGGGCGACCCTGGGTGTGTGATTGGCAAAACGCGGAAACCACAAATCGTCCTGCATCCGTGCCTCCAAAATAAATGCTATCAGCTGGTAGATCATCGATGATTTGACCCGCAAATTTCTTGAGCAATTCCGCCTCGGAAGTTTCGAATTGCTCGAAAGCGCCGACGGTTTCCTTGAGTGGCGCCGCGAGTGGTCGCGGTAATTCCGACACACCATTTTCGGAATGCGCGGTTAAGGCCCTGTAAAGATTGCTCGTGGCCAGCCAATCTCCGCGTTCAGCGGCATTGAAGAATGTCCAGACCGCTCCGGGCGTTTTGATCTGGTGCTTCTCGGCCAATACTTCCGTGAGCGCGCGCTTCTGTTTAATGAACTGCACCAGTGCCGGGCTCATTGCTTTTCGCGTGACCTCTTGTTCCCGTTTGGCGGCGAAACCAAACAGAACAGTCGCGAGCAAAAGGGAGATAAAGAATATCCCTCTGCCGGGGCCTTTCTGAAAGGTGCGCATAAGTCACTGTTACATTTCACCCGTTGGCCCAAAAGTAAAAATAAAATCGTCCGCGAGCGACTCTCGCCTCACCCATTTTTAAAGACTTGGTTCGGCAATGCGCCCTATTTTTGCCGATCAATATCTCAATCCTTTCTCGAAAACCACGCTGCAGCCGTGAATTCGGCTGTTGACAACAGCTTTTTTCAACAAAAAGATTTTATGTGACCTGCAGGCTTGATAGCATTGCGGTTTATGAGTTCGTTTTCGGTTTTGCAGGAAAAATTGCGACAAAAGCATATACCGGCATTGGATGGAATTCGGGTTATTTCCGTTTTTGCAGTCATTTGTTACCATTTTGGATTCGCCCAATATCCAGGAGTAACAACCTTTTTTGTTCTCAGTGGGTTTTTAATTACCTGGCTTTTATTGTCGGAGCAGGAGCGCACCGGGACCATTTCCGTTTCCGAATTTTACAAACGTCGCTCGTTGCGAATTTTCCCGGCTTTTTACGGCTATTGGATCGGGACGGTGGTGTTGCTCTTTGTGTTCGGAAAGCATATGGCCTGGAAACCAACGTGGGCCGCCTTCTTCTTTGTCAGTGATTATTATGGCGCCATCAACCCGCAAGACGTCAGCGCCTTCGGCCACACGTGGTCGCTGGCAATTGAGGAACAGTTCTATCTGCTTTGGCCGGCGCTGCTCTGGATCTGGCGCAAGGACCTCGTCCGCATGACATGGGGGACAGTCTGCCTCATTGCATGCGTCTGGATTCATCGAGCGCTTCTCGCCCTGGTTTTTGATGTGAGTCAAAGCTATATCTATCGCGCCTTCGACACTCGATTTGATAATCTGCTGGTGGGTTGTCTGCTGGCCATCCTGCTGAAGCGTGGTGTGGGTAGAACATTTTGGGACTTCTTGACGAGGCACGCGGTTTTACCGCTGATCATTTTCGGCATCCTCATGATTTCGGTGCGCTACGGCGGGCTTCTAATGAAGGACTATCGCGACGTCGTCTCCTATGCGCTTCATTCAGTTTTAATCGGTGTGATCATGATCCAATTGATTGCCCTGAGCGGCAGCGTCATGTGGCGTTGGCTGGATTGGGCGCCGATCAGGTATCTCGGGCGGATTTCGTACGGAATGTATTTGTATCAACAACTCGTGCTTTGGCCTGTGAAGAAGATGCTCCTCAGCTTTCCCGTTGCCGTGCAGTTGGCCGGCGGCATTGCCGTCACGGTGGCGATTGCCTCCGTTTCCTATTACGTGCTTGAAAGACCTTTTTTGAAGTTAAGAGGGAAAAGAAAACAGATGCCTGCCGCAGTCCCTGTCAGCGAACCAGCCAGTGTGAATTAATCGCCAATCGACTATTGGCTATCGACCATTGACCGTCGCCTATGCCACAGGGCACTCGCGGGCTAAAAAAGAGCCGCCCGGTTTCCCGGGCGGCCTCGTTGGAATAACTACTTCACCATTCACGTGCTACAGGTTGTTCCTCTCCCCGTGGCCGTGTGCTAACACTAGTGCGTGATGATCGTCACCACTTCGGAGCGAGGGCCTTCGCCACCGCTGTTCACCGCTGCCACCGCGAGGTCGACATGCGCGTTCGACGGTAGGTTCTCGATGTTGAAATCGAGGTCTGCCGGCGAACCAATCAGCACCATCTCGGCATCGACACCCTGGATCCGGCGGAACACGTGATAGAATTCCGCACGTGCCGGGGCCGGCCATTTCAGCGCTGCCGCATTGGGTCCGATCAACACCGCCGTGAGTTGTCCCACTCCATCCGGCGTTTCCTGCGCACCAGGCCTGTTCAATCCGAAGGCGATCCAGCGTGAATCCAATGGATCCAGCCGCATCTCCAACTCCTTGATCACATCCCGGATCCGTTTCCGCAGTTGCACCGTGGCTCCGTCCCGCACGTCCTTCAGTCCCAGGACCTGGGCTCTTTTGAAGCTGACGTTGTTTGACGCAACGTTCAGTTGATCATACAAGACTTGCGCCTGCGCTGCCGTCAGGTTGCTCGGCACATTTTCACGCAGCGGATTCGCCACGTAAAACGCCTTGTAAGCCTGCAACATCGGCAACAGTTCCTCTGCGGTAAATGGAACTTGCAACTTTCCATTGCTGAAGCCGAGGATGTCGAACGCTTCGGTATACAAATTACCGAAGAACGGTTTCATCATATCGCGACCGAGTGCTAGAAACACACGGACGGTTATAATGATCGACAACAGCACGGCGCGGCTGTTGGCAAGAACGACCTTGCCCTGCTCGTGATTGTTGCGCGTTGTCGTTAACGCGTCGGCGTCGGTGCCGATGTTTACCGCGGTGTTCACCACCAACGGGACGCCCAGGTCAGGATTTTCAGCCGCGGATTTCATTTTCGCGGCCGAAGCCATGACGTCTGGGATGCTTGTTGCTACTGGATTTTCCATAACGTTATCTTTCTCTTTTTTACTGTATGCACAGCGGCCCGGAGCCGATGAAAAAACAGAAAACAGTTCCGTTTCCTCATACAGCGCAGGCTTCATGCCCGCAGGTTCCAATGGCATTCTCGCCACCTTCACCGATCCAATCCGCTCTGCGTTTCTACTGACTACTGCGTTCGCGGTTCCAACTTTGAACTTCAAACTTGAAACGTTGAACTTGCGCCGTGAGGCGCCACCAAGCACATCGCTGTCGGCCTCAAACATTTTGCCTGGGACCCGCGACTGAAGGAGGTTTCTAAACTCCATTCCGTCTTCGTGTGTTCACCTGAACGACTCGCGTTCAATCGAACGGGCTAAGGTTTTACACGAAATTAAAAAGAGCGTAAGGACTCCAAATGGGGACATTGGAGTCCCCCCTGTCAACCCATGGATTCTATTGCCTTTTATTGAGATCAGTATTTTTGCGATCAGCGCCGGAGCGAGACGAAAATTGGACAAAAAAACACGAATTCGGGGTAAAAAAAACTGAAAGAAAGAGGTTTCGACACGAATAGCACCCGCGAGCGGTGCAGCAACTATCTAGTTCTAACTACACAGATGAACACGAATTTTTAAGAGGGACAGGGGAGAAAT
>JAQGOU010000148.1 GCA_028293445.1 Verrucomicrobiales bacterium | reverse complement strand
ATGCGTCGATCTCCAACCAGGTACCGCCGGTGGGAACGAACCTGTTTGGAGCCGATCAGAGAGTGATCCAGGTGACCAATGCGATCCTGCGCTTCACCGATGGTAATTTGCCGGGTCAACAGGAACAGTCGATCCAGTTGCGGACCAATAACACGGTGGGCATCTGGGGTTATCTGCCGGTGATCACGAGCACGACCAACTTCAGCACGAATGCGGTGCCACCGTTTGTCGTGACGAAGACGATCGTCAAGACGACCAACCAGGTCCTGCAACTCACCACCCTCACGGCGAGCACCAACAGCGAATTGCGCAAACTCGCGATGGCGGTGGACGGCAAGACCGGCAAGATCAGCGGATCGTTTACGAATGCGATCAGCGTGTTGCCGACCGGACTTGCCAAGACGATCCTCTGGAGTGGCGCCGTGCTACAACCCTGGAACGTCGGCTACGGCTACTTCCTGGGCACCAACCAAAGCGGCGCCGTCCTGCTCTACGGCGCGACGAATAACGTTCCGCCGCAATAATCCCATAACTGAACCTTACACAACCCCTCTTCAGTGAACCTGAGGAGGGGTAAAACGAATTCTGAAAAAAATGCCGTGTTCCTCTGACATTTCAAAGACCATATATTAATATACGCCGAGTCGAATTATTTTCTAAATACTTGTTGCAACAAGAGTCTCGTTTGCTATATTCCGCCCTCCGTTCCCCGAAAGAAGGGCCGGATTTAAATTTTTACGCTGCATGCCTACAATTAATCAACTGATCCGCAAGGGCCGAACAAAGCTGAAAAGCAAATCGAAAGCACCTGCCCTGCAACGCTCCCCGTTTCGCCGTGGCGTCTGCATTCAAGTCATGACCCGCACGCCGAAGAAACCCAATTCCGCGATGCGTAAAGTGGCTAAAATTCGTTTGACGAATGGCTTTGAAATCATTGCCTACATTCCGGACGAAGGTCACAACTTGCAGGAACACTCAATCGTGCTCGTGCGTGGCGGTCGTGTTAAAGATTTGCCAGGTGTGCGCTATCACATTGTTCGTGGTACGTTGGACGCTGCCGGTGTTGAAAAGCGCCGTGTAAGCCGTTCAAAATATGGTGTGAAGCGCCCGAAAGCGCCCAAGGCCGGCGCAGCAGCTGCAGCAAAGAAATAATTTAGGATAATTTTTATATGGCAAGACGTCGTCAAGCAGATAAGAGAGAAGTCGTAGAGGACGGAAAGTTTCATAGTCCGCTCGTTACGCGATTGGTTAACACGGTCATGATCAGCGGCAAGAAGTCCACTGCCCAACGCATCGTTTACGGCGCGTTTGATCAGATTGCTGAAAAGAATCCGCAGTCAAGCCCGCTTGAAGTATTGCAGCGCGCGATTGATAATGCGAAACCTCGCCTGGAAGTGAAGCCCCGCCGCGTCGGTGGTGCGACCTATCAGGTGCCGATGGAAGTTCCGTCTGATCGTCAGGCGTCACTCGCCATTCGTTGGATCGTCCAATTTGCTGATGCTCGCAAAGGTCTGCCAATGAAAGAAGCTTTGGCAACCGAAATCATGGAAGCCTACCAAGGGCAGGGGAACGCCATTCGTAAACGCGACGAAGTGCATAAGATGGCCCAGGCCAACAAGGCATTTGCGCATTTCCGCTGGTAAGATTATAATTTGAACTGCGCCCCGAGATAACCTCGGGGCGTTTTTATCTCTAAAAACAATTTAGGACACGTCTGAATGAGTGCAGTAGCTGAAACCAAACCGATTAACTCGCCCAACCGGCAGTACACGATGGAGTGCACGCGCAACATCGGCATTGCTGCCCATATTGACGCGGGTAAAACCACCACGACCGAACGTATTCTTTTCTATACGGGACTCATTCACAAGATCGGTGACGTCGATGACGGCAACACCGTGACCGACTGGATGGAGCAGGAACGTGAACGTGGTATCACGATTACCTCTGCGGCTGTGACCTGCTTCTGGACCCAGAAGTCCGTGAAGCCGGGTGAAGACAAGGTTTACAAGGCTTTCAATAACATTCCGCATCGCGTCAATATTATCGATACCCCGGGGCACGTCGATTTCACCGCTGAAGTCGAACGTTCCATGCGCGTTCTTGACGGTGCAGTGGCTGTATTTTGTGGTGTGGCTGGTGTGCAGCCGCAATCCGAAACCGTCTGGCGCCAGGCGACCAAATATAAAGTTCCGCGTATCGCATTCGTCAACAAGATGGATCGTACCGGCGCAAACTTTGATAATGCTCTTGCGGACATGCGCAATAAATTGCGCGCCTACGCATTCCCGATCTTTTTGCCTATCGGTGCCGAAGAAAACTTCGAGGGGGTCGTCGATCTCGTCAATCAGAAGGAAATCTATTGGGGACCTTTTGACATTGCGAACGAAGGTCTGAATTACGAAATTCGTGAAATCCGCGACAGCTTGAAAGAAAAAGCGACCGCAGGTTTGGCGGACTTGATTGATGCTGTTTCCAACAAGGACGATGTCATTGCTGAGATGGTTCTCGAAGAGAAAGCCATTGAGCCTGCAGTGCTTAAAGCGGCGATTCGCCGTTTGACCTGCAAGATTGAATTTATTCCTGTGCTCTGTGGTTCCGCCTTTAAGAAAAAAGGCGTCCAAGTGTTGCTCGACGCAGTTATTGATTACCTGCCGGGTCCCTTGGACATTCCTTCCGCCGAAGGGCTCGAGCCCGGCACTGAGAATGTCGTGAAGGTTGAACCGGACGACAAGAACAAGTTCTGTTCGCTCGCGTTCAAACTTTGGACCGATCCATACGCGGGTAAACTGGTGTTTTTCCGTGTTTATTCTGGTCAGCTCAAGAAGGGTGATACGATTTACAATCCCCGCACGCGCCGTCGCGAACGTGTGAGTCGCTTGATGGTTATTCAAGGCAGTGAACGTAAAGATATTGACTGTGCATACTCAGGAGATATCGCTGCGCTCGTCGGTCTCAGAAACATCACCACCGGTGATACGCTCTGTGATGAAGAGTTTGACGTGACGCTTGAACCGCCCACGTTCCCGGAACCGGTTATCAGCATGGCTGTTGAACCGAAGACGAAAGCCGATCGCGACAAGATGTCCGAAGGTTTACAACGTCTCGCGGAAGAAGATCCGACATTTCGTTGTTTCACCAATGAAGAGACCAGCCAGCTTATCATCGCCGGGATGGGTGAGTTGCACTTGGAAATCATCATTGATCGTCTCAAACGTGAATTTAAAGTAGAAGCCAACGTTGGTGCTCCTCAAATCGCTTATCGCGAAACGATCACCAAAGAAGCCGAAGGCGAAGGAAAATTCATTCGTCAGTCCGGTGGTCGTGGTCAATACGGTCATGCCGTGATCAAGATCCAGCCGAATGAAAAGGGCAAAGGCGTCGAAGTCGAAAACAAGGTTGTTGGCGGCGCGATTCCAAAGGAATATATTCCTGCCGTTATCGATGGCATCGAAGAAGCCATTCGCAGTGGTGTATACGCTGGCTATCAAATGATTGATGTCAAAGCGCAAGTGGTGGACGGCAGCTTCCATGAAGTTGACTCCAACGAACTGGCGTTCAAAATGGCTGGTATTTTCGCTTTCAAGGATGCGGTTAAACAGGCTGGAGCAATTCTCCTGGAACCGATCATGAAAGTCGAAGTCACTACGCCTGATGAATATCAGGGTGATTTGCTCGGTGACGTCAATCGGCGTCGGGGTGTCATCAATGGTATTGATGCCAAGCTCGGTCAAACAGTTCTCAACGCTCAGGTTCCCCTCGCGGAAATGTTCGGTTACGCGACTGCGATTCGCTCCTTGTCAAAAGGCCGCGCTTCGTATTCGATGGAGCCGTTTACGTTCGAGCAGGTTCCGAACAGTGTTTTGAATACCATTTTGGACAACGCGAAAACTCGTCCAGCAGCTCGCACTTAAGTTAACTATAAAATTGTTCTTTGTATTATGGCACAGCAACGTATCCGAATCCGCTTAAAAGCTTACGACCACCGCGTCATTGACCAATCGGCCAGTGATATTGTGGAAACCGTCAAACGCACTGGCGCACGTGTCGCCGGTCCGATTCCTCTTCCGACTCGCATCGAAAAATTCACCGTGCTGCGTTCGCCGCACTCTGACAAGAAGTCGCAGGAAACTTTTGAACAACGCACTCACAAGCGCTTGCTCGATATCATCGAACCCACCGCTAAAACTGTCGACGAATTGAAGAAACTCAATTTGCCTGCCGGCGTGGACATCACCATTAAAATTTAACTTGCTCTTTTATGCCTCTCGGACTTTTAGGAAAAAAATTAGGTCATACGCGCGTTTATGATTCCAAGGGAATCATGACACCAGTCACGGTCGTTCAAGTCGGCCCGAATCGCGTCATTCAAGTCAAAACCCAGGAAAGCGACGGCTACAACGCCGTTCAACTCGGTTTCGACGATCAAAAAGAACAACGTCTTACCAAGCCGCTTCTCGGTCATATTAAGAAACACAACTCAGTTGCCGTAAAACGCATCAAAGAGTTTCGTGATTTCAGTTTGACCGTAAAGCCGGGCGATGTCGTTGGTGCTAGTGTTTTCGCCGTGGGCGATTTCATCGATGCCATCGGCGTTACCAAAGGCCGTGGCTTTGAAGGTGTCATGGCACGTCACGATTTTCGTGGTGGTGATGCTTCGCACGGATGTAAAGGTTGGAAGCGCCGTGGCGGTGCCATTGGTCAGCGTTTGTTTCCCGGCACAGTTATGCGCGGCATGAAGATGCCTGGTCACTTGGGGCAGGTGCAGCGCACGACCCAGAATTTGGAAATCGTTCAGGTGCGTGATGAAGACAATGTCCTTTTGATCAAAGGCGCCATTCCAGGATCGGAAATGGATTATGTCATCATTCGCGAGTCCAAGAAGTTGCCCAAGGGTTCTGAAGTAGCTAAGCGCCGCTTCACGCCGCCGGTAGCTGCCAAGTCAAAAACAGCAGCTGCCGCCGCAAAAGCTGCTGCTCCAAAGGACAAGAAGAAGTAATCTGGTTCAGCACGAGCTGAGCACAACTTCAATCTAATTATGAAGCTTACAGTTAAAGATATTAAAGGGCAGAGCGCTGGCGAACTCGAAGTCCGCTTTCCAGTCATTGAAGACGGAAAAGGAACTCAAGCCGTGCATGACACCGTAACCGCTTACATGGCGGCACAGCGTATGGGGACCGCATGCACTAAAAATGCAGGTGACGTTGCCGGTACGAACAAGAAACCTTGGCGCCAAAAAGGAACGGGCCGCGCACGTGCCGGTTCATTCCAATCTCCGCTCTGGCGCGGGGGTGGCGTTGTTTTCGGTCCAAAACCGCGCGATTTCTCCAAAAAAGTTAACTCACGCACCAAGCAGCTTGCCCTGAGAAAAGCTCTCAGTGAACGCATCAAAGCTGGCGATGTAGTCGTGGTGGATGATTTGAAGATCGCTTCGGCCAAGACCAAGGACTTTATCAACCTTCTCAAAGGTTTTAAGGTCACCGGAACTACTTTGCTCGTCTCGCATGCTGTCGACAAGAATTTGACGCTGGCCTCACGCAACATCGCAAGTGTTGAAATTGCCACGAGCGACAGCCTTAATACCTATCAGGTCCTGCGTTCGGACAAACTGTTGTTCTCCCGTAGTGCTTTTGAAAAGGTCGAAGAACGTTTGACCAAGGAATAATCGATGAACTCTTTTGACATAATTAAAACCGTCCGCGTGACCGAAAAAGGTGCACGCCAGGCTGAAGCTTTAAATCAATACACCGTGGTGGCAGATCGCCGCGCGAATAAGATTGAAATCCGCCAGGCTGTCGAAGAACTCTTCAAAGTCAAAGTGGTTCGCGTGAACACGATGAACATCATTGGCAAAGCCCGTCGCCAGTCCAGTGCTGCCCGCGGTAGTGCTCCAGATTGGAAAAAGGCGATCGTCACCTTGAAAGAGGGCGACAAGATCGTTTTGACATAGAATTCATAAAGCATTTTCACGAAAGCGATTCGGATTTTCCGAATCGCTTTTTTGTTTTTGGAGGGTCTTGTCCCATACGTGAAAAATGAAACGGGTTTCCGTTCAGAAACGTCTTTCAACTCAACGCCCATGAACCATTTGTGCTCGAGTACCCTTGTTACGCTGCTTTTATTCACGCACATGATTGCAGTTGGTAAACCATTGGCCGTCGAAACAGTCGATGCCTTGAGGTTGCGATTTCGGGAAAACGAATTTTCGGAAGTCGCCTTGGAAGGTGAAACTTTATCTTCTTCAACCAACGGCGGTTTTTGGATCCGAGATGCGACTAAGAAAAAGATTTTTGGCCAAATTGCCGGCCATTACTCGTTCCAGGGCGAAAACATTTCTTTTTCGGGCGAGCATGATGGGTTGGAGGTATCCGCGACCTTCGCACGGAAGAGCGGATACCTTGATGTAACTGGCGCAGTCCGTAATTCCAGGGAGCGAAAAGACCGCTGTGTGGATTTGAAATTTGTTCTGCCAATAAATTGCCAAGGGTGGAATTGGGGAAACGATCCATCGCTTGAGCGTATCATCGAGAAAGAGGTCCACGGAGAGAAGACGGGGGATCAGATTACGGTGTATCCAATCGCCTGCATCAGCAGCACCAATCGTGATGAGGGTATTTCCATTGCGGTGCCGCCAACATCTCCTACTTTGTTTGAAACGGGTGCCGGCAAGGACGGACTATTTATTACATTTAAAATCGGACTGTCACAGTCAACGCAACCGTCAAATGAGTCCTCCTTTCATTTTATTATTTACCGACATGATCCGCAATGGGGTTTTCGGTCATCGCTGCAGTCCTATTACCAATTTTTTCAAAATCCATTCTTTACGCGTCGTGCGATCAAACTTGGCGCCTGGGGTTGGCATCATCCATCTCCTTCAGAGCTGCCCAATGCTGATCTGTATGCCTTTCACGAATCCGCTGGTGAAACCTGGAAGATTAAAGATGAAGGCATGCACGGTTATGAACATGAAGGGATTAATCAGGCGACCAATGTTGAAAGCTTTGTTCGACTGACTCGAGTTGATGACGACGAAAAATTAGGGATCTACTCGCTGCCGTATACCATTGTCGGTCAGCGACAGGTTTATCACTTGCCAAAAATGCCCGAGACCAAAGACGAAACCCTGGCGGCATTCGAGACCTGGACAACAGAACAGCCAATGATTTTTCAGAGTCCCGGTCCCTCGGTGAGTTTTCGAGATGTCTCTCAACTCAAAGAGATCATTCGCAACTCATCGCTGCACGATGAACAGCATCGTCCCGACATTCTAATGCGTCAGTATCTTGGGAACACATTGACATTTCCGTTGAACCCGAATCCTCGGCTATTTTCAGATGGCACTAATCTGACGATTGCGAAATACACCTTAGACGAATATTTGCCGATGCTGTTTAACGCTTCAAAACGGATCGATGGCTGTTATGTCGATTCGCTCGGAAGGTGGCCGGGTTATTACAATTTTCGCACCGAACATTTTAAATACGCCAGTTTGCCGCTGACGTATTCCGGGAAAACCCCACAGCCCTGCATTTGGAACCTGCAATCGCACGCGGAATACCTCATGGAGCTTTCACGTCGTCTGCATGAGCAGAACAAAATTGTTTTTGCGAATGGCGTTCATCCAAATCGGGTAATGCTCGGATTTTACGTAGATGTGCTCGGCGAAGAAGGGTTGCCGGACTTTACGAAGAGTGGATTCTATTCAAAGAGAGTCGCCGCTTATAACAAACCATTCTGCGCATTGAACGGACGTGATAGCACCAAGCCACGAGTGTGGAACTCTTGTCTCTTCTTGGGGATTTTTGCTGGTGCACGCTCGAAGGAAGGACAGAAGTTGGAACGAAAGTTTTTACCAATCATCATTCGACTCAACGAAGCCGGGTGGCAACCAATCACGCTGGCCAGGTCAGACTCAAGCGCGCTAGGAATTGAGCGTTGGGGAGATGGTCATGGTAAACCTGTCTTATTCTCCTTCTTAAATCGCTCTCAACAAAAGCTTGTGACGACAGTTCGCGTCAATGCCGACAAGCTATTCATGAGCGATTCCGTTTTCAGAAATTTATTATCTGGGAAAAAAATCCCTTCGCAAGGGCAGGGCGATGCGATGACAATTACGATTGAACTTGAGCCAGAAACGTCAACGGCCATCGAAATGATTTCAAAAAAATAGTCTTACGTTTACTACGTCAGCTGGCACTTGCAATCTGCAGGAAGCCACTCCATTCTAAGGAAACATTAATCGTTTATACGAGGCCTGTCGGCCTGTCGGCACATGAGCATTGAATCTGAATTTGATCTGGACAAACTTTTCCTCCCCGCTTGGGCGCAGGAATCGCCTGCATACAACAAATACGCAAATTTCACTGAACGCCCCGAGCGTGGCGAACGCCGCGGCGGTGGTGGTGGTGGCCCGCGTGGACCCGGTCGCGAAGGCGGCGGCGGTGGTCGTCCTCCCGGAGGGCGAGGACAACGCGACGATCGCAGTCGTGGACCTCGACGTGACGGCCCGAGTCGGCCAGGCGGCGGTGGTGGAGGTGCCCCCCGTTTCGAACGCGGCCGTTTTCAACGTGATGAACCACGCCGTGAAGCTCCGCAACCTTTACCCGATGTCAACATTGCGTTGATGCCGGACGAAAAGGGCGTCGATTCACTCGTCAAGCAAATCAAGATGACCGGACGGGCGTATCCATTGTTCGACATCGGCAAATTGATTTTGCAAAAGCCCGAACGGCAACAGGTCCGATTCGACGTCATCAAACAGGATGACAAAATTATTCAGCGTCTGTTCGTTTGTCAGTTGGATGATTCGCTTTGGCTCTCAGAAGACGCCGTGGTGAGTCACGTCCTCGACAAACATTTCGACACGTTTTACAAAGCTGAACGAACCGCGACGGAACCGCCGAAAGGTGTTTATACGTTCGTGGGTCAGTGCGGCATGAGTGGTGCAATTTTGGGTCCGCCAAATTACCACGATTACCAGAACAAGCTTCGTAAGCTCCATCAGGAACGTTTCGCCCGCATGCCCTTTGAGATGTACAAAGCGCGCGTGAAAATTGTCCGCGATGAAGAAGTCGTTAAGAAATGGTTGGAAGAGCAAAGCTGGAAAACGGAATACGTGACGCTAAATGTGCCTGAAGCCGAGGTGATTCGCTTGCAAACCCGCGACGACGTCGCCAAGCATTTTCGCCAGGTTCACATGGCGAACATCGTCAAGGAAGTTGAATCGCACGTGTTGAGTGGTCCGGCCAGCCGTCAAAATCTCGATCCTCAATTGCAGCGTGTTGTTCGGATCGCGTGGGAAGAGCAGCAGCGTTTTCCTCTCAAAGTTGTCAACGTGCTCAGCCAGCAGTTTGCCTCCCGCGGACTGCAGTTCTTCAAGGTCAACAAACACATTACTCATGTTGCCATTGCCCGCCCGCATCATCTGGATTTGCAGGCGACACCGGTTTCTGAAGGTGTGAAGAAGATTGTTGAATTCATTGAGGCCAATCCGAAGTGCACTCGCCGCCAGTTGTTGTCGGCGATCGTTCCATCCGCTGCTACGCCTGCTCCCGACGCGGCTAACAAGAATGAAACAACGCCCGAGCAAAACACCGTGATCGCGGATTTGCACTGGTTGGTTCATCAAGGTCATGTGATCGAATTTGCGAACGGAACCCTGGAAACGGCGAAGAAACCGAATCCACGTCCGGAGCCGAAGCCACGAGCTAAGACCTTGCCCGGGGCAACGGCTACTACGCCTCCTAACGCGAGCGTTGAAACAATTGAACCGAAGGTTGCTGAACTGGAAGGATCTCAACCCGTTGCAGAAACGTCTCCGACGGCGGTGGCCCCCGAGCCTTTCTCTGAAGCGGAGATTGCTGATTTGAAGGAAACCGCTGCTGAGAATCTGTCATCAGACGATACGGCTGCTGCTCCGGAAAAAGCTTCGTAGGAACGTTACAGTCTTTTCGAAATCCCGTTGACCTTCTTTGGTTAACGGGATTTTTTTTCGCCAGCGTACGAGCCAGGCTCCTATTTCAACGTAGAATTTTCTGCCGTTCAATGTGCGCACCGCCAGTTTGGTGCGTATTTGCATCCAGAGTTATTTTCAGAAACCCGCCGTCTTTGAGCAACTCGATCCCGTGCAAAGAAGGACACAGTGTCACTCTGAATTCTCGCCAATGACGAGCCCGGTGTAGTGCCTGACTATAACGATGCACAGTCACTCCGAGGCCGCGAATCACGGGCATCCCGGCCAGCAATCGGCTTTTCCAAAGAAATAATGGAGAATGTAAGTGCCCAATGATGGTATGTTCGACTTGCGGCAACTTCGATCTTACGGCTTCTTCCTCCCACAGGAAGGGCAGAGCCGTCGGGTCATGGCAAAAGAGCAAGACCCGTTGATTCGGTTTCAACTCCGTGAAAGCTTTTCGGATCACTCCGAGATGTTCCTCTCGATGACGCCGCCACTCTTCACGTTCCTCCGGTAAAGTTTCTGCTTCAAAAACGGGCAGGGCGATCAACGAAGAAACGACCCCAATCAAAAGCCAGTCTCCAAATTCAACGCTCCAGAATGGTTGCAGCTTCAAATCGATAATGGCGCGATGCCAACTTGTCAGCCGCATTCCGCCCAGGTTCCCGGCCATGCTGGTTTTTCCCAATTCGTGATCTCCGAACACCCCGGAAAAGTTCGGTGCAAATTGACGCCGCAATTTGCCGAGGCATTCCTGCGCGCTTTGGCAGGCCGCATCATCTCCCACGCCGATGAAGCCTGTATTGCAGGAAAAATCGCCGTTCGCGACGACGTAGTCCGCTCCCGTCGCATGCAGGAAGAATTGATCGAGCAGGTGATTCTGCCGCGTTGGGTTCTTGAGCCAAAAATAGTCGCGATACGCGTGCAGCAAGGCACGGGTGAACGCATTCTTCACTCCCCGAAATTCCTGGCCATGCCGTGCCTGTTCTGCCTCGCAGGCATAATGGATGTCGCTGACGACGAGAATCGTTTTGCGTGACATCGCGACGATTACTTCGTCATCGGCTTCATTGTCATCGGATCGCGTAGTGGAACATCGATGATACGATGTGTCGGCACGAGTCCATCCAGCGTGACCGCCGCGTGATTCGGGTGGCCCTTCAGGATCTCGTCCTTTTGTCCAACGATCAGGATGACAACTTTGTCTGGCGTTAAGTATTTCTTGGCCACACGCAGAACGTCCTCTTTTGTGACGGCATCCAAGCGCGTCCGATACTCTTTCCAGTAATCCGGATCCTTGGCGAAACGGCCGGTAAATTCATCATCGGCAAAGCGAGCCGCCACTTGGGACTTCGTTGAGAATACGCGAGGAAAGCGATCGATGAAGGAGCGTTTGCTCACGTGCATTTCTTCGTCGCTGACGGCTTCTTTGAAAAAGTCTTTGATCTGCTCCAGCACGATAGATGTGGCGTAAGGCACGGTGCGGGACTTCGATTGAAATGCGGCCGTGAACGTAAGCGGATAATAAACACCGCCCGGAAAGGAGGAGCCAGCAGAGTAGGCGAGGCCTTCGTCCGAACGCACCTTGTTCATGATGCGCGACGTAAATCCGCCACCGCCAAGAATATCATTCATGATAGTGACCGCGAAATAATCCGGGTTATCACGCTTGATGCCAGGCAGCATAATTCCCACCCGACCCTGGTTTACTTCTTTATCGACAATATAAATCCCCGGTTCGGCGAATTTCGTCTTCGTAGGAATCGCTGGCGGTTTATCTCCCTTAAACGGCCATTTGCCGAAAAGTTTTTCCAGTTTCGCAATCATTTCGTCGCGCTCGAAGTCGCCGTTGACCGCGACAATGAAGTTATCGGGATGAAACCAGCGTTGATGGAACTTCTGCATGTCCTCGCGGGTGACGCTTTTGATGGAAGCTTCCGTGTCGTATTGGTTCGCCCAGAAATCTTCTCCGAAGGCGAGGAAGGCGCGTTCACGCGACTCGATGCTTGAAGAATCGTCATTCCGCTGGCGCATCGCTTGCAGTTCCTGATCTTTGAACAAAGCAATTTTATCTTCCTGGAATCGTGGTTCCGTCATGACTTCACGGAGGATGGCCAAACCTTCGTCGAGATCTTTCGAGAGCAGATTCAAACTGATGCTGCCTTGAGTTTCGCCAACGGCAGAACCGAGTTGCGCTGCCAGAAACGCCAACTTCTCTTCCAGTTGCTCGGCTGTGAGGGACTTCGTGCCGCCACGCGCGAGCAATGTTCCAGTCAAATCCGCAACGCCTTCTTTTCCCTTAACGTCGAGGTATTCGCCGGTGCGAACATACACAGAGATGTTCACCAGAGGTAACTCGCGATCAGGGACCACATAAGCGATCGGCCCGCTCTTCAGTTGCACGCGATAGTCGCGGGGATTGGGCGGATCATATTGGAGTGGTGGAAACTTCAGCTTTTCCGGGCGGTTCGGAATCTCGGCAGTAAGCGATGTGCTGTCCGCGGCGGTCACGGAAAAGGAACTCAGCACTGCTCCGGCTAAAGCGAGCAGAGGAATGAAACAGCGAAAGTGGTTTTTCATTTTGTCGAAGATTTAGGGGCGGTTTTCGCAGGAGCAGCATTCTTGTCGGCAGCGGCTTTACCGCCTTTACGCGTGTAAACCGCGACCGCACGATTCTCTTTCGTAAAATACTGGTTCACGATGCGCTTCACATCAGCGGCCGTAACGGCTTGGATTTTTGGTGCGGCATCGTTGATTTCGCTCCAATCACCGTCGCCGTCGTTCTGAATCAGTTGATGCAAAATCGGGAAGTTTGACGAGAGCTTGCGATATTCTCCAGCTGCGAAGTTATTCTTCACCTTCTGTAATTCTTCCGCGGGCACCTCGTCCTTTTTCATTTTATCCAGCTCAGTGTAAATCGCCTGTTCCACTTCCTCTGGCGTGTGGCCATCTTTGGCTTCGCCGCCCGCATTGAAGAGACCTGCCCATTTGCGGTGATCTGTTTGCGCCCAGGTTTCGGTGGCGAGTTGTTTGCCCATGATCAAACCTTTGTAAAGGCGACCCGTGCGCGTGGAAAGAATCTGTCCCAGGACATGCAGCGCATAAGAGTCTTTATGTCCGAATGGAACCGTGTGCCAGACGATATCCACCTGCGGATTCGTTTCTGCCTCGGCATACATTCGTTTCTCGGCCTCCTGCTTCATTTCAAGTGTGACGACATCGGGCGCATCCTTTTTCCCGCGGGGGATACGGCCGAAATATTTCTCCGCGACCTTGGTCGCTTCTTCCGGCTCAAAGTCCCCGACGAGGATGGCCGTTAGATTTTGCGGCGCGTAATAAAGAGAATAAAATTCATCCGCCTGTGCTTTTGAAATGGACGGAATATCAGAAGGCCATCCGACGACCGGCCAGTGATACGGCGTGGAGGTCCAGAACATCGCTTCAAATTCCTCCGCAAATTTTCCAAGCGGGGTCGAATCCGTGCGCATGCGTCGTTCTTCAAAGACCACATCGCGTTCGGCGTAGAATTCGCGGAAGACCGGGTGCAACAACCGTTCCGATTCCATCCACATCCACAGCTCCAGTTTGTTGGCCGGCACCGTGATGAAATACGCCGTCATATCTTCGCTGGTGAAAGCGTTCATGCCCGAGCCACCGTTGCCCGTGTAAACTTTGTCGAACTCATTCTTCACCTGGACTTCGCGTTGTTGTTTCACGAGTTCCGCGAATTCCTTTTCCAGTTCGCGCCACCGGGCGGTGGTGTTCTCTGGCTTGAGCATGTCGTCGATCTCGCCTTTGCGGAAAGCGGCGCGCATCTTTTTCTCTTCCTGACGCATTTCGCCGCGGACCCGTTCCTGTTCGGCGATGATCTTTACATCCTTGTCATAATCTTTAGTGCCGATCGTCGGAGTGCCCTTGAACATCATGTGTTCGAAGAGATGCGCGATGCCGGTGATGCCCGGGCGTTCGTTCGAAGCGCCAACGTGCGCGACCCAACCGCCAGAAACCGTCGGTTCGTCTTTACGTTGCACCAGGAGAAGCCGCATTCCGTTGGAAAGATATTTTTCCTGAACAGGCACGCGCTGGGCGAAAAGCGGAAGAGTCCCAGCGATCAACAGAGCCGATAATAAACGTCGCATTTGTTTTGAAAGTTATTCCGTAGAGATAAGACCAAAATTACCGAACCGCGTTCAGGGACTTTCGCATTAGAAATAAATCCGTCAAAAGAATTTCTTGGGTTTCGGGTAACTGTACGCCGTGCATACTTCCGGCGCTTTGCTTTCGTGGTTTCGGCTTGTTCTGAAGAGAATTCCGGAATGGTCCCGTGTACAGATGGGAAAACCATGCCCTAACCGTCACGTTTTCGCGGGGAAAACTAAATCTGTTGGCTGAAACGTAACGTTTGCGTCGAGAAATCTAGTTTTCTTTTCTCAGTGGCACGGCGTTGTCAGTAAGCAACTTACGCAGAATTACATGGTTCCCCATTATTCTCGGCGGAATTGCCGGGAAAAGTCTGAAAAGCGATGGATGTCTTTAATGAGGCGGATCGAACCGTCAAAAACCAAAGCCGTGCGCCGCCCGATCTTTAAGAAGGCTCTAAAAACCCCAGGAAAATAACCTGCGCCAATTTGTGAACGATAATATGCCCCTCTTTTTTCTCCGGGCGAAAAAGCAGGAGCCTTTAAGCTCTCCCGAAACTGGCTCCGTTTCTGTTTTGCCTCGGATCCTTTCCACGGACGGAAGTTACCAAAAAATCGACCCGATTTAGCCTCCCGGAAAAACTTCCGCTAAAAATCCGGAACTTTTGCACACACTCAAAAACTTTCCGCTAAAAAAATATGAAATTTGCACTGTGTGCAAAAACTTCCGCTAAAAAAATAAAAGTTTTGCACACACCGAAAAACCTTCGGCACGCGGATAACTTTTTTGCACACACTCAAAAACATTCCGCCAAAAAAATATAAAATTTGCACTGTGTGCAAAAACTCCCGCTAAAAGAATAAAAGTTTTGCACACTGTGCAAAATGTTCCGCCAAAAAAATAAAAGTTTTCTACTGTGTGCAAAAGTTCCGGCGAAAAAGTTTTTTCCTTTTAACTCAGTGGAAAAAATTCCGCTAATTAGCGGAATTTTTTCAAGGAGGTGCAAACCGACCAGCGACAAGAACTTAGAGATTTTGACCAGTTTTGCGCTGTGAAAAATCGGAAATGGCAGGATTTCTTCCGGTAACGTTATCGGAAGTTCGCCGTCTCCCGATACACCCGTCGAAAAATCAACGGAATTCCTGGCTAAAATCACGGCTGATGGAGCGATTTGAAATGGAATGCGTCGCTCTATTTCAAACCCCTTTTTCATTCCACCCAAAATGTTGAGGAGCCATTTTAGTGGTGGGGTGTCGATTTTTGATCACCCCACGTTTCAGCGCCTTCAAGTCGAGGCCCGGGGACCTGCTTTACCCGAAATTGTCTGCCAAAATCGATGAACGCGGTCTCACGTCGCGATTTGTTTCGTGGCGAGGATCTTGCGCCTTAGGAGGTCGAGCGCCTGTTGCGAAACGACGAATTTAAACGTTTCCCGCTCGTAACGGTTCACATGATGTTCGGCAAACGTTCCCTTCGCGCTCGCCAGGGCGATGAAAACCGTGCCGACCGGTTTGTCCTCCGAACCACCGGTTGGACCAGCGATGCCCGTGACCGCGATCGCGTAATCGGTTTGGTTTCGTTCGCGACATCCTTGCGCCATTTCGCGGGCGGTGAGTTCACTGACGGCCCCGCACGTTTCCAGAGTCGTGGGGTTCACACCTAACAATCGTTGCTTCGCTTCATTGCTGTAAGTGACGAAACCCGCCATGAAAATGGCCGAAGCTCCGGAAACGTTCGTGATGCGATTGGCGATGTGACCGCCGGTGCAGGATTCGGCGAAGGAGACGGTTTCTTTCCGGTCGGTCAGAAGCTGCACAATGATCTTTTCCAACGAATCGTCGCCCGTGCCGAAAATGTAACTGCCGAGACGTTCGCGGATTTCTGCCTCCGCTTTATTTGCCAGGTCGACGGCACCCGGACCGCGCGTGACGATGCGGACATCCACCTCGCCGACGCGAGCGCAATAACCGAGTTCGAGGCCAGCCTTCGTCAGAGCTTCGAGAGGCACTTCCAGTTTCTCCTCCACATAGGATTCACCAAGCCCGGTCGATTTCAAAGTGCGACAAACAAACTCAGACTCGCGTGGGAAGTATTTGCCGAGCAGTGGCGCCACCTGATCGCGAAACATCGGACGCAACTCTCGCGGCGGCCCTGGCAGCATGACAATCAGAGCTTTGTGTCCGCTGCGAAATGGATTGGAATCCAACTGCATCACCAGACCCGGTGCAGTTCCGAAGGCATTCTGCAAAACAATGGCTCCTTCCGGCACCAGCGCCTGCACCTTTGTTTTCTCGGGCGCAATGCGTTTCCGCTGCGCAAAGAACTGTTCGATGTGGGCAAGGGCACTTTGATCGACAAACAGTTTCTTACCGAACATCTGCGCGATGAATTCTCGTGTGAGGTCATCAGACGTCGGGCCGAGTCCGCCGGTGGTCACGACGAGATCGGCGCGGGTGAGTGAATCGCGCAACGCTTCTTGGATCGCAGGTCCGGTATCTGGAACGGCGATCTGTCGGGTAACCACATAACCGAGATCCGCAAACTGCGCGCAGATCCATTGTTGATGCGTATTAAGAACGCGCCCGAGCATCAGCTCGCTGCCGGTGTTGATGAGTTCGATGTTCACGTTGTTCTAAAGCTTTGACAGCAATACCAGAAACCACAGAAACTCGCGCCATGAAATTCTTTCCCGTTGCGATGTCGCTCCTGCTCGGCGTTTTTCTTTCGGCTTGTTGCACGAAAAAGAATAAGTCGGTCACGATGATCGGGTCGAAACCCGTGCCAGCAGCAGCTGCCGCCAAACCTGAACGCATTCCCGACGACTATAAACTCGGACCCGATTCGCAATTCTATCCCGACGTTCCCCACGGCACCGTGACGAAGCATCGTTGGGAAACCAGTAAAGTATTTCCCGGCACCGTGCGCGATTACTGGGTCTATGTCCCCAAACAATATGACTCCGCTAAACCAACCGCGGTGATGGTGTTTCAGGACGGCGCTGGTTATGTCCGAACGAACGGCGAATGGCGCGTGCCGAATGTTTTCGACAACCTCATCGCCCGCAAAGAACTCCCGGTCATAATTGGAATTTTCATCAGCCCTGGCGATTTCCCCGCCGCACCAGGTCAGGAAGTGCGCAAGAATCGTAGTGTCGAATACGATTCGCTCGGCGACGCCTATGCTCGGTTTCTGCTCGAAGAAATTATTCCTGCCGTTGGCAAAGATTACAACCTGACCACCAACGCCTCTGGTCGTGCGATTTGCGGTGGTAGCTCGGGCGGCATTTGCGCATTCACGGCGGCGTGGGAACGTCCGAACGAATTCAGCAAAGTGTCCAGCACGATCGGCAGCTTCACGGATATTCGCGGTGGTTACGTCTATCCTTTTCTAATCCGCAAAAAAGAAAACAAGAGACCGATCCGTGTGTTCCTTCAGGACGGCTCCAACGATCTCGACAATCAATTTGGTAACTGGCCACTCGCCAATCAAACTATGGCCGCCGCGCTTAAATTCGCGGACTATGATTACCAATTCGTTTTCGGTGATGGCAAACACAGCGCAAAACATGGCGGATCGATTTTCCCCGAGTCAGTGAAGTGGCTCTGGCGTGATTACGAAAAATAAAGAAGGACGGCCCGCCCAAAGATTGCTGGTTCGAACGCTGCGAACCAGGCGACACGATTCAGATTGAGACCATAAACTGACGGCGCAAGACACAGCCCTACGCCGGTCAGCGTATGTGCAGAAGTGTCTGAGGCAGCTAAACATGTTGGGTGAACAAATACTTCCGTCCCCGGTCCACCACTGCGGGATTTCAGCCGGCGCAATTTAAAGCAACGCGAAGGGCGACCTTTCTCAAAGCGATGGTGCTGGGAGTGCTGACCCTCTCCGGGATAACAGGCCATACACAAAGCAGCAGCTTTACGTACCAAGGTCGGCTTACCTGCAGTAATGCACCTGCGGACGGGGGCTTCAGCATAATCGGCACGCTCTATGATGCGGATGCCAGCGGCACAATCGTTGTGCCACCGGTGACGAACGCGTTCGTGCGGGCGGTCGCCGGATTGTTCACGACGCGTTTCTCGTTCGATTCGCACGCGTTCACTGGCGCGCCTCTCTATCTTGAACTTCAAGTGGCTCCCTTCGATGGCACCAATTACACAACCTTGACGCCGCGACAACTCATCACGAGTGCGCCCTACGCCTGGCGTGCGACGATGGCGACGACGGCGGCCTCGGCGCAGACCGCCAGTATCGCGAACTCGGCGCAAATAGCTCAAGCGGTTGTTACCGGTGGCGTCGATAGTAATGCGCTGGCTATTGGTGCGGTGGACACGACCAAGCTGGTCGACGGCTCGGTCAACGCTTTGAAACTTGCTGATGGCTCCGTGACGACACCAAAACTTTTCGATGCTTCTGTCACGACGTTGAAACTTGCAGATGGCTCTGTCACGACGCCAAAGCTTCTGGATTCGAACGTGACCACCGCGAAGCTCGCCGATGGTTCGGTCACCGGTCCGAAGCTCGCGGTGGGCGCTGTGGGAACTCTCAATCTCGGTGCGGGCGCCGTGACGGCGACGCAGTTGGCGAGCGGTTCCGCTTCCGCCAACTTGCTAGCGAGCGGTCAAAGCGGCGTGGCTTCGGGTGGCGTTGTCTTGTCGGCCGAATTAGTCGCGACGAATTTAATCAATGCAGGCTACGTGAAGATTGGGCGCGTGGATCTCATTTCCGAAAGCTGGACCAACCTCGCCACGGGGCCAACCAATACCGGAACGTTCAGTCCGGGACGAGCTGCACACACGGCGGTTTGGACCGGTTCCGAAATGCTCATTTGGGGAGGGAACGATGGTTCATATCGCAACGATGGAGCCCGGTATAATCCGACGACGGACAACTGGACGATCATGAGCGTAACGGGCGCTCCTTCGGGCCGCGCCGATCATTGCGCCGTGTGGACTGGTTCCCAGATGATCATCTGGGGAGGCGATGTCGTCCAGGATACCGGCGGGCGATACGCTCCGGCGACGGATATGTGGCAGGCGGTTTCAACCTCGAATGCACCCTCTCCACGGGAAGGCGCGCGCGCCGTGTGGACCGGGAGCCAAATGATCGTGTGGGGTGGATATTCCGGATCCGCGTACCTGAACACGGGAGCTCGTTACAATCCAACCAACGATTCATGGACCTCGATGACGACCGTGAACGCTCCCGCGGCGCGCTCCCGGCCAACGCTCGTCTGGGCCTCGGGCGTGAATTTGGTCCTCGCCTGGGGCGGTGGATTGAATAACGGAGGAAAGTACAATCCCAGCAACGATTCGTGGACGGCAATGTCCACGGCTAGTGCTCCCTCGGCACGCTCTGACAATTCCGTTGTCTGGACCGGCACGCAAATGATTGTTTGGGGTGGTCAGAGCAGCACGAACTATCTTAATGACGGTGGAGTTTATAATCCCACCGCGAACACCTGGACCGCCACCGCGTCAAGTGGCGCTCCCGCATCCCGGGCGTACCATACGGCAGTCTGGACGGGGGGGCGGATGATCGTTTGGGGTGGTTACATCTACTTTCCTGCTACTTTTATTAGCGATTCTGCGTCGTACATTTACGACGACGGTGCCATTTATAATCCGGCCGCAAACACCTGGAGCGCCATCAATACGAATGGGATTCCTTCGGGTCGTTCTGGACACACGGCCGTTTGGACAGGTAGCCAAATGATTATCTGGGGTGGCGGGGGCTACTACGGTTACTCGGACATCGGCGGGCGCTACCAGGGCTCGTCGGATACCTGGAGTTCGATGTCCACGTTTCAGGCCGCGGCCGAACCCGGCACACGACAGAGTGCCACGGGAATATGGACCGGCACGGAAATGATCATCTGGGGTGGTGAGAATTCCGGCTACAATTTACATACGGGCGCCCGCTTCGACCCAATCGTCAATACTTGGAAGTTCACCTCCGTCTCCAACGCCCCGAGCGGACGCATCAATCACACCGCTGTCTGGACTGGGACAGAAATGATCATCTGGGGCGGTTACGACGTGCAGGCCGTGAAAACCGGCGCGCGCTATAACCCGGCTCTCGACCAATGGCAGACCGTTAGCACAAACAATGCTCCGCCCGCGCGCGGGTTGCACGGTGCAGTGTGGACTGGCAGTGAGATGATCGTCTGGGGCGGCTACGGCGCGGTGTTCGGCACCTATGCCGGTCTCGGCGGTCGTTACAACGCCGTGAGCAATTCGTGGACATTAATCAATACCACCAATGCGCCGACAGCCCGCGCCGGTTGCACCGCCGTTTGGAGCGGAAACGAAATGATTGTCTGGGGCGGATACAGCGGCACATTCTTTTCACCCATTTATCACAATACCGGTGCACGGTATCAACCCACGAATAACGCATGGATCGCACTGCCCACGGCAGGTGCGCCAGCCAATCGCACCGGACATACCGCGGTCTGGACCGGCAAGG
>JAQGOU010000121.1 GCA_028293445.1 Verrucomicrobiales bacterium | reverse complement strand
ACGAGGGTTGGCGGCGCTTCGAAAAAAACGGCACACCGGATCCATTTTGCCAATCTTCTTGCAAGATACATGGATAAAATCCAATCTCCATTTTTCTGGATGGTCCCATACGCTCGCAGATCGCTGTAAATCCCGGTTCCGAGTGGATAGATCGATTCACCCATTTTCCTATAACAATGAAAAACCTTGTCCTCGCCCTCATTCTCCCCACCGTCGCCCGGAAGGCGCAGGCCGCCGCATTGCAGGTGATCCGCGCTCTGGTATTGTGCCTCCTGCTGATTCCGCTTTCAGATCAAATTGCACGGGGCCAATCGTTTTTGGGAAATGCGGTGAGCCTTAACGGCACCAACCAATACGTCACGATCCCCAATTTTGGTAACATCATTCCCACGAACGAAGTCACCGTTGAATTCTGGGTCTATACCACGAAGGCCATCGGTCAATCCGCCTTCATTCTCAATCCCGATGCCACTACCAATCGTTTTAACGGTCATATCAATTACGGCACCCCGCCGGTGGATGGCAGTACTTACTGGGATTTTGGCAATATCAATAGCTCGGGCCGCCTTTCCGTTGCCGCGCCCGTCAACTCCCTGAGCAACTGGGTTCACTATGCGTTGGTTTCCAGCCAGAGCACCATTCCTCCTTCCCTGAGCGTCTATACCAATGGCGTGTTGCAGACCAACAAGTTCGGGGCCTCCACGTTCGTCCGTGGCAGTTATAGTTTACTAATTGGCGGCGGCTCCGGCTTTCCCTTCAATGGCCGCATTGACGAATTTCGAGTTTGGAATGTGGCCCGTTCGGCGGCGCAGATCCAGGCCAGTTACACTGCACCGCTCGTGGGAAATGAAGCCAACCTCGTGGTCTATTATAAATTCGACAATGCCAGCGGCACCGTCGCCACCAACAGCGCCACTGCCACGGGTGCCACTTACGACGGCACGGTCACTAACAACCCGGCGTGGGTCGGTTCGGTTCCCGCTACCAGTGTCCCGACCGTTATGACTCTAGCTGCCACTGGTGTGAGCAACACGGTCGCTCAACTGAACGGCACGGTGAACCCCAATTTCTATGCTACGACGGCCTGGTTGGAGTGGGGACTTTACGCGGCCAACAATACCAATAGCACGGCTCTTGTTTCCGTTGGCAACGGTTCATCGTCCGTCTCCGTGACCAATGTTTTATCGGGTCTGACGCCGGGAGTGACTTACCACGTTCGAATCGCGGCGAGCAATATTTGGGGAGTGGCGCGCGGGAAGGATGTTTCATTCGTCTCGCCGGCTGTCGCACTCAATGGCGCAGCGTCCGTGACCAATGAATGTCATGCCGCGTTCACCGATTCGGGAGCGACGGTCGCCGTCAGGCCGCTGGCCCTTGCTGGAGGAGGTAATCACAATGTGGCGCTCAAGAGCGACGGGACCGTCGTTGCGTGGGGAAACAGTGCCGACGGACGAACGAACACCGCGGGTTTGAGCAACGTGGTGGACGTCGCCGCAGGATTTGAACACAGTCTGGCGCTCAAGCGCGATGGAACCGTCGTCGCGTGGGGGAAAAATGCTTACCTGCAAACGAATGTCCCTGCAGGCTTGAGTAACGTGGTGGCAATTGCCGCTGGAAATACTCACAGCCTGGCGCTCAAGAGCAACGGAAC
This sequence comes from Verrucomicrobiales bacterium, assembly GCA_028293445.1. Taxonomy (GTDB): domain Bacteria; phylum Verrucomicrobiota; class Verrucomicrobiia; order Limisphaerales; family JACDHS01; genus CBHWET01. The sequence continues at coordinate 14,691 of JAQGOU010000121.1, read as the reverse complement.
GGTCACCGGGTGGGGAGATAACGACAATTCCACAACGATCATTCCCCCCGCAAGCGTGGCCAATGCAGTGGCCGTTGCTGCCGGAGAGTGGTTCAGTGTGGCGCTGAAAAGCAGCGGGACGGTCGTCGCATGGGGTTACAATGATAGTAATAATCAAACGAACGTGCCCACGGGCTTAACCAACGTGGTGGCGATCTCGTCAGGAAGAACTCATAGTATAGCGCTGAAGAGTGATGGGACGGTCATCGGGTGGGGAAACACCGCCAATGGCCGAACGAACACCGCAGGCTTGAGTAACGTGGTGGCCATTGCCGCGGGAGGCTCTCACAATCTGGTGCTCAAGCGCGACGGGACGGTCATCGCGTGGGGAGATAATTCCCAAGGCCAAACAAATGTCCCCACAAGCCTGAGCAACGTGGTGGCAATCGCCGCAGGAGATTTACACAGCCTGGCTCTGAAGAGCGATGGGACGATCGTTGGATGGGGACTGCTTTCATTTGGCATCACGAACCCTCCCGGGAACTTGCCGACTTTTAGTTCGGTCGTAACCGTAAGTGGAACTTTCAATACGAATAATGCTCCGGGGACTTACGCTCTTAACTACACCGCCACGAACGTCCTCGGCGGCAGCAACACCGTCTCGCGCACCATCGTGGTGCAGGACACCGTGAAGCCGGTCCTCACCATGTTGGGCAACAGCCCGATCACGAATTCGCTGAATGTTGCGTTCGTTGATCCTGGCGCGACGGCGCTGGATGCTTGCGCCGGCAGCGTGTCTGTCAGCACGAACAGCACGGTGAATGTCAGTGTGCCGGGGAGTTACACAGTCACTTACACGGCGACGGACAGTTTCTCCAACACCACGAATGTGGTCCGCACTGTTGTTGTGGCCGGTTCTCCCATCGTGACCACGCTGCCTGCCACCGGTGTATCGAATTCCGTTGCCACGCTGCACGGCACCGTAATTCCCAATGGTCTCACGACGGCCGTGTGGTTCGAGTGGGGACTTTCTGCATCAAGCACCACCAATATCACTTCGACTTGGTATGCGGGAAACGTCTCATTCTCCGTGCCGATCAACGACACTGTTTCGGGATTCACGGCGGGCTTAACTTATTACTATCGAACGGTGGCCACTAATTCGCTGGGGGTGGTGCGCGGAAACGCCGTCGCGTTCGGCTCGCCCGTGATCGCTCTCAATGGCGGGACCTTGTCGAGTGAATGTCACACGGCGTTCACCGACCCGGCCACGGCCAAGGGTGCGCCCAGGGCCATTGCGGCGGGAGACTCTCACAGCCTGGCGATTAAGAGCGACGGGACAGTTATCGCGTGGGGTGCGGGGAAGACTGACACGGGCTCACCACCGGAGCACGGCCAATCCATTATTCCTGCAAACGTAAGCAACGTGTTGGCCCTTGCCTCGGGAATTTATCACAATCTGGCGCTTAAGAGTGACATGACGGTCGTCGCGTGGGGACGCAATTTTGACGGCGAAACGAACATCCCCGTGGGTTTGACCAATGCCGTTGGCGTTGCCGCAGGATATTCTCACAGCCTGGTGCTCAGGAGCACGGGAACGGTCGCCGTCTGGGGAAACAATGCCTATGGCCAAACAAACGTTCCTGCCGGCTAAACTAGCGTGTCGGCGATTGCGGCCGGAGGTTCTCACAGTCTGGCGCTCAAGAGTAATACAACCGTCGTCGCGTGGGGACGCAGCAGTGAAGGGCAAACGAACGTCCCGGCAGGCTTGACCAACGTCATAGCCGTTGCCGGAGGAGCTTTTCACAGTCTGGCGCTCAAGAGCGATGGAACGGTCGTTGCGTGGGGAAACAATGGCGTTGGCCAAACGAACGTCCCCGTGGACCTGAGCAACGTGGTGGCTATTGCCGGGGGATATTATCACAGCCTGGCACTCAAGAGCGACGGAACGGTTGTCGCGTGGGGCGCAGGGACTATTGACAACGGCTTTCCATATCAAGCGGGGCAATCAATTATTCCGGCAGGCTTGAGCGACGTAGTGGCGATTGCGGCCGGAACGTATCACAGCCTGGCGCTCAAGAGCGACGGCACGATCGTAGGATGGGGATACAATGGCTGGGGACAGACGACCATCCCTGCGGACGTGAATACTTTCGCCGTGTCGGTGAGCAGCAGCTTGAACACCAATGCCCCCGGCAGTTACGTGCTGACCTATACCGCCACGAACAGCCTCGGCGGCATCGCCACTCCTGCCTCACGCACGGTGGTGGTGCAAGACACCACGGCACCTCTCATCAGTCCTCTGGGCAATAACCCCTTGACGAATTTTCTAAATGCCTCGTTGAGTGATCCCGGCGCGACCGCGTTCGACGCCTGCGGTGGAAGCGTCTCTGTCAGCTCAAGCAACAATGTGAACGTGAACGTGGTCGGCAGTTACACCATCACTTACACCTCCACGGACAATTACTCCAACAAAACGAGCGTTGTCCGCACGGTATTGGTGATGGGGCCGCCAACGTTTAGCGGCTTCACGGCAGCGGTTGTGGGCACGAACGCGGCCAATGGATCGCGCACCGTGCAATTCACTGCCGGGGCAAACCCGAACGGCTTGGATTCATCGATCAATTTCCAATATGGCCTGACGAGCTCTTACGCCGGGACAAACGGGCCGGTGAGCGTGGCCGGGAGTTTCGCAGCCGGTAACGTGACCGTGACGGTGCCAGGATTTAGCTCCGGCGTGACCTATCATTGGAATGTCACGGGGATAAACATTGCGGGCAGCTCAAGCTCACCGGATCAGACCTTCACCATCGGCACGCCCGCTGGCAGCGGTATCCTCGGCGACTTCAATGGTGACGGTTTCGTGAGCCAATCAGAACTGGACGCAGTGTATGGAAATTATGTGACGAACAGTCCATGGCTCTCGATGACGAACGTGGCAGGACTCGGCGGCACGAATGTGACGTTTGAGCTCTCCAGCTCGCCCACCAACTCCGCCGTCGGTGCCTACAGTATCCAATACAGCACCAATCTCTCGAATTGGCTGCCGCTCGGCTCGGCTACCCCGCGCTACCTCTTCACCGACACCAACGCCCCTGCGAGTCCGCAGCGGCATTATCGGCTCGTCTACCCGTGACGCGTTAGCGTTGAACCTTGAATGTAACCTGTAGCCGCGCGACGTGAGTCGGTTCACCGCGCGTGGCTTCGCGTTGCTTAGATGTGGTGTCGCCAAGCGATCCGGGAATTACATCTCCAGGCATCCGTCTATCGTCCTGCGAACTTTTCGGGGCGAAGAGGAAATTCGCGTTAATTCGTGTCGAACACCTTCTGCATTCTTTCCGCAACTGAGACAACAAGCGCCGGTGACCGGACTTCGGCTGTCTTAACCGTAGCGGGTACGCACGACAGAAAACCGTTGGGAAAGAGAGCGCCCGCACGTATCTGAACCCCGCGCTCCTTTTGCCCCGAAATTCCTTTGGACAACACGCCCTTTCTTTCGGTGACCGCTTATAGTGAGGGAGGACGTCTTGTTTTTACTCCGATAATCCGGTTGGATGGCCCGGCGCCATTTGTAGTATTCGTTTGACAAGGCCAACGCTCACTTCTAGCATCGCCAAAGCTCCCCCATGTTCCGGTAAGCAACCACTAGTGCGTACATTTTGCGTACGCCTGCTTTTTGCCGGGCAGAAAAACAGACCGTGGCAACGCGTCCCCGCGAATAAAAAACACCAAAGCTGAAAACTATAACAAATCAAATGAAAACACCTGAAATCCAAAAAATAGGTCTGCTGCTCGGCGGCGCATTCCTCACCGCCTCGGCGGTTCAAGCCAGCACCGACTTCGGGCCGGCCACCTATCGTCCCATGTCCGGTTGCACCAAATGGTACACCTCCGGTAATGGCCACAAGTTTGTCGTAATCCACGACATGGAAGGCTATTTCGCTTCCACCATTTCCTACCTGAATCGCTGCGATGTTTCCGTCAGTATTCATTACATGGTGAACGGTGTGAAAGACGCCACCAGTGATTATCCAGCGGGTGACATTGATCAACAGGTTCGCGAAGCCAATTACGCCTGGCATGCGCGTTGTTGGAATACCTGGATGTACGGCACGGAGCACGAAGGATTCGCCAGCAATCCGGCGTGGTATAGTGAAGAAATGTATGCGAACTCCGCCACGCTGCAGCGCCATCTCTGCAACGGCGCGAGCATTGCCAAAGACCGCAATCACGTCATTGCCCATGGTCAAAAGCTCGTGTCGGGCTGGTCGGCATGGGTGAATGCCAATTATTCCTTCGACCCGAACTGTAACAGCCACACCGACCCCGGCCCCAGCTGGAACTGGACGAAGTTCATGGGTTACATCAATGGCACGGAAACCGGCGTCCAGACTGCCCAAAGTCCGGCTGATGGCACTTCGATCGCCCCTGGCGCAACGTTCACCTATTCGATTACGCTGCAAAACAGTGGCGGAACACCGTGGATTGGGTTGGGCGGCACCGAAGGTTACACGCTTAATTTCTTGAGCGGCACCGCAATGGGCTGGACCCAGAAAACCATGGGGGCAAATGTCCTGCCTGGTGCATCAAAAACCTTCACGCAAACACTCACCGCACCTACGGCGGCCGGCACTTACACGTTGAATCTCCGTTTGAATAACGCCGATGACCTCTACTTCGGCCCAACTTACGCCCTCACCATCAATGTCGGCGGCGTTAATAACGCCTCCGCCGTCAGCGACACCGCACCAACCCACGTCACCGCCGGCAAGACCTTTTCCGCCACGGTAGTCATGAACAACAACGGCGGCACGACCTGGACAACGGCTGGTGGCTACAAGCTGGGATCGCAAGACGCCGCGGACAACACTACCTGGGGTTTCACACGCGTCGCCCTGCCTGCGAGCATCGCTCCCGGTGCTAACGCGACCTTTACCTTCACCGGCACTGCGCCCACCACTCCGGGAACTTATTCCTTCGACTGGCAAATGGTGCAGGAAGGTGTGATGTGGTTTGGCACAAAAGCCACCGCCACCATTATTGTTGATCCGCTCGTCAACGTCATTGTGGACGATGCCGACGCCGGCTTCACCATGAACGGCTCGTGGATCCTTGTTACCACCGGCGTTGACCAGTATGGCTCCGGCTTTCGCTACCGCTCGACCGGTTATGTGCTCGACGCGACCTGGACAGCAAACCTTGCCCACACCGGCACTTACAAGGTTTATGCCTGGTGGGCACAAGGCGGCAATCGCACCACCACCGCGCCTTACAGTGTGAATGGCGGAGCGGCCGTGATTAAGAACCAACAAGCCAACGGCGGCACTTGGAACCTGCTTGGCACCTACAGCCTGAACGCCGGCAACAATGCCGTGAGCATCTCTGCCAACACCACCGCCGGCTCCATTGTCGTAGCCGACGCGGTCAAGTTTGAGGAGCAATAGTCGCCTTCACTTCAACGTCCTGCATTCAGACCCGGGCAGTGAAAACTGCCCGGGTTTTTTGCTAACGCTTTCCCACCTCTGGGTCCTTCAGTGAATCTCTTTTCCCTTCCTCGCCCGCCGTTTCCAGTCACACTTTTTCGTGTGATCAAAGGGGGCAGTCCTGAATGGCGCTTAGTTAAGCGCCAGATTGCTGCTGGTCGCAGGCCCGCGTTCCGAAACTGGGTTTTCTTTTGGGCAACACACCCCTTGTCTTGGAAGCTGGCGTGATCCGCCACGATCCTTATGAGCTTTCTCTCGGGCATATACTGATTGCCAAAAGTAATTTCCGGAAGACCAAAGGTTGTCCGCGCTGCGGAAAGGAGCGCGGCATTTATGCCGCTTCACTGCACGACTGACGAAAACTTTCGAGAATTCGCAGAGCCTGGTCGAGTGACTACGTTGAAGCGGCGTAAACGCCGCGCTCCTTTCGCCATAGCCTCTGCGATCTATCCGGAAATTTCCTTTGGCAATCGCTCTAGCTGTCAGCGGAATGATGGATGGAGCGGCAGGCGTTGGCGGACTAATCTCAATCACCGTTTATTCCGGGCCACAAGCTAGACCTTACAAGAAGTACAAAAACAGAGGCAACATCGACGTCGCCTCTGTCTCGAGAATTTCGGAATGATCCGGAAAACAGTTACTTCGTTATGGCACCTTCACAAATTTAAAGGCGTCTACCATCACGACGGATGTGCCGCTGAAGTTATCCGTGACTTGTGCGTTGCCGCCCGTGCCCGCGGAGAAGCTATAGGTGCCCAATGAATTCCACATCCCCCCATTGATCTGTTGGTTCAAGGTCACCGAAGTTGAGATTCCAGAGTGATGAACCACATAAGGAGCATTCGATGGACGATTGTTTCCCTCCGGATACCAGGCAAAGACCTGGTAATTACCGGCCGTTGGGATGTTCGGCGTATAGGTAGCCTTGTTCGCGCCCGTTCCAGCCGTATGATAACGATAGTCACTGCCAAACTTATCGGTCGAAGTTGAGGCCGTTGACCAGGTGCCGATAAAACTAGCCCCCGTGTTATCAATCACGATGTCTGACACGGATTGTGTGAGCGTAAACCTGACGGCATCTGCCACCGCGATGAGTGTTGAACCACTAATTCCGTCCGTGATTTTCACATTGCCACCTGTGCCCGTGGCAAAATTAAATGTGCCGAGCAGGTTCCATGCGCCCCCGCGGGCTTGCTGATTGATTGGAACGGTTGCCGTTCCGCCATTGTAAGCAACTACATACGGCGTGTCCGTCCCGCGATTGGCCCCTTCTGGATACCAGCAAAAAACATTGTAGTCCCCCGCGGTGGTAAAATTAGGCGTGTATTTTAGATAAGACGAACCGGAGCCCTGATTCTTATAACGATAATCCCCGCCAAATTTATCGGTCGAGGTGTTTCCGCTGGACCATGTGCCCACGACCGTGGCACCGGTATTGTCGATAACAATGTCGGTGGACGAGCCTCCTGCGGCAGTAGCAACCCACGCCGAGAGTTGGCTCACTGTGCCGTTGAACACATCGCGATCGACGTTTCCAGTAATACCGGAAATTGATCCGCTGCTGGTGTACTGCCAGAAGTTCCAGGATGTTCCACCCCACAAGTTACAACTTGTACAGCAATCCCACGGCGTTCCTGTTTGCGCACTCAAGCCGTTGTAATTGGCGACGTCATTGCCCAGGACCGAGGCCAAACTGCTGTTGAAGTTGCACATGAAACTCGCGCTCGAATAGAGCACGAAGTCAACATCGACGCCCTGGGCAGCCGCTTTGTTTTTTACAATGGTCACCCACTGGTTCGCCCAGTCGGAGTAGCTCGTCGCGCCGACATGGCCATCAAAATGTTCTATGTCCAGCATGATCGCGAGTGTTTTTCCGTCCGCCTTGATATAGGGACCGGCGAGATTCCAGAAATAATTGGCCTCGGTGCTCGGGCTGTTCGTGGCAGGGAAGGCGTAATGATAAGGTCCCATTAGAACTCCGGCCGCCTTTCCGTTGACCATGTTGGCAGTGAAATTCGCGTTTTGCAGGTAGGCGCCACGAGTGGCTTGAGCCCAGGCAAACGAGATGCCCGATCCCTTGACGCTCGTCCAATTGATCGTGTTTTGAAAGCGGGACACATCAATGCCCAGAGCGCGTTGCGCCAGGGCGTGACCGGTCCCCAGAGTCAGGACCAACGCGATCATAGTGAGTGTCCGGAGAAAAGAAGTACGCAAGAATATCTTCATAGAGGTATCGACAATGTTTTTTTGGGAACGCGATTACTACAAGTGAAGGAGAATCAAAAAGCAATCGAGGATCGCCGGTAGGATTGCTAAATGAAAGCCTTACGACAATGCGAAGAGGTTCCTGTCGTAGTCCGGAAACGCGTTCAGTCCGAGGACTGACCCGAACGGATCTCAGACCATCGTTGCGGCTGGTCTGAGACATCGTTGGAGAGCATATCGGCTTCGTGCTCCAAAAGGTTGGGCCATTTTTTCCAGTTCATTGTTGGAGAGGATTGTTGAGTGTCGGGGGAGAACTTTGAAGTGAAATTCAGCGTGCCTTGCAAGGGAGAAAAGGAATGAAACCACAGAATACGCGGAATACACCGAAGAGGGATTGGGCTGCCGATGCATTTTCCCTTTCTGCGTATTCTGTGTATTCCGTGGTTCTTCTATTTTCTCTTCGTCCAATACCTTCGGAATCACCCGCGCATCGGTGCCGTAGCGGGCCGAGTTTTCCTCGCAAAAACGAAGTTTCCCTTCCTTAACTAAGCGCCATTCAGGATTGACCTCTTTAAGACATTCGCTCTCGAAACTCGATTTTACGAACAGATCTGATTTTCTTTCCTATAATTACTGGTCTTAGAACAAAAAACTAACTAAAAGGTTTCATGTCTGAAGACCCCAATTCGTTTTTAGGGAATAATCCCGGCACTCAAATGACTAACAACGCCGGGCAGGCAGCGCCACCCGTCATGCCTGGAGATGTCCATCAGTTCACAAGTTTCCCGGTGGTTGTAGCCATTCTCCTGCATTTTTGCACCTGCGGTCTCTTCTCAATAATCTGGCTGACCCTCATGCATGGGAAACTCCCAAAGATCCGATCCGACGACCCTTCAGGCGGCAAGGCACTTGGGTTCTGCTTTATTCCATTCTACAATCTTTACTGGATATTTTTTATTCACCGCCGCCTCTGCTTGCGCGTTGATGAACAGCGAGAAACCTATGGACTGCCACCGAGCAACCTGCAAGGCATGGCGACCACAATGAGTGTCTTTAGTGTCATTCCTTACATCAACTTTCTGATCGGCTTTCCTATTATCTCCCCGATCTTCCTTGGCATGATGCAGTCCAGCGTCAACCAACTCGCCAAGACAAGTGCGACCACCGGGCCACGACGCACCGTGCCAACTCAGACCGTTCCCGCTGGAGGAATGCCCGCGTGGGCCATTGTGCTGGTAGCGTTTGGTTCTATAGCGTTTATCGGTCTTCTGGCCGCAATCGCCATTCCAAATTTTGTTAAAGCACGCATCACCGCGCAAACGAACGTCTGCATCAACAATTTGCACGACCTTGAAAGGGCAAAAAATCAATGGGCATCCGCTACTGGGAATTCATCGACCCCCACGATGGAAGACCTTTCTCCTTATCTCAGACAATCCGTCCTATGCCCGGCAAATGGTCACTATATAATTAATGAAATCGGAACGGATCCGATGTGTGACGTGAAGGGACACCAGTTGCACGAGCAAAACCTCAGCCAGTGATATTTTGCGAAACTCGCAGCAGAAAATTCGCGTTAATTCGCCTGCGGCAGAATGATGGATTGATTGGGTCTTTTAACTCCCGGCTTGAAAGCGGGAGCGATGCAAGGGTTACGGCCCTGAAAGCCGGAAAAAAGCGTCGCTGTTCGTCGTTGGGATGAAGATCTCGTTCTGCAACGTGTTCACATTCAGAGTCGGCAGATCGGTTACCGCAGTCCAACTACTGTTATTCAAGGATGTCCCGTCTACTTGTTGCAAGACAAAGGGCGATGACGGGACGGTCCAGGAGATCATCACGTTTCCGTTTGTGGGCACCACGGAGATAGCCGGATCAGGCGTCGAAGTGCCCAGGTAAAGTCGGCCTTGCCCGCTATGACCGATCATCCAACGATGACCGTCCGCCGACGTCGCGATCGCATCCAACACCGTTCCGCCTCCGGACTCAGTTGTCCACGTCAGGCCCGAGTTGGCGGAGATAAAAGTGCCGATGTATGAGATAACTCCCAGCCGGGTTCCATCAGCAGAGCAGGCCGCACCGCTGCCACCGAAAGGGTAGGGATGCTGCAAAGACCAGGTGGTGCCGGAGTCGCTTGAGAGGTAAACTACATTGTTGCCGGACGCGACTACCGTTCTTGCATCCGCCGAACAGGCCACGCCCGACAAGTCGTTCGTCGCGAGGATGCAATACCAGTTCAAGCCGTAATTCGTCGAAAGCCAGAGGCCCATGTTTTGAATGCTGGCCACCAGCCGTTGGCCATTCGCGGAAGAGGAGATGCAGGTCCAGCTCGCGGTTGGCGCGTCATTATTGGTTGTCCACGCCACGCCGCCGTTGGTGGAGATGAAGATGGGATGGCTGCCAAACAAGACCATGCCCATCCGACTCGCGTCTGCGGAACAGGCGATGTGCCGCGCGGGAAACGTCGGACTGGGAGCAGGAGACGAAGCCCAGTTCGTCCCGGAATCGTTTGAGATCCAGACCACTGGCGTGCTCGCCACAATAATATTGCTTCCCTTCGCCGAAACCGCCGTCGCTCCAGTAAAGGCATTTGAATGCCACGTGGCCCCGTAATCGCACGAAACCAGGGTCCCCGAGCCGCTGGCAACCTGAACCCGCCCGTCGGCCGACATTGCTGCAGAGGTGGTGCTAAAATGGTTAGTGGTCCAAATTTCGGACCGTACCGCTTGAGTAGCCAACGTCAATAGCGCGAAGACCGTCCATGACAAAGCTGTCCTCGATCCCATCATAGTGAAGGACTCAATCAAACATCGCGGAATCCAGGCGTCAAGCAGGTCAACCTGTAATATCACCTGGTTGCGCCCCGCACTTTTCAGAAGGGCAGGTGTCACCGTGCCAGAATTGATTTCCTACTTATCCCCGCTCTTCAAGCCGCATGAATAAACGTAAAGGGGGTCACCCATTAGTATTGACACTGAATTTACTTCACCGCCACATCGCAGGCGGCCAGATCATTCGCTGGACTCCGCAGCAGATACAAAACGAATGCTTAAATGGCTTAGACTGTAAATACTGAGGACTGAACCCAGGACTGACCCGAATGGCGCTTAGTTAAGGAAGGGAAACTTCGTTTTTGCGAGGAAATGCATCATGAGAATCATCGAAGAAGTGCCTTAACTAAGCGCCATTCAGGACTGACCCGAATGGCACTTAGTTAAGGCCTGTGATCGATGCTTCTCACGATAGATTTCCCCGCACATATGAGGTTTAACTGCCTTAACTAAGCGCCATTCAGGACTGACCCCTTTATAGGGCGCATCTTGACACAGCCACCATGGTGGGGCGGGCGCTGCTGCGCCGCCCAAATATTCAAAAACGAGGGAACCGATGTTTTTGCCTACGCTTACTTCCAGTTCGTTGCGTTCACTTCTGTGAGATCACGGCAGAGCGGCAGCTCTGCCCCACCTTTTATGGTGGCTGTGTCAAGATGTGCCCACATGGCCAGCCGGGCTGAGAATGCAGCTGGATTTCTCTCTTCGAATTTTCTCGCCGAAGCAGCACGAAGTGAGTGTCGGCTCTGACCTTTTCGCTCAAGAAATAGACGGAGCGAACGCACTTCGCCGCTACAAAGGCGTCTTTCTCCAGTCCCTTCCGAACGAGTCACACCGTGGGGGCACTCGCCTCACAAAGACGTCGTCTTTTGGCACGAAACCTGAACTTTCCCTTCGCTCCAAAACTTCAAACGTTGAACCTCAAACTTCAAACTTTGGCGTAAAAGGTTAACAAATAGCCTCCTGCAAACGGTGCATGCGCGTATGAGACCCATTTCCCGCTCCAGAAAAACCATCTCATACGGATATTGCCCAAAATTCCGGAGCGGAAAACTCCCGCATAAGTTTATGGAGCTCCTTTCCGCTCTGGAAAATGACCTCATACGCGCAAGGACCAGTTTCCCGCGCCAGAAAACCGCCTCATACGCGTATGACGCCTTTTTCCGGAGCCCGGAAGAGCCCTCATACGGATATGACCCGCTTTTCCCGCCAAAAAACGACCTCATACCGGTATGACGCCTCTTTCCCGCTCCAGAAAATCGTCTCATACGCGTATGAGGCGACTTTTTAGAGCGGCAAAGAGCTACTCGATGGCATGGGGGGAATTTTCTGCGCCGGGAAATGGGTGTCATACGGTAATGCGGGAGTTTTCCCGCGCCCGAAATCGCTCCTCGCGCACATGCAGGAGTTTCCCGCTCCGGGAAAGAGCTACTCGATGCAAAGGCGGCAATTTCCCGGGAGGGAAAACAGGTCCTCGACGCGAAAGTGGGAGGTTCCCGCGACGGAAAGTTGTTACTCGATGCTAAAGTCCCAGTTTCCGGCGAGTGGTCGCGTTTCGAACCTGCCGCGGAACAGCAGACCGTCACCGTTGGCGAGGCGGACGAAAAGAAAATCGAGTTCTCATACCATCTGCGTCCTTTGTAATCGCTTGGGTCTCTACCTTCGTTGTCCGATGCAGTTTGCCGTCGAGGTATTCTCGCCAATTCCAGGTTCGCCGAATGCCGCCTTGCTGAAGAAGCTTTTTTTCCTACACTCGCTCCCATGCCGAACAACCATCCCGGTTCTGGCGAAGATCAAGACCCGTCAGAAAAATTTAGCTGGAACCAGGACGCCATCTTCACGGCGATGGTGCCTGCGCGGTGTCGCGAAATTCTGGTGCACCTCACCAAAAATGGTCCGGGCACCGTATCTGACATCGAAATTGCTCTGCGCGTTTTCGTTCAAGGCGACGTCTTGCGCCATCTGGGAATTTTGTGTGAGGTGGGACTCGTCACCAAAATCCCGAATCCCGCCGACAACAGCGATCCCCTCTACGGATTGGACCCGCTGACCCCGGCGAGCCAAACCGAGGAAGGTGTCGTGCTGGACTTCACTTTCGCCCTGTTCCGCCTCGAGTACGGGCTTTAACGCTTCTGTTAACGTAGAGCGATCAAGCGGCGACCTGCAAGGGGAAGCCTGCTGGACTGATTTCCGGAACGAAAGCCGTCACAGAGAAGCGCATGGCGTGGCCATGGTCAGGTAATTCTTGTCTCAAACCCAACAAGCCTCCGCCGTAGGGAATCTAAATTTGTGTAAATACTAAGGACTTACCGCCTTTCGGTTTTTCTCGATTGCGCAAGGCTTACCAATCTAGGAGGCTGCTGCCTGGATTTCCTCGCGAAGGTCGAGGGGCAACTTGATATGAAAGTCGGCAAACACGTAATATTCCTGGGTGCCGGAGCCTCGTGCGGTTCAGGATTCCCATTAGCCAACGAACTTCGACTGCTTATCTCGTCGCAAAGCCATTTAAAAGAAGCCGTCGTAAATTACAGCCTTAAGCACAATTACACGCACGGCGAACTTTTTGAGGAGCTAAATTGCTGTTGGAAACGCAACGAACGGGCGATCGAACTGTTTCGTAACGGTGGCTTTGCGACTGTCGATGAGTTTTGCAAGTTGGCGGGTGGTTGCGGTTTCAAAAAAGAAATTAATGGGGTGAGGAGATTAATTCGTGGTGTACTCGGAATATGCAACCCGGAGGAAAACTTTCACAAGTCAGAGTATTATAGCTTCGTCCAAGGGCTCTTTAACGATGACCTCCTTCATTTGCGAGACGACATTTCGGTCCTTACGTACAATTACGACGTCTACTTGGACTTTTTGCTTCAACGTGCCCTATTGCATCGATGGAAGGTAGCCGGGGTAGGGTATGATGTTCATAAGATCAACTCAGTAACCAGTGGGCTTCGCGAGCGTTCGAATCACGAGTGGCTAAAATCAGATGTCGAAAAGAGGTCATTCTGCTTATTGAAGCTGCACGGCGCAATTTGTTATCCGGATGACAAACAGCCCATTAACTTTGCTACCCTGTTTAGTGAAACTCCTTTGTCTCGGGCTGAAAAATTATTTAGTCATCACGCCGACGCATACGAGCCGCCCGTCCTTTTTCCGTGGGAGGTTATGAGAGAGGGTGGATTCATTTCGGAGGAGGCATTTCCATTGGCTGGTGACTCACTAACTTATTCTCTGTTTCAAGGGGTTTGGGAACGTGCCAGACGGGAAGTTCAAACTGCTTCGAAAATCTCATTCGTAGGGCTTTCGATGCACTCCTTTTTAAAGGACGGTTTACGATTCCTGTTTGAGGGAAAAGCGAACCGGACCGAAGTTGTGATCGTTAATCCAGAAAATACGGTATTTGAAAGCGACAATCCCAAGAGTCATTGGTCGCGACAACCATGGAGCCCTGCATCCTCCCTCTCCAACGTTTTTTCTGAAATCGCTCCGAAAATGAGAAGAATAGGAAAAAATCCTGGCCTTAGTGCTGACGGTGAGTTCACGATTATCAAAGACTTTAGGGAATTTATCAAAACTCAGATGAAGCCGGCCCCATCATTGGCTGAATAAGAAGTGTGCTTTTCCTCAGTGTTGTCGCCGGAACCCTTCTTCGACTCATCGGACCCGGTTACATTTGCTTGAGTTACATTGATAACAAAGTGGTTGCAGATTTATGATGGTATCATTACCGCCTTTGGTAATTGGCACGATGTGATCTTTTGTCCAAACAGTTTTGTACCGCTTGTCGGGCCGAGAAGGAATGGTAGCCCATAGACGTTCGCAGCGTGGGCATCTAGTAAACTCCTTTAGCTTATCCAGCCAGTCTTTGCGGGAATGTGAACCACCGCTCAGCTTCTTGCGATGGGAATAATCATCGGCACGCTTTCGTCGACAAACTCGACAATAAAAGTGAAGGGTTCCTCTGGACGATGATGTCCAAGTTCCGAAATCGGAGGCGCCGCATTTTTTACAGACCTTCATGTGTCTAAAATGCCACGTCATTACCCATAAACATCGAAACTTGGTCAACGTTTCTTCGAAACTATTCCAAACCGCTGTTTCCGCCGCCGTTCAGTCCGGAAAGGGGGCAGTCCCTAATATCGACGCTGAATTTGCTTACAGAGAGCGTCGCGGGCGGTTGGTAATTACAACACGATAATAGC
>JAQGOU010000103.1 GCA_028293445.1 Verrucomicrobiales bacterium | reverse complement strand
CCCTGTGCTCGTGCTAAGAAATTCCGAGGTTTCAAAAAAGAAAGCTGATTTATGAGTGCAATCATGGAACGCAAGCAGCCTGTTGCTGATAAACTGTTGGCCCAGAAACCAACGGGGCCACGCCTTTTTGAATCGCCCGGCGGCACGAGGCTTAAAATCAGAAAAATTTTGGTTCCGGTTGATTTTTCTGATTGCTCGAAGAAGGCCCTGCTCTACGCCATTCAGGTGGCGATGGAGTTCTGCGCGACGGTAAATGTCCTTTACGTTGTTCCGCCGTATCATGCCTATGATCCCTATTGCGCGACCGAACGCATTGAGAGGGAACTAAGAGAAAAGGGAGAACAAAAGCTTGCCGCTCTGGTATTGCAGGAGATCCCACAAACTTTACCAGCGGCACCTATCGTACGATGTGGTCGACCGGCTACCCAAATCATTGAAACTGCCAAGGAATTGGAGACGGATCTCATCATTATTGCCACGCACGGACACACCGGACTGAAATCGGTTCTTGGGGGGACGACGGCATACGTTGTTCGCCATGCTCCATGCCCGGTGCTTGTCGTGCGCGAAAAAGAACACGAATTCCTCGCCTGATTTATGGCTGCTCACCAAATTCTTGTCACAGAATCGCCGATTCTGCTGAAACCGAAACAGCAGATCGAGACCGCCTTCGGCTGTCCGCGCGATTTCCTCGGAAACCGCTTTGTTTATGCCGTCATTTCGCCGCGCGCACGTGGCCTTTCGATTGGCGTGAACATGAATCCCGGTAAAGCCTGCAATTTCGATTGCCCCTATTGTGAAGTGCCTCGTTGCCTTCCCGCAGTCGAGGAGCCGCTCCAATTGGACGCCATGGCAATTGAACTGCAGAAGACACTCGACGAAGTTCGTTCCGGCAGAATTCGGGATCTTTCATTTTTTCGGGCGACACCACAGGAGCTGATGGAACTCCGACATGTCGCGTTGAGTGGAGATGGCGAACCGACCCTTTGCCCAAACTTCACGGAAGCGGTGCAAACTGTGGCTCACATACGTGCACGGAGCTTCTCATTTTTCAAAATCGTGTTGATTACCAATGCAACCGGATTGGATTTGCCCGAGGTCCAGAATGGTTTGAAATACTTTACCCGCGATGATGAGATTTGGGCCAAGTTGGATGCTGGCACACAGGATTACTTCAGGAAAATCAATCGGACAGATGTCGCCCTGGAAAAAGTTCTGGCAAACATTTTGTTGGCAGCCCGGCAAAGGCCAGTAGTGATTCAAAGCCTTTTTCCATCACTGAATGGCCAGGAGCCGCCGCCCGAAGAAATTTTACAATATGCACAGCGCCTAAAGGAATTAAAGGATAACGGCGCGATTATTCCGCTGGTGCAGATTTACTCAGCAACACGTCCTACCCCACGTTCCGAATGCGGCCATTTGCCACTGAAGACCTTGTCGCGCATCGCTCAGACGGTGCGGCAAGTATCGGGACTAACGGCCGAGGTCTTCTAACGATTGTCTAACCCCGCGGCTGGCCCCAGCGATCCTGTAAATGTCTACGACGACAAAAAGCGGGGTGTATTCAACAATCTTCGTGGAGCGGAGGAAGGCCGTCTAGGCAATGATATCTATACAGGAAAACGGAAAATAGTTGAGACGCAACTGACGTTCCACGCCGTTTGGAAGAACTGACTGGAGGTTAGAATGAACATTATCAAAGAGAGCACCATCCCGAAACGAGGAGATGAAACGCCCCATCGCGCATTGAAAGACTATTTTGACGAGCGTCCATTCTTGAGTGGCTTGAGTGAACAACATCAACAGACACTCATCGACTGCGCGATGCTCCAGGAATTCCGAGAGGGTGAAAGAATCTTCTGCGAGGGTGATCCGGCAAATCGCTGTTACCTTATCCTGGAAGGAGAAGTCGTTCTGGAATCTGCTGTGCGGGAGGAAGACTCCATCCTGATCGAAACCATTGGAGCAGGCGAAGTGCTTGGCTGGTCCTGGCTTTTTCCACCTTATTACTGGCATTTCGCGGCTCGCGCCACGAAGCCGACCAAAGCGATTTTCTTTTATGGAACGCGACTTCGTCAGTTGTGTGATCAGGACACAAGTCTCGGTTACGAACTCATGAAGCGTATTGCGTCAGTCGTCATCCAGCGCGTGCAGGCCACACGTAAAGAATTACTGAAGTCAACTCATCGCCGCTCATAACGAGGGAAATGTAACTAAGGACAATCCTTAGGTTATCTACTTCATTTTGATAAAGCGGGTTTAGGAACGCTCCCAATTGTTGCGTGCACTCCTTTTGCATAAATTGGCGTCATGCAAACAACATTAGCGCACAACGAAATCGAAATGCGCGGCTCTTTTGTTAAACCTTCCTTCCCCTCCAGCCGCCCCCAGGGTCCAGTAACGGACGCCAAAGAAAACAAGAATCTGATTGAGGCGCTATCCACTTCAAAAATCTACCAGGACTACGAACGCGCTTTCAGCGAGATGACCGGCATGCCGGTTTCGTTGCGGCCAGTTGAATCGTGGCAGCTTCCACAACACGGGAAAAAGCACGAGAACCCCTTTTGCGGAATGATGGCTGAGAAAAGTCGCAGTTGCGCCGCCTGCCTGCGCTTACAACAGGAACTTGCGGAAACCGCTCAACACGAAGCGAAGACGATTACTTGTGAACTTGGATTGTGCGACACGGCTGTTCCCGTTCGCCTCGGGGACAAATTAATTGGATTTCTCCAAACTGGACAAGTGTTTCGCAAGAAACCAACGAACGCGCAATTCGAGAAGACGTCTAGATTGATTGCCGAGTGGGGGATTGGGATCGACAAAGATCGGCTGCGCCAGGCTTATTTCGAGACCAAGGTGATCTCGCCGAAGCAACATGAAGCCATGGTGAACCTCCTCTCGATTTTCGCGCAGCACATTTCAATGGTGAGCAACCAGGTTCTTGTTCACGAACGAAATGCCGAGTCCCCGCTGATTACTCGCGCCAAACGTTATATCGAAGAAAAGCAGGGGGACGATTTGTCGCTGACGGAAGTTGCCAAAGCTGTGAACACGAGCACGTTTTACTTTTGCAAAATGTTCAAGAAGGCGACCGGTCTTCACTTTACGGAATATGTTTCACGTGTCCGCATCGAGAAGGCCAAGAACCTTCTCTTGAACCCAAATCTCCGCGTCAGCGAAGTGGCCTTTGAGGTCGGCTTTCAATCCCTCACCCATTTCAACCGGGTCTTCAAAAAAATTGTCGGCCAGTCGCCAACCGAATATCGGGAACAACTCGCAGTATAATCATATATCCAAGGTCGTGTTTCGTCCCGTCATAGATATATTGCCGCTGATGGCTGACTACTCGGAAATGACGAAGGCTCAATTGCTTGAGCGGTTGCAAGCATTGGAGAGCGCCAGAGCCGCGCAAAGCGCTCCTTTGAAGGAACTTCAGGACCTCAAAGCCGCGCTCGACGCACATTCCATTGTTGCGATCACCGATCCTCGCGGGAGAATCACTTACGTGAACGACAAGTTCTGTGAGATTTCTAAATACTCTGTTGACGAATTGCTCGGCCAGGATCATCGGATTATCAATTCCGGCTATCACCCGAAGGATTTTTTCACCACTCTTTGGACCACCATCGCCAACGGAAAAGTTTGGAAGGGGGATATTCGCAACCGGGCCAAGGACGGAAGCATCTATTGGGTGGCGACCACCATTTTTCCTTTTCTCGATGGCGATGGAAAGCCGACGCAATACATTGCCATTCGGACTGATATCACAGGGCGCAAACGCGACGAAGAGCGATTAGCTGAACTCGCGCAGAGCCTTGCGGAGAAGAATAAAGAATTGGAAACAATCGTTTACGTTGCGTCGCATGATCTGCGTTCGCCTCTCGTCAACATTCAAGGCTTCAGTAAAGAGCTCGGCGTGGCCTGCAAGCGCGTCAAGGCGTTGCTAGAGTTGTCCAATAGTGCGGGACCCGACAAAGAAGAACTGCGTGCAATCCTGGATGTGGATATTCCCGAAGCTCTGGAATTCATTCAGGCGGGCGTCGCAAAAATTGACGCGCTGCTTTCTGGTTTTCTGCGTTTTTCCCGTCTCGGTCGAGCTGCGCTGAAGATCGAGCACCTGGATATGAATGCGATGCTGGCGGGCATCGCGCAGGCGATGGAATTTCAATTGAAGCAGAGCGGGACAATTTTGAAATTTGAAAAAGTCCCCGAGTGCCTGGGTGACTCCATCCAAATCAACCAGGTGTTTTCAAACTTACTGGATAATGCGCTGAAGTATCGCGACTCCAAACGTCCCGCGGTGATTGAGGTCTCCGGTTGCATCGAGAATGGCCGTTCTATTTATCAGGTGAAAGATAATGGGATTGGCATTGCTCCTGAACATCAGGGCAAGGTTTTCGAAATATTCCATCGGCTCAATCCAAAATTGACGGACGGTGAAGGACTCGGGCTCACCATCGCTCAACGGAGTCTGGAACGGCAGGAAGGAAAGATTTGGATGGAGTCCCAGCCGGGCAAAGGAAGTTCTTTTTTTGTTTCTTTGCCTGCCGCGGTGAGGAATATGAGATGAGCATGGCAAAGGAACTCATTATCTTGATCGCCGACGACGATGTTGGCCACGCGCGGCTCATCCAAAAAAATCTGCTGCGCGCCGGATTGCATAATCCGACTGAATGGTTCGAAAACGGTCAGGACATTCTCGATTTTCTCTTTCAACGTGGAGAGCGGGTGCGCAGTAAAGACGCTTCTTACCTGCTGCTGCTGGATATTCGTATGCCGAAGGTGGATGGCGTGGAGGTGCTACGACAAATCAAGAGCGATCCCGAGTTGAAAAAAATTCCCACGCTCATGTTGACGACCACCGACGACCCGCGCGAAGTGGAACGGTGTCATGCCTTGGGCTGCAATAGCTATGTCGTGAAACCAGTGGACTACGAAAAATTTGCCGACGCTATTAAACAATTGGGGCTTTTTATTTCCCTCGTGCAGGTTCCTGAAATCCATTCGTTCTAACTCCAATGAGCCAGAGCAAGCCAGCGACGATTCTTGTAGTTGATGACGACCGGGGTTTATTACGCTTGCTTGAGAAATCTCTTCGTCGCGAAAACTATTTGGTGGCGACTGCAGATTCGGGAGAAGTCGCTCTTGCCTGGCTCCAGGCGAATCACCCGGACCTGATGCTTCTGGATCTGAAGCTCGCCGACACTGATGCCAAGCAACTGATCGCCCGGATTGCAGCCGCCAAAAGGTTGGCCCCTTTCATCATCATCACTGGCCAGGGTGACGAGCGCGTGGCGGTGGAAATGATGAAAAGCGGGGCGATGGATTACGTCGTAAAAGACGCGCAATTTTATGAGCTGGTTCCAACTCTGGTCCATCGAGCCTTGGAACAAATTGCCCGGGAGAAGAAATTGGTGGCCGCAGAGGAAGCGCTGCGGATCAGTGAGGAACGATTTCGCGTTGCCTTGAAACATTCTCCCATCGCGGTTTTCAACCAGGATACCGATCTTCGCTATACCTGGTTCCATAACCTGCCGATTGCCGCCCACAATGTGCTCGGAAAAACCGATGAGGATCTATACCCGCAAGCCGAAGCGGATCGGTTGGTGCAGATCAAGTTGCGTGTTCTCGCCACCGGCACGGGAGTGCGACAGGAAGTTAACGGCACGGTCAACGGCGAGCAGCGTGTCTATGATTTGACCGTAGAACCCGTGCGGAATACCGAAGGTAAAATCATCGGCGTCACCGGAGCGGCGATCGACATCACAGAACACAAGCGGCTCGAAAAGGAAGTTCTTCAAATCAGCGAGATGGAGCAGCGTCGCATTGGCCAGGATTTGCACGACGGGATTTGCCAGCATCTTGCCGGGATTGAAATGCTGAGCGAAGTGCTTGGACAAAACCTGGCCAAGAAATCTAAAGCACACGCGGCCCAGGCAGATAACATCGCGAGCCATGTCCGCGACGTCATTGGGCAGACGCGCTCGTTGGCGCGGGGGCTTTCGCCCGTTGTGTTGGAATCAGAAGGATTGATGGCGGCATTGACTGAACTGGTGAGCAATACTCAAAAGCTTTTTCGCGTTAAGTGCCACTTTGACTGTCCCACTCCCGTATATGTGCACGAATTGATTCCCGCCACTCATCTGTTTCGCATTGCGCAAGAAGCCGTGACGAATGCCATCAAACACGGCAAAGCGAAGGAAATCAGTATTAGGCTGGAAACGAAGCTCCAGAAAATCATTCTGACCATAAAGGATAATGGCACCGGTTTTTCGCAACCATCTTCCGGCACCACCAAGGGCATGGGGTTGCGGATCATGCAATATCGCGCCGGGATGATTGGAGCGACCTTGCTCTTTCAACGGCAAACCAAAGGTGGAACCGCAGTGGTTTGTTTTCTGCCGATTTCGTTAACTGAGTCCAATCAGGAGAAAGTGCCATGACAAAGAAAAAGGGAATTGCCTCCGTCAAAGCCGTAAAAATTCTCCTCGTGGACGATCATCCAATGATGCGGGATGGGTTGAGGCAGATCATTGGCAACGAACCCGACCTCGTGGTTTGTGGCGAAGCAGAGAATGCCTTTCAAGCACTGGAGCTCATCGGAAAACTCACTCCAGACCTTGTCATGGCGGACATCACCTTGCCCGACAAAAGCGGTTTGGAGTTGCTCAAAGACATTCAGGCAATCCATCCAAGTATGCGCGTCATCGTCATATCCATGCACGATGAGGCACTCTATGCCGAGCGGGTCCTTCGTGCCGGCGGACGTGGTTACGTCATGAAACATGAAGGGGGCAAGAAGATCATGCAGGCCATCCGCCAGGTCTTGAGCGGTCAAATTGCGGTGAGCGAAAAAATTTCCGCAAAGATTCTCGAAGTATTTTCAGGTCGCGGCGCTGAAGCGGCCAGTTCTCCCGTCGAGAACCTAACGGATCGAGAATTCGAGGTCTTTCAAAACATTGGTGCAGGGTTGAGCACCAAGGAAATTGCCGTGCAGATGCGCGTCAGCAGCAAGACAGTCGAAGTCCACCGAATCAATGTCAAAGCCAAGCTAAAGCTCAAAACATCCGCCGAGTTGATTCGCTACGCCGTCCGCTGGGTTGAGTCACAACCAGCGAAACGATGAAGAGGCTTTGGAGACGGTGTAGCTGACTTAAGTTCGGCCATTTCAACGTTACCTTTGGAAACGTTTCGCCGTTGTCCGGGTTTGTTTTTCCTACGCCAAAACGTTCCGTTACGAAGCCGTCGTAGCAGGAAGCCACGCATCCAAACGACAGGGCAGTAATGGCAATGGACGTTTTCCATTTTAGAACATCATTGCGGCTTCTTGATCTGCGCAGTGAAGGGCTTCGATTCCACGGAACCGCTCCACAAGCCGAATCGCTTCGCCCATTCGTGAGAGATGACGTATTGCACGACGAACTTTGTCGCCGGCGTAACCTCTTGTAGATGATTCATTTCTTTTGTGACCAATGCTTCTTCGTTCGGCTTCAGCGTGACGGGTGAGAAATCATACAAGGAAGGGACGATGATATGCCCATCGCGCGTGACAGGTTGACCAGCATAACCGACGACAAACGTCATTACACTGGTTGACCCGTCAGTCTCGACGTTGAGGTTCTTGGTAAGGATCGTGACCTCCCGATCAGATGAGTTGAGCACATGGATGCTGAGAAACACCCGCGTGTCGTTTGCCTCGACGAGAAGTCGGGCCTCTGCGCTCACCTTCAGCTGGTTGGTGGTTTGGCCTTGCGCTACGTGAGTAAGGAACGCCCAAGCCAAGGTTAGAACGATGCACCGCAGGATTTTGTTTTTTGTTTTCATAAATTAATAGGCGAGAACAGAACAAGAGCACAACGCAAAGCGATTTAATTTCTAACGACCAACCTCATTTTCTTGCCGTTAGAAAATCCGCCACACGCATCGAAAATGTCCATCATGGCGGCAACGGCTTCATCCACGCCGTCGGCGTCTTTTCTTCGACCGGGCGCGATACAACCCGTTAACTGCGATGGGTAATTGGCGGCGTGAATCAGGATGGCCGCTGGACCGCCACTGCCATTCTTAAGCTTATGGCCCATCGGCCCGACAGTCTGGATACGAAATACTTTTCGCTTCTCGGAGCCGTCAGGATTGTGCTGCTGCTCCATCGCGCATTCGTACATTCCTTTTTTCATGCTCACCACCCCGATACGCTCAATCGTAGGAAAGGCTAAAGTGCCAACGTAAAGTATGCCTCGTTTTGCCGTAACGACTTTCCCGGTTTCGTTCGTACAGGAGACGCGTTCGCGGGTGCGTGTCAGGTAAAGAGTTGTGGTCGCATTGGTCGAACCGACTGAACCCTGGACGAACGCACTCGCACCGCCGAAGACGAGGACGAAAAGCAGGGAGAATATTGTTAAAGGTATTTTCATAAGAGCGTTGCGATTTGGTGGCCCCTTGCCTACGAAATGTCCGCCACGCCTTGGAACGGGGACAAATTTCTGGATCTGGGCGAAAGAATCGCTGGAGGGATATCGAACGCGGCACTCATCTGACTGTAGGAACGACAAAATCGTGGTGATTCTCGGGATTCTACGTCTGAAACGACCAACTCCGGGAGGTTCTTGCTGTTTTTCCGCTCCGAGAAAAGGATTGTAGGTCGAAAATCCATTTTTTCGCCTCGAAAACCTCAGTTGGAGGCGATTTTTCGGTTTTTCAAGAGCCGGAGACGCGGGAATGCAGCTCACTGCCCATTTTCCGGGAGTCGGAAAGTGGGCCGGGAGACTGATTTACGTTTTCCAAGAGCCGGAAATTCGTCTGGAAGACTGATTTACGTTTTTTGAGAGCCGGAAAGTCGCCGGGGAGACTGATTTGCGTTTTCGGAGAGCCGGAAATTCGTCCGGCAGACTGATTTACGTTTTCCGAGAGTCCGGAAGTTCCCCGGGAGACTAATTTACGTTTTCCAAGAGTGGGAAAATCGTCGGGGAGACTGAATTGCGATTCCCAAGAGTCGGAAAATGGACAGTGAGCTGGTTTACCGCATTTCCGACAGCCAAAAACTGAAGATTTTCCGTCCAGGAAGGGTTCCACGGCTCGCATCGGATCCCATGCTCCCCCCGGAGAAGTCGTCTCAATCCAGCGGACGAACTTTCGCATGATGGAATATTTTCTTGTCCCCTTTTTCCCTTTCGGCGGACAATTATCAGGTAGATGGTCGAGAAAACTGACGCGCAGTTGCTGCAAGAATATGCCTCGTGTAACAGCGAAGAGGCATTTGCCACACTCGTCCAACGGCACATCAACATGGTCTACTCGGTGGCGTTACGGCAATTGCGTGACGCGCATAAAGCCCAAGATGTCAGCCAGGCCGTCTTTATTATTCTGGCCAGGAAAGCGGCGAGTCTTCGAAACGAGATCATTCTCACGGGTTGGCTTTATCAAACCGCGCGGCACACGGCGGCAAATTTTCTCCGGACGGAAATCCGACGTCAGGAGCGGGAACACAAATCTTTCATGGAAACAACTCTCAACGATTCGCCGGCGGAAGCTTCATGGGAAAATCTGGTGCCGGTGTTGGAGGAAGCGATGGCGCGATTGGGAGATGTCGATCGCAATGCGGTTCTGCTCAGGTTCTTTGAAGGCAAGTCGGTAACGGAAGTTGCCTCGGCTTTAGGCTTGAACGAAGAAGCAGCAAAGAAGCGGTTGAGCCGTTCCATGGAGAAAATGCGGACGTTCGTCTTGCGACGCGGTATCGTATTTTCGACGGCTGCGCTAGTGGCGATGATTGGGGCGAATTCGGTGCAGGCGGCCCCGGCCGGATTGGCTTCGGCGGTCACATTGGCGGCGGCTGGAACGGGAGCAACTGCAGGCGCATCAACCCTCGCGACATCGACTCTGAACTACCTTTCGTGGGTGAAGATGAAAGCGATGGCAGTGCTTGCCGCCGCCTCGTTGCTCGCGGCGGGAACCACTTACATGACAGTCAAAGAAAACAGGCAGATCGGAGGTATCGGCCTGCTCCTCGTTCGAGATCAGAAAACCGGTTTGTATATACTGCAAAGGACCTATGCGAATTCACCAGCCGAACGCGTCGGACTTCCGGCAGGTCTTTTTCTGATGAAAGTTAATGGCATCGACATCCAGGAGATGACTATCGAGCAAGTCCCGCTGCGTGGACGAGCTGGCACCAAGGTGTTGCTGGAGTTCGCCGATCCAAAAACCGGGGTCTCCAGCCAGATAGAACTCACCCGCACCCTATTTTAGTTTTTTGAACGGAAAAATTTGCACGAAACCGCCATGTCGCGACGAACTTACAAAATAGCGCTTTACGCCTTCCTGGCGATTGCACTCGTCAATTCAAGCTGGCTGGCATTCGTCAAATTCAATCGATGGCGCGAAAAAACCAGGATCACCGCAGCCAAGGAATCGTTTGCCAAACGTCGAGCGAGCGAGAGCAATGCGGTCAGCGCAAAAGTGGAAGCACGGCAGAAACTGGATGAGACGCTCAACGCGAAAAGGATCGACCTGAGTGACTATATCAACGCGCCACTGACGGCGTCGTTTGCCCCCAAGCAAGCCAAAGCTAACAATCTCTCCGAGCTCAACGAAGGGGTGCAAACGCTGGCTGGCGTGCCCTTTGATATCAAGGGGACCATTCAGCTATCCGGACGCGACTTGCGCATTTACAGCAACACAAACTTCCCCCTGTCGGCAAAGGGGATCGCAGTGTCGAATGTCTGCACCAAGCTGCATATTCTTCATGGGAGTTATTTTGTTAAAAAGCTCGGCATCACGATCGCCCGCCTGGAGCTGCATTATTCCGATGGAACAACAGAGGCTCTTCCGATCGTTTCGGGCGAACACGTGCTGGATTGGTGGGCTCCAAATTACCAAACAGGTGTGAAGGAAGAATGGCAGAACGTCAGTGCGGAGGGCTCTGAACTGGCGTGGGTTGGGAGTAATGATTACATCAAGCGCCGGCAATCGCACCTTTCGTTGCGGCTTTTCAAAAGCACGTTTATTAATCCCAGGCCAAGTCTGACCATTGAGACAATTGATTATATTTCTGCAGATACGGCAGCTGCACCGTTTTTGCTTGGGTTAACGGTGGAATGATTTGTAAATGCTTGGGGAATAAGTGGATTCAAAATAGCCAATCGACTATCGACTATCGCGGATTTTCAGGTCTTCACGTTCCCTTAAGGTTCGCTGCGCTAGATTGAGCGCATGAAAGTTCCAAAGAATTTGCGCTGCATGATGGTGGATGACGACCGGGACGTTCTCGCGGTCATGAGCGAAGTGATTCCCGTGCTCGGCGGCGCAGAGGTTGTTTGTTTCAGTAATCCCATCGAAGCGATTCAGGCGCTACGCGATAATCCCCGTGCATTTGATCTGGTCATCAGCGATTTCGACATGCCGGAACTCGACGGCGTGGAAATGTGTCACGTCATGCGGGAACTCGCGCCGGAGTTAAGAACCATTCTCGCCACCGGCAATTCGGGTATCACCAAAGAGGATGCCGGCGCCCAGGGATTTGACGCGCTGTTGCACAAACCGTATCCCATCTCGGCGTTACAGATGACGATGAATAAAGTGCGGAACCAGACGGGTATTTCCACTCCAGCCTGGTTGTTGCAAGCTGCTTAATATGAAAATCACCCTGGCATGTTTGATTTGTGCACTGGCTGGTGCGGCTTCCGCGCATCCGGGACACACCTTGGAAATGGAGTTGGCGCAACACTTCAGCGGGGATCAAAAGGAACAAACCACAAATGCGACGAACGAAGTCAGCATCAAGATCCAGGGCGACGTTCGTGTCATCAGCGCCAATGGCATTCCCAATCATCAGCCGGGACAATTTCCCAATCGCAACAACCCCAACCGCATCGCGCCGCAGCATTATACTTTCAGTGTTCCGTTAAATCCTAAGATTGCGGCCAATGTGACAACACTGCGGATGCAGCCTTTTGGCGTGGCGGTGAATGGCGTGGTGTTTGATCCCTTTGCCGCCGAATGGTGGGACGACGACCGCAGTTCCATGTGGCAGTACGAACCGATGAATATGCGGGGTCGCCTGGGCGCAGATGAGAGCAACGCTCATGTGCAGCCGAACGGCAGTTATCATTACCACTCCGTCCCGACGGGCCTGATCACGAAGTTAAGCGGCGGAAAATCGCAAATGACTTTGGTCGGTTGGGCGGCGGATGGATTTCCGATGTACGGGCCCCTCGGTTATTCGGACGCAAAGAAGACCAACAGTGTGGTGAAGAAATTGAAGTCGAGTTATCAGGTGAAGAAAGGTGTTCGACCAAGCGGGCCTGGCGGGAATTACGATGGAACGTTCGTGGCGGATTATGAATTTGTAAAAAGCACCGGCGATCTGGACGAATGCAACGGCCGCTTCGGGATCACTCCCGAATTCCCGCAAGGAACCTACTACTACGTTTTGACCGATGATTTCCCGTTCATCCCGAGATTTTTTAAAGGCACGCCCGATCAGAGTTTCGCACGCAAAGGGCCACCGGGCCGTGGTGGTCCGGGCGGTCCCGGCGGCCCGGGTGGACGCCCCAATGGCGGATCGCCCGAGAATCCTGACCAACCCCGTCCGCCGCGTCGTGCTGACATGGACGAAGACCCTTCTGGCCAACCCCGCAAGCAGCCCCACAACAACAACCGCGGATCGGTGCATGAGGCCAGCATGCACCGGTCTGCAAATGGAAAATCATGAAAAAGTCACAAATCGCATTGTTAGTCATGACAATTGGTTTGGGCGCAGCATGGGTTTGCGCCCAGGAAGGACCACGCCCGCCGCACGGCGGGTGGGACGGTGGAGGGGAGGACGGATTTTATCCGCCACCTCCGCATCATCACGGACATCGGCCGCCGCCTCCTCCGCTCATGGTGGCGATGGACGTGAATCGCGACGGGAAGTTGGATGCGCAAGAAATCGCCAATGCCGCCCAAACCATTCGGCAGCTCGACAAGAATGGTGACGGTGAATTGACGTTTGAGGAATTGCGTCCACCGTGCCCGGAGGGTTTTCCTCCGCCAGATCGTGGAGATTAAGATCAGGTCTCCCGGGCCGGACGGGGGTCCGTCTGGCCCGTCTAATACCGTCTCCGTGGCAATAATTACCTGAAAGTAAATCTTTTCAGGTTGCCGCAACCACGGCAGTCTCCTCGTTGCGATTCGCGCAACATGAGCACCTCCCAATTCGACGCGACAGTTGCAACGAGGATGATCGTTCTCCGGCGGGAACGTGAACTTCGGCAGCATTACTTTGAGCAAATTGAAGGCGAAGCTTCTCCTCGACGCGTTCCTTTGGATGGAGAACAGATGATTATCGGCCGGGCTGAAGATGCGGCCATCGCTGTTCCCTCGAAACGTGCTTCACGTCATCACGCCATCCTGACCCGGCTCGGCACTGATTTCGTAGTGACCGATAACGACAGTTTTAACGGCGTATTTCTGAATGGCGTAAAAATTTACTCTGCTATTTTGCGCGATGGCGACATCATTCAAATCGCCGATTGTTCGTTTGTTTATCGAGAAGGCTAAGCATGTCAGCATTTGTCAGATTTTGGGGAACCCGGGGTTCGATTCCAACGCCAGCCAGCTGGACGCGGGTTTATGGCGGCAACACCTCATGCGTGGAAGTGCGCTTTGACGATACGGTTTTTATTTGCGACGCCGGCTCCGGCATTCGAGAACTGGGCAAGGACATGGTGACCCGGAAGTCCAATCCGAATGAGTTTCATCTGCTGATCACGCATACGCATTGGGATCATATCCAGGGTTTCCCGTTTTTCATTCCAGCCTACATGAAGACGGCGCAGATTCGCGTTTACGGCGCTTACCAACTCCTCTCCGGTCAGATGAGTTCAGAGTATTTCCCGGTATCCTTCCGTGATCTGGGTGCGGCCATTATTGCCGATGAATTACCCAACGGAGAAAAAATGATCAACGGCGTGCGTGTGCGGCATTTTCCACTCAGCCATCCCGGTGGTTGCGTCGGTTATGTCTTTGAAAAAGATGGGAAGAAAATCGTCTACGCTACCGACCACGAAATCGCGCCACAACCCGGCGATAAATTTCCTGATCTCGAGAATAACGGACCGCTCCGTTCAGCTCCGGCCGATTTTTTAAAGATCATTGAAGGCGCAGATTTGTTGATCGCCGACGCCCAGTATAATGACAAGGAGTACGCGACGAGAATGGGCTGGGGACATTCGAGTTGTTTTTCCGTCACCGATGCGGCGATTCGTGGCAAAGTAAGAAATGTGGCACTGTTTCACCATGATCCTGAGTGCAAGGACATCGATATGGATCGCAAAATTCAGGCCTGTTGTGAACGCGTTATCCGACACAACGCTGATCTCACCGTCTTCGCCGCACGCGAAGGAATGGAGTTGAAGTTTTGAAGTTACATTTGCGCATCGCCCAAAAAAGTTTTTCGTCAGGTCTTTCCCAAACGGTTACGCTGGTGATCAACCAATCACAGCTCAACGTTATTAAATTTCATTTAGTCACATGAGTGACGAGACGCGGACAAATATTTCCAATACAGGTGGAACTGATCCAGAACGAACAGAAAAACTGCCACCGATCCCTTTAGGATCGACGCAGGAACAGGACCTGTCCGGGAACAGTCTGGCCGGCTATCGCCTGGTTCGTAAAATTGCCATGGGTGGGATGGGTGTGGTTTACGAAGCCATTCAAACCAAACTCGACCGCAAAGTCGCCTTGAAGGTGCTGACGGAGCAACTCGGATCGCGTCCGGAATTTCTACAGCGCTTCGAACGCGAAGCGAAAGCCGCCGCTGCGTTGAGCCATCCCAACATGGTGCAGGTATTCGACTACGGCGAAGTGGAAGGGCGGCACTACATCATCATGGAATATATCGAGGGATTGAATCTCTCGGCTTACATCGATGAGCATGGAAAACTTTCAGTCGACCATGCCCTGGACCTTGTCGAACAAGCAGCGCAAGCGCTCAAGGCAGCCGCGGAAAAATCCATCATCCATCGGGACATTAAACCGTCCAACCTGCTTCTCACCGCAGACGGTCGCGTCAAAGTAGCCGACCTCGGGCTCGCCAAAATTCTGACGCAGGACTCTGAGTTGACGCTAAGCAATGTCAGCATCGGCTCGCCGCACTTTCTCGCACCGGAACAGGCGGATGATTCGCGCAGTGCCGATCATCGCGCCGATATTTATTCACTGGGCGTCACGTTGCTGTTCCTCTTGACGGGTAAGCACGCCTATGATGGGAATTCGCCGATTTCCATCGTGCTTTCCCACACGAATAAACCGTTGCCGACTGGCGCCGAACTTGGAACGGAGTTGCCCGAAGAAATCGAAGACCTCGTGCACAAAATGGCGGCGAAGGATCCGAACGATCGTTATCAGGATTATCAATCGC
>JAQGOU010000096.1 GCA_028293445.1 Verrucomicrobiales bacterium | reverse complement strand
GATCGCAAGAGTCACGATTTCGCCTTTAACAACGGCGACCGGATATAGCAACCTTGTCGTCATTGCTGGCAATGGAACGAACGCGCCAGTGGTGTTAAACGGAAAAGCCTCGAGTGATCCGGATAATGATCCACTCACCTTTGCGTGGCTCGATGGCACAAACTTCCTCTCCTCGGCGGCACTCACGACCAATACTTTGAACGTCGGAACGCATGAGATTCAATTGAGTGTCAATGACGGCGGGAGCACCGCTTCAGTTGTAACCAATATCCAGGTGATTTCAACCGGGTCTTCCCTGGAAGCTTTAATTGCCTTCGTAAAATCGACGCACCTGAATCCTCGTAACGAACAATCGTTGCTCGCGTCCCTTTATGCCGCGCAATCCTCGTTGGCCAAGGGAAGCATTGATGGCGCGATTTCTCATTTGGTGAATTTCCAATCCAAAGTGCGCTCGCAGATTGCACCAATCAATCCGACGCTGGCGCAAAAGTTTATCCGGGACTCGCAAGCGGTCATCAACGCCTTGCGGCCGCTTCTGAAGCTCTCCACGCGTTAGAGGAAATCCTCATATCGCAGTTGTTACGAACGCACGTCACATCCTGATTGAAATGATCAGGAAGGTGCTTCATTGTCCTCGCCGAAATGGATACTACGGAACACGTCGATTTGGATGAACTTCTGATTTGCCGGTTGGATCGCGGTAAGAAAGTCGTTGAGCCGTGCACAATTGTCATCTTTGGCGCGAGCGGTGATTTGACCGCGCGCAAGTTGATCCCGGCGCTCTATCATCTTTTTGCGGAGAAGCAGCTCCCTACCCCCTTTCAAATCATCGGCTACGCTCGACGCGAGAAGAACGACGAACAATGGCGTGCCGAGTTGCTCGAGGCGCTGAAGAAATACTCACGGTTTACGGAACAGGAGGCCGCGACGTGGACAGAGTTTGCGAAGAACATCTCCTATTGCCAGGGTGATTACGCCACTCCCGCGGATTACAAGAAACTGGGCGCACAAATCGCCTCAGCACAAAACGAGTCAGTCCGCTGTAACTGCCTTTTCTATCTCGCCACGCCGCCGGGAGAATTTTCGATCGTTGTCCAACAACTGCACGAGGCTGGTCTCCTCCAGAAGCGCGATTCCAAAAGTTGCTGGCAGCGGGTGGTCATTGAGAAACCGTTCGGCCACGACCTGGAATCCGCGCGCAAGCTCAACGCTGAACTCACACGCTACGTTTTTGAAAAGCAGATTTATCGTATCGACCATTATCTCGGCAAAGAGACGGTACAGAACATTTTGATGTTCCGTTTTTCCAACGCGATCTTTGAACAACTTTGGAATCGGCAGGCGGTGGACCACGTGCAAATCACCGTCAGCGAGAAACTCGGCGTCGGTGTGCGTGGCGGTTATTACGACGGTGCGGGTGCCTTGCGGGATATGGTGCAGAACCATCTGTTGCAGGTATTGGCTCTTTGCACGATGGAACCGCCGGTCACGCTCGAAGCTGAATCGATCCGCGATGAGAAAGTCAAATTGCTGAAATCCATTCGGCAGTTGTTGCCGGGCCAAATTGAAATGAGTGCTGTCCGCGGACAATACACGGCTGGCGAAATCGACTTCCAAAATCGTATCGCCTATCGAAAAGAATCCAAAGTGGCGCCGGACTCCAGCACGGAAACCTTTGTTGCCTTGAAGCTGTTCATCGATAACTGGCGTTGGTCAGGCGTGCCGTTCTATTTACGGACGGGAAAATCTCTGCCGGAAAGCGCCAGCGAAGTGCGCGTGCAGTTTCGACCAACACCGAACGTTTTGTTCGCGGCTCAATGTGGTTCGAAACTTGATGCCAACGCAATCACGTTACGGTTACAGCCGAACGAAGGCATTTTTCTTCGGTTCAACGGCAAGGTGCCGGGCAACACGATGGAACTTCGTCCGGTGCGGATGCATTTTGATTACAACACGCAATTTCATACGCATACACCGGAAGCGTATGAACGTCTGCTGCTCGAAGCGATCGCGGGTGATGCAACCCTGTTCATTCGTCGTGATGAAGTGGAAACGGCCTGGAGCATCGTCGATCCCATTCGTGAGGCGTGGGCAAACAAACCGCTGACGGAAAAAGAATTCTACGGGGCAGGCAGTTGGGGACCAGAAGCGGCAGATGAACTCCTGAAACAAAAAGGACACGTCTGGCGCAAGCCGCATTCGGGCACGGAGCTTTAGGACTTTAGAATTGGATAGCGTCGTTGAGTTGACCGCATTGCGAACAACGTGATCGGTCAACGTCAGGATCGTCCGTGTAAACAAAGCTGCACTTCTCACAGCGAAACAGGCGATCTTCACTTTTCTCCGGTCGAAAACGGCGGCTGCGAAGTTCGGAATAAACTGCCAGGGCCGAAATCCCTCCCAGCAGGAGAACGACGTAGCTGAATAAAATCTTATCCGGACTCATACTCTATTCAAATTCGGAAACAGCATTGGTCGGAGCCGGCACCGTTTCCCACTGGAAAATGACCTTACCAATAGTGAGGTTGCTGGCACCGTCTCCATTGTTAACCGGTTTAAACCTTAATTCACGCGCAATGGCAACGGCCTTCTGGTCAGCAGCGGAAAATCCCGAACGAGAGAGCAACCGGGCAAGAACCACATCCCCCGCTCCACTGACGGAAATCTGCACGATGGAATTCCGCAAAATATCAGTATGCGGCCAGACCGGCGGATTGAGCGAGGACAACAGCGGGCGTTTATTTAAAGCACCCTCAATCAAGAACCGCGAGGCAGTCGGATTTCTTGGACTTTCCTCGGCGGCAGCGAATCGGGCCGGAAGCTTTTCTGCAATCTGCAAAGAGCTGACTTCAGTGCCACGCAGAAAATTGGTGAAGACACTTCCCAGTTGCTCACGATTCAACTCCAGCCAGCGCGCCGGCTCATCCCAGTCGGCAATGGCATAATCCTGCGCGGGCATTTTCAACCATGTGCCTCCCGAAAAGCCACGCGAACTCGCGAGCACAAAAACAGTTGGGTCGGTGGCGAACAAGCTGGAGAACGCTTCGACCTCAGACAACGGTTTTGTTAAAAGACGGAAAGTGGTTTTGGTCTTCTCGACATTCTTGGAAGAGCCCTTATGCGAGATCAGAAAGACAGCCAGTACCTGGACGCAAAATAAAATCAGAATCGTACAGCACCAACGGCGCGCACTCCAGCGGTTCGGTTTTGTGGCCCCACTCATGGTTGAGGCTTGGACGGTGACGCTGGCCCCGGTGTCAACCGCTTAGGGGTGCCAGCCAGCAATAATTCGCGAATATCGGCCTGCTGTGCGATTTCGCCAATGCGGACAATGGTTTCGTCTGTCGTAGATTTATCGGCAAGAACAACCAGCGTGAACGGTTCTTTCGCATTGCCCTTCGCCTTTTGCAGGCGATCACGCAGCTGATCTTCGCGCACGAGTTCGTTCTGAAAAAAGAATTGGCCGCCGAGATTGATGGCCAGAACGAGCGTGCGGTTTTCTGTCCCCGACAGATTATCCGCCGATGGCAGGTCGACGCTGACGGAGAGAACCTGGCGAACACGAGCGCTCACTTCTTTGGGCGCACCCGAATCAACCTGCAAAAAAACGGTTTCATCCACGGGAAGCTTTTTCAGTTCCATGCGCACCAGTTCCAGATCCTCAAGACGGTTGGTTTTATTCTCGTAAACGATTTCTCCTTTGCGTGTCACGAGAACATACTTTTTACCGGGCGATTTATTCAGGTCCGCCACGCTCGCGAGCTGAAGTCGAATTCCCGGCGGAGAAATTAAAGAGCCGAGCAGCAAAAAGATGACGAGCAAAAACAGCACGCCGGCCAAGGGAGCGAAGTCCAGCTGACCGCGGAAAATTTTTGCGTTACGTGGGAATCTCATGGATTACGCGAATTCGGTTCAGTCACGGCGCTGACGATATCCGTAGAGGCCTGCTCCATATCGAGCACGATGGAATTGACGCGGGCGACCAGATAATTGTAGCCAGCATAACTCGGAATCGAGAGCGCAAGTCCGGCCGCGGTGCAAATCAGCGCCTGCCAAATACCGCCCGAAAGCTGGCCGATGTGCGCCTGCAGTCCATTCGCTTCCACGTGTTTAAAAATATCGATGAACCCGAGCGCAGTGCCGAGGAGCCCACACAACGGCGCAATCTGGGCGATAGTGGCGAGCAAATTTAACTTCTCTTCCAAACGCGGGACCTCGATGTAGCCGGCATCTTCCAAAACTTCGCGCACGCCTTCGCGGCCTTTCTCACGATTTAAGATAGCCACCTTCACCAATCTCGCAACGGGACCGGGCGTGGCATCGCAGATGGCGAGCGCCTCGACAACATTGTCGCGTTTCAAAACATTGCGCACGCCGCTCAGGAATTCCGTGGAGTTAATCTGCGCACGATGATAGTGCAGCAGGCGTTCGACGAAAACGGTGAGGGCGATCGCGCTTCCCGCTAAAATCACCCAAATGATCGGCCCGCCTTGAACAAGAAAACTCGGCAACATGGCGCGAAATATAAAGTTCCGGATGCAGACTTCAAAGTTCAAATTGCAACGGAATCATCGCTGGGAGTACCGAAAGCAACGTCGTTTCCACCTCATCATCGATTGAAAGCTGAACTTTGCACTTTGAAGTTCGAACGGTGAATTGTATTTCTAACGGATGCAAGACGACCAGCTTCGTGAACTTTTCCGCATGCAAAAAGCGCTCAATCAGCGCATTGGCGTTAACACCGACAGCATGACCGAAGAGGAGAAAACCAAATGGATTTTGAATTACACCCGTGCCATGTCCCAGGAAATGGCCGAACTGACCGATAGCGTGCCGTGGAAATGGTGGGCGAAGTATCAGAAGTTCGATGAGCAAAATGCGCGCGTCGAGGTCGTCGATTTATTTCACTTTTTGATCAGCATGGCGCAGGTCCTTGGCATGAGCGCCGATGACGTGTTCAACGCCTACTGTAAAAAGAACGAAGTGAATTTGAAACGTCAGGACTCTGGCTACGCCGTGAAAGATCACGACGATTCAAAACATATTTAAAATGCCAACTCCCCGTCATCGTCAACTCCCTGTCGGAAAACTGAAATTGCCACCGGTCATGTGGCGTCAAGAGGTCGAGCAGGTCCTCATCTCCGAGGAACAACTGGCCAAGCGCATCAAAGAAATCTCGCGCCAGATCCAACGTGATTATGCCGGCAAGGAAATGGTCATTGTCTCTCTGCTCAATGGCACTGTTTTGTTCCTCGCAGATCTGATCCGCAATATCTCTCTTCCGCTGCGCCTCGATTTCATTGGCGTGTCCAGCTACGGCCAGGGAACGGAGTCGCGCGAATTGGTTTACACCAAGGAACTGCGACTGGATGTCCGCGGACGCGACGTCCTGCTCGTTGATGACATTCTTGATACGGGCAAAACTCTCAAAAGCGTTATTGCGAAACTGCAACAACTCAAACCACGCGAACTGAAGACCTGTGTCCTGCTCGACAAACCCGAGCGACGAGTCGAAAAAGTGGAAGCGGATTACGTCGGCTTCCGAATTCCAAATTCTTTTGTGGTCGGTTACGGACTCGATTTCGCCGAGAAGTATCGCAACCTGCCGTTCGTCGGTGTCCTGCATCCCAGGATGTACAAAACCTAAGCCCGCGTTGATGAAAGTTTCTGTCCAGTTCTACTCCTATTTCAAAGACCTCACCGGTTGCGACGCAGTAGAAGAAGAATTACCTGAGCAAAGCACGATCGCCGATCTGGTGAGCCGCTTGTTTGAACGCTTTCCAAAACTCGCAGCGATGAAGAACTCCATGCTCATTGCCGTGGGGGTTGATTATCAACTCCGCGATTATACTTTGAAAGACGGCGATGACGTTTCGCTGTTTCCGCCGGTGCAAGGAGGCTGACCGCTTGAACTATTTCCTGTGACTCGCAACCTTACCATCAGTCCTGGACCGATCGACGAAGCGGCATTAGTCTCGAATCGCAAGATGTCCGCCGGCATGGGTGCCGCCGTCTACTTCTCAGGAGTGGTGCGCGGAATCGAAGGTGAAGGCGCCATTTCCGCCATCGAATATGAGTGCTTCCACAAAATGGTCGAGCGCCAGTTCCATTTGCTATTTGATGAACTGGAAAAGCGCTGGCCGATCGAAGCGGTTCGCCTGGTCCATCGCATTGGAACGGTCAAGGTGAACGAGGCTTCTTTGTGGGTGGAAATTATCGCGCCGCACCGTGGCGAAGCATTCGCAGCATGCCAATGGTTAATCGACGAGATGAAACGCGTCGTGCCGATCTGGAAGAAACCGGTTCCCTGATCTCCTAGCGATAACCCCAGCCGAATCGCGGGCTGATCGGCCAGTAAATAAAACATGGTTTACCGATGACGTTGTCCTCCGGCAACTCGCCCCAGTAACGGGAGTCCGAACTGTTTACCGTATTGTCACCCATCGCGAAGAAATGTTTAGGGTGAATAACGTAGCTCTGAAAACCCTTCATTTCTTCATTATAATCAAGATAACCCACCGGAGTATGACCGGAATACTGACTATCTGCCCCGACGGAGTTCGTGAAAGAATAAAGATTTTCAAAGCGAGGCGTACTCGCATCCAGTCGAAGGCCATTGATGCGAATGTGGCGATCAGCCCCCGAACTGATTGTTTCGCCGCCGAGACCAATTAATCGTTTAATGTAAAACTGATCCTGCGGCATGTCTTCGCGGAAAGCGTTTCGATCATAGTGAATCCCCTTGGTTGCGAAGACAATAATCTCACCACGTTGCGGGTGACGAAAGTTATAAGTCATCCGATCCACGAAAAGATGGTCGCCCGTGACCTCCTTGAAACGCCATACCGGTTCACCTTTTTGGAAACTTTGCCCGACCTGCAATCCTGAATACTGCTCAAAACGATGCGACCCATCTTCATCCGGCGTGCACCAGATCGTGTACGGCTTTGCGCGATAGCTCAGCTTCACCTCGCGTTTGTTAATGAACTTCGCTGTTTTCGCGGCGGGTCCAATCCACTCGACGGTTCCATCCTGTTCCGCAATCAGCTCATGATAATACGTTCCATACGCGGCCACATCCACGAACCGACCCCATGCTCCGGGTACTTTTGAATTCGGCTCGTCCTTCAAATTCTTCACCGTGACACCGTAGAGTGTCGGCTGCATGGAACCAGTTGGAATTTTAAACGGTTGAAGGAAAAAGGTGCGAATCGCCATTGCGACGGCAATGGCCACGAGGAACACTTCAATGTTTTCGCGCCACTCTGGATTGGGGAAAGGTTTTAGCCTGCTATTGGCCGTTCGTTCCAGTTCCTCGACCCGCCCATTGATCGTTTCGTTCGAGGCATTCGAGTCCATTGCAGTCTCGAGGTCCTTTAACGAAACCTTCACGGCCGCGATTGCTTCGGGCGACAGAATATCCATCTGCGCACTCAGCAACTTCCGAACATGTTTATGCACGTCCATCGCATGCCGCACCGTCGAGGAGAGAAACCATCGCAAGGTCATGTTTAGATTATTTAAAAATTCACCCGCCAACCGTCAGGACGTTTTCAACACTTCAATAAAGGCTTCCTGCGGGATGTTCACCGATCCGAACGATTTCATCCGCTTCTTGCCTTCTTTTTGTTTCTCCAACAGTTTTCGTTTGCGCGAAATATCGCCGCCGTAACACTTCGCCGTCACGTCCTTACGCAGGGCGCTTACGGTCTCACGGGCGATAAACTTCCCGCCGATCGCTCCTTGAATGGCGACTTGATATTGTTGCGGAGGAATCACTTCCTTCAACTTCGCGGCAAGGGCGCGTCCCCTACTCTCCGCTTTGTCTCTATGCACGATGCACGAAAAGGCATCCACCGATTCGCCATTGACCAGCATGTCCAGCTTCACCATCTGAGCTTCGCGATAATCGGCATGTTCGTAATCCATGGAGCCGAAGCCCCGGGTAATGCTCTTAATGCGATCATGGAAATCGATCAGAATTTCATTCAACGGAATCAGGCTCGTCAACATCACGCGGCGCGTATCCAGCGTCTCCGTGTGA
This sequence comes from Verrucomicrobiales bacterium, assembly GCA_028293445.1. Taxonomy (GTDB): domain Bacteria; phylum Verrucomicrobiota; class Verrucomicrobiia; order Limisphaerales; family JACDHS01; genus CBHWET01. Next base: position 4,490 of record JAQGOU010000096.1, on the reverse strand, counting down.
TCCACATTGCCGCGCTTCTCGGAAATGAGCGCCATCATGTCGCCGATGTATTCGTTAGGACAAATTACGAAAGCTTTGACCATCGGCTCTTCGATTCGCTCAATATAATTTGCTTCCGGCATAAACGCCGGGTTATCCACTTCCTTCTCGGTGCCGTCGGTCATGAAGATCTTGTATACGACGCTCGGGTAGGTCGCGATGATGTCCATGTTGTATTCACGACGCAGACGTTCCTGCACGATTTCCAAATGCAGGAGTCCGAGGAACCCGCAACGAAAACCGAATCCCAGAGCCACCGAGCTTTCGCTCTGGAACACAAATGCAGAATCGTTCAACTGCAACTTACCGAGGTTCGCCTTTAAATGTTCGTAGTCCGAAGTGTTGATCGGATAAATCCCGCTGAACACCATCGGATGAATCTCTTTAAATCCTGGCAGCACGGCCGAGGGATTACGCGAATCGGTAATCGTATCGCCCATCTTCACATCTTTCGGGCTCTTGATATTGGCCGTCATGTAGCCCGTCTCGCCCACTTCCAATTTGTCGCGGACGTACGGCTTCGGATTGAAACTCCCCACTTCCTTTACTTCAACTGATTTGCCCGAGTGCAACAGTTTCACCGTCATGCCCGCTTTCAATTCACCGTTGAAAACACGGACATGCGTCACGACGCCTTTGTAAGTATCAAAATAAGAATCGAATCCAAGCGCCTGCAACGACGGCTGACCTGTCGGTTTCGGGGCAGGAATGCGTTCCACAATCGCTTCGAGAATATCCTCAATACCGATGCCTTGTTTCGCACTCGCCAAAATGGCCAAGTCAGCAGGAATGGCCAGAATATCCTCCAACTGCATCTTCGCCTGAGCGATGTCGGCGTGCGGCAGATCAATTTTATTAATCACCGGGATGACGAGCAGATTCTGCTTCATCGCGAGATGCACGTTCGCAACGGTTTGCGCTTCGACACCTTGAGCGGCATCGATAATCAGCAAGGCACCCTCGCAGGCGCTTAAGCTGCGGGAAACTTCGTAGGAAAAATCAACGTGTCCGGGCGTGTCGATGAGGTTGAGCTCGTAGGTTTCGCCGTTCTTGGCTTTGTAAAGCATCGTGACCGGATGCGCCTTGATCGTGATGCCGCGCTCCCTTTCGAGGTCCATGGAGTCGAGCAATTGCTCTTCCATGTCGCGGGTTGCGATCGTGCCGGTGCTGTGGAGCAATCGATCAGACAAGGTGGTCTTGCCGTGGTCGATATGCGCGATAATACTGAAATTGCGAATATGGGATGCCTGCATTGCTTAAATCAGAGCGCAACATAGTGCCAAAACGCCTGAAGAAAAGGAAATTTGCCTCATAATCGTCGACAAAGGCCCCCGCTTCTTTCACTGTCTGACGCCTTATTCGGGACCACCAACATGACAACCATCGTTTGCCGGCTCCTTTTTCTCGCCGGGTTCTTTTTCTCAATCATTCATTGCACGGCCGGGAGCTACCAGCGCCTGCATAGTTTTGGCGCGTTATCTCAAAGCACTGGTGAATATCCGCAATCCTCACTGGTACAAGATGCGAATGGCAATTTTTATGGCACGACTCAAGGCAATGGACGGGATGGAAATGGACTTATTTACAAAGTCCAATCCGACGGCAGCGGCTTTACCGTGCTGAAACTTTTCACCAATCCGGATGATGGAAGCATTCCTTTGGGAGACGTAGCTCTGTCAGGAAATGTGCTCTATGGTACGACATCCTCCGACGGTCCTTCATCCTGCGGAACGCTGTTCAAGATCAATACCAATGGCACTGGATTTACGGTTCTTCACAGTTTCGATACCAACGCGCTGTATCCAATCGGAGGAGTCATTATCAATGGTAACGTTTTGTACGGCACGACCTTTTACGGAACAACGTTGTTCGGAGGCGGCGGCGGAACGGTGTATAAAATTAACACAGATGGGACTGGCTACACGACGCTCCATAATTTCACGACGACGGACGGCACGAGTTTACAGGCAAACGTCCGGAAATACTTTGTTCGGAACGGCGAGCGCTGGCGGCACTGGCGAGGGTGGAACGGTGTTTAAAGTAAATACCGATGGAACGGGCTTTACGAAACTGCATGACTTCAGCACGACAAATGAAAACACGCCTTATGGCGGAGTTATTGTTTCGAGCGGTGTAATTTATGGCACTACCACGCGGGGAGGCGTTGGTGGTTACGGAGCTGTGTTCAAGCTAAACACCGACGGCTCAGGTTATGCGGCCCTTCATAATTTTAATAACGCTGGCCGCGGCATGCCCTATTCGACGCTCACCTTGTCGGGGAACATTCTTTTCGGAACCACGATCTATGGCAACACTTACGGTGGATGCATTTTTAAACTTAAAACGGACGGCAATGCTTTCTCGTTTCTCCAGGACACGAGCTCGGGAACTCTGACTCCCCTCCTCCTTGTCAGCGGCACACTTTATGGCAACACCACCGGCGGCGGTGCTTACGGGCTCGGATCGCTCTTCAAAATGAAAACAACTGGCACAGAGTTTACAACTTTTTTCAGCTTCGGGGACAGCGATGGCATTCAGCCTCAAGGCCATCTCGAGATCTCTGGAAGCACTCTCTATGGAACGACGGTTTACGGTAGCAAGGGATGGTGCCCAGGCACCCTGTTCAAGATTGAGACGAATGGGACGGGTTTCAGCAACGTCTTCTATTTCAATCAAACCACATTTAGCCCGTTACCGATGCTGGCCTTCTCGGGCAACGTCCTTTACGGAGGGGCACTCGCCAGCGACGCGTCTGCGTCACTCTTCGGAATCAGTACGAATGGCACAGGATTCAATCTTCTCCACAATTTTAATGTGGGATTTATGCAAAAGGGCTCAGAGATAATCGCGTCCAACGGTTTTATCTATGGAACAACACCTGGAAATTCTTTGGACAAGGGAATTGTCTTCAAGATGAACACGAACGGAACCGGTTTCACGGTGCTCCATACTTTCAGCGCGTTGGTTGACGAGACAAACAATGATGGGGCGATCCCGAGGGCGCGGCCATTGCTCCTGGGCAATACCCTTTATGGAACCACCTCCAGTGGCTCGCCCTACGGGTATGGCACGGTGTTCAAAGTGAATACAGACGGCACCGGTTTCGCCAGCATCATGGAATTTGACGGTGCGAATGGATCCTACCCGATGAGTGACTTGGTCGCGTCTGGTGAAGTTCTTTACGGCACAACATATGTGGGTGGCAGCAACGGATATGGAACCGTCTTCAAGGTTAATACCGACGGGACAGCCTTCGAGAAGCTGCATGATTTCAATGCTACTGACGGGCTCTACCCCTCGGGAACACTGGGCATTTCCGGCTTTACGATATATGGGGCAACAGGGATGGGAGGGTTTAATAGTGCCGGCACCCTGTTTCAGATCAATACCGACGGAACGGGTTTCCGAAGTCGTCATCATTTCAGTGGTGGCGACGGCGAGCTACCGTGGGGAGGGGTAATTGTTTCCGGCGATACGTTATATGGCGTCACGGAAACTGGGGGCGATCTCAATCGTGGCGTGGCCTATAGTTTCTCTCTCACGGCTGATCCTGATCCGATTCGTTTGCTCGTTAACACCGACGCGAACAATCCGGTCTTCTTTTGGAGTGATGCAGCGTTTACCCTGCAGACTGCTCCCGCTATTTCTGGCATTTATTCGAATGTCGTTGGAGCGACCAGTCCTTATACCAATGTCATCAGCGGTACAAACCAGTTCTTCAGATTGAAGTTCAACTGAACCGCACGGCACCTACTTCACAAAACTATCCAAATAACTCTGCAGCAAAATTGCCGCAGCGGTCTTGTCGACTTTCTCTTTGCGTTTCTCGCGGCTCACATTGGCATCGATCAGGTAACGATTGGCTTGAGCAGACGTCAGCCGCTCATCCCAGACTTTAATCGGCACCACGATGCTTTCCTTCAAGACCGCCACGAATTCCTGAACCTTCAACGCGGCCGGCCCGTAGCTCCCATTCATATTGCGCGGCATCCCGATGAGAATCTGCTCCACTTGCTTTTCCTGAATGATCTCTTTAAGTCGCACGATCATGGCGGAGAACGGTTCCGCCGGGATAAACTCCAGCGGCGTGGCAATCATCTTCAGTTCGTCGCTGACCGCGACGCCGATTCGAACCGTTCCATGATCAAGAGCCAAAATACGCATCGGCAGGACTTTACCCATAATTTCCACTGTGACAACGACGATGAAGAGGAAAACAATGTCCCTTCCTTTCCTTTGCAGAAACGGCTGATCTATTCAGGGTAACGAATTGGCTCTTTTTGACCACCAGACTTGGAATGTCGTCTAAAAACCTGTTTTTTGCCCCCCCTTTCCCGTTTGGGGTCACTTTCGAGGTTCAAGCGACCAAAACAGAAATTTCTCGGGAAAAAAAATGCTTTTGGTCGCTCTACCCTCCACTTTGAGGAATTTTTCTTCCGCAATACCCCCTA
>JAQGOU010000087.1 GCA_028293445.1 Verrucomicrobiales bacterium | reverse complement strand
GTTTGCTGACGGCCATGTCGAAGGACATCGGTGGTTGGAGCCGACGACGCTGGTTCCAATCGGACAGGCGCATTGCGTCACTCACACTTCCGCAACTGACCAGGACGTGAAGTGGTTGCAGGACCATTATACCTACCTGAAATAGAGATCCACGGGGTCCAATCCGACGTTCGATACCCCATCTTCCTCGAGGTCGATTGCTGATACTTTTGGTGGGGGCAATCCTCCATTGCACTAAGTGAGGCTAAAGCTTTCGTTGTTAGTAGAAGAAGGAGTGACCAAACAATGAAAACAATTCAAATAACATTAGCCGCTTTAACCCTCGCAATAATAGCCCTCACCAGCACGGGCTGCATGACGCGCGGGGAGCGGATTTCAGAACCATCTGGTGCAGGGGCGGCCTATCGGAATGGGGAGTGGGAGCCTGTCGATGAGAGTAAGTATATTCAAGTCCCCAGTAACAATGGTGGTTATTATGATTCCGGCGGTGTCTGGCACGGCGCTCGTCATTGAGGCGAGCGGGAACTGGAATACAAACGGGATTGATTGCATCCCAGGGGCACTTGATCGCCTCATAGTTTTGGTCGGGTAATCCTGCATTGCACTAAGGCCTGTTGCGGCTTTCCTTAATGGTAGAAAGGAGTGACCAAACAATGAAAACAATCCAATTGGCATTCACGGCTTTAACTCTGGCCGCATTTTTGACGGGCTCGGGGTGCCTCGTCGGTCATGAGCGCACCTATTCGCGAGGAGCGGTCTACGAACCAGCAGGTGCTGATGTTTATCGGGGTGATGGTCGCTATGACCGCTACGATCATCGCTATCCAGAAGGGCGGAGCTACAATCGGGACTATCGTCGGGACGGTTACTACGACGAGCGCGGTTTCTGGCATTCTTATCAATATCGTCGTTGATCGATGATAGGATACGAACGCTAGAAGGCCCCGCCAATATTAAGGCGGGGCTCTTCAGTTTACTTTGCCATAGATATCCGGACCTCCCTCCCTCGCTTTGCTATTTTTATGGGTGAGCCTAATGTGCACATTATCATGAACCAACCCGATATCGAAAAGCTCGCCGGACATTACGCTGCCATTCTCACGGAGATCGGGGCTGATATTAATTCTGAAGGAATGCGCGAAACGCCGATGCGCGCGGCCAAGGCAATTGTGGAGATGACCGAAGGTTCCCGCATGGACACGGCGCAACTGACCAAGATGTTCGAGGCTGAATGCCAGACAGCGATTTGCCACGACATGGTGATCGTCGAGGGAATCCGCGAGATCGGATTGTGCGAGCATCATTTGCTGCCGATCATCATGAACATCACGATTGCCTACGTGCCGGACAAAAAGATTCTTGGGCTTTCAAAGTTATCACGCATTGCGGGCTACTTCGCGCGTCGCTGGCAAAACCAGGAACGCACGGCGCATCTGATCAGCGAGTTTGTGGAGAAGACAGTGGAAGCCCTCGGAGTGGCAGTTTTGATCGAAGGAAAACATATGTGCGCGATGGCGCGCGGCACGCGGGACACGCATTCCGTGATGAAAGTAAACGTGATGCATGGGGTATTTCAAAAAGATCCGAACGCGCGCAACGAGTTGTTCATGCGCCTCGGGAACGGTTCGAATTCCATTTAGTTCCCAACCTTCGATTCTCTACATCGCACTTACACCAGGTTGCCCAAATCACGCGTGGCGTCTTGCTCGTGGATACCGGTGATAATGCGGGCGCCACGTTTGTAGGTGAAATAGGAGTAGGCCCACTGCCAGAGAACGGAAATCTTGTTGCGGAAGCCTACGAGGAAAAACAGATGGATCACCAGCCAGGCGATCCAAGCTAGAAATCCATTGAACTCTAATTTCTTGATCTGCGCGACCGCCGCAGAACGACCGATTGTCGCCATGGTGCCTTTGTCCCAATATTTAAAGGGTCGACGTTTGCGGGCCGGGAATTCGAGCTCATCGTAAATGATGCCCGCGACATGCCGCGCCATTTGCATGGCGGCGGGGGAAACGCCCGGGACCGCTTTGCCTTCTTTATCGAGGACGAGCGCCATGTCGCCGATGGCGAAGACTTCAGGATGATTCGGGAGACTTAAATCGGGATTTACTTTCACACGACCGGCTTTGTCGAGTTCCACGCCAAGCTTCTTGGTGATCGGCGATGCGCCTACTCCCGCAGCCCAGACGATATTCTCGGCCAGAATCTTTTCTCCGGTCTGCAATTCAACGCAGCCGGCGGTGATGTCTTTCACACGGGTGTTCACCATGAGTTCCACACCGAGTTTCGTGAGTGTTTTCTCCGTGAGTTCCGAGAGGTATTCGGACAGATGACTCAAGACCCTCGGGCTGGCTTCGATCAGAATGACGCGGGCTTTCGCGGGATCAATGTGATCGAAATCTTTCGCGAGAACGTAGCGGCGCAATTCGGCGAATGCTCCCGCCAGTTCTACACCCGTAGGTCCGCCGCCCACGACGACGATGGTCAAAAGTTTTTCACGCTGTTGCACGTCCATCTCCCGTTCGGCTTTTTCGAAGGCGAGCAGGATCTTGCGTCGAATGCGAATAGCATCGTCGAGGCTTTTGAGGCCTGGCGCAAATTGTTCCCACTCCGGGTGGCCGAAATAACTCGTCACGCCGCCGAGACCGAGGACAAGGTAATCGTAATGGAGTGTTTCTTTGCCGAGCGTGACCAGCTTTGTGCTGAGATTCACATCGACGACGTCGTCCATCAATACGGTGACATCTTTTTCTCCGGTGAGAATAGAGCGAATCGCCTGCGCGATGTCCGGAGCGGCGAGACCGGCGGAAGCCACTTGATACAGCAGCGGTTGGAAGAGGTGATGGTTCTGTCGATCAACAATGGTGACGCGCGCCGTGGAGTGATGAAAAGTCTGGCAGAAAGTCAAACCACCGAAGCCCGCACCCAAAACGACGATGTGCCGTTGATTATCCATTCCTAGGCAATGTTTAGCCGTCGGGAAAAAATTGCAAACGAAAGCTTTGCCGTGTGGTGGGTGCCCGGTGTAAAAACTCCCCTCGAAATGATGAAGCCTTTCAATCTCACACTGGGCATCGCTCTATTGGCATTCAGCTTCGGTTGCACCACCACCAGAAACAATTCTGCCGTTGAACGGAAGATTGAAGCAGTCCAGGAGAAGTTTGCGCCGGACCGGCACCTGGCCATTTTCAAGGTTGAGTTTGAACCCAATGGCAGCGGCGTGGTGCTACGCGGGGAAGTGGATAACGCGGCGGCGAAACAGGAATTAGTCCGGAGTGTTTCGGAAGTTTCGCCCCACGTCATCGACGAAGTGACTCTGCTCCCCGACAAGAACCTCGGAGATAAAACCTTTGGTATCACCGTCGTCAGCGCAGCGTGCAGCCGTGAAGAGCCCAGCCCAGGGGCCGAACTTGGGACCCAGGTATTGCTTGGAAACACTTTCAAGATCTGGAAGTCAAAAGGTGCCTGGTCTTATGTGCAGTCGAAGGATGGTTATCTCGGGTGGATGGAGCGCGATCAATTTATTACCTGCACGTCGCAAGAGGCCGATAGCTGGAACAGTGCAACCAGGGTTATCGTCACCATCGACGCCGATCACGTATGGCAAAACAGGGAGAAGACGTTGCCAGTTTGCGATGTCGTGCCGGGATGCGTTTTGAAGAAGATGGATGCAGATCACGGCTTTATTCGGGTGCAATTGGCCGACGGTAGAGAGGGTTATATTGCAGAGACAAGCGTTACGGATTTAACGGAGTGGAATAAATCCCGGAAACCGACGGCGGATAACATTGAGAAAACAGCCAAGTCGTTATTGGGCGTGCCGTATCTATGGGGCGGCACATCGACCAAGATGCTCGATTGCTCCGGGTTTACAAAAACAGTTTTCTATCTGAATGGCATCGAGCTGTTGCGCAATGCGAGTCATCAGGTTCACCAAGGCACTCCGATCGAAGCGGGAAAGAATTTTGAGAACCTGCGCAAGGGCGATTTGATTTTCTTCGGTAATAGAAGAGACGGAACCCTGAAGATACGTCATGTCGGAATCTATTTGCAGGATGGGCTCTTCATTCATTCTTCCGGCCTGGTGCATATCAGCAGCCTCTACAAAGACTCTGATTTGCGGGATGACGCGCGCATCGCGAGCTTCATTGCCGCGCGCCGCGTTCTACCGCAATAAACCGGTTCAATATGGAGGAGTCCGCTACCATCATTGCCAACGGCCAGTCAATTACCACGAAGCTCCCCTGCTCTCTCGAAGAGTTTCTGCTCGCGCAAGGCCTTTTGCCCAAGAGTGTTGTCGTGGAACATAACGGCGAGGCGGTAGTCCCTTCGGAATTCTCGAAACGTGAACTCGCTCAGGGTGATCGCCTGGAGATCGTAAAAATCGTGGCCGGCGGTTGACGATTTTCTGTTTTGCGGTAAATACCAATCGCTTTGTTCCAATTCCCAGGAAGGAGTTTGTTCCAGATGAAAAAGTTTAAATTTGAATTTTTCTTCCGCGCCGGTTTGTTCATCGCGGTGTCGCTCTTTTGTTGGTCGTTGTTCGCCGAGGAACTTACAACGAACTCAATCGCGCCGATCACGATCAAGACGCCTGAAAACCATTCAAAATTTCGGGAAGGGACCAACATCGTCTTCACCGTCCAAATCTCCGCGACAGAATCCAATTACCAGAGGATTGAGTTCTACGACGGCGATAAGCCGCTACCACTGTTCAGCAACTCGTCCACGGTCTTCACCTGGAACAATGCACCTGCGGGTCATCATCAGGTCACAGCGGCTTTAGTCTATCTTGAGGATCCGAAGAAGGTGTCGGCCCCAGTGAGTCTTCGGGTCAATAACGCGGCGCTAACCTTCGGCCTGGATAAATTGTCATTCCTGGCACCTCCCGTCCTGGGCATTCCACTGTGGCAATACTGCGCTTCATTGATCTACATCTTTTTGGCGTTCTACATCTCGAAGATGATCGATTTTTCATTTCGTTCCTGGTTGAAGAAATGGGCGGAGAACACGGACACAAAGTTTGATGACCTGCTGTTGGAGCTTTTGCACGGGCCGGTAAAAGTCATCGCGTTCGTAATCTTTTTGTTTATCGGCCTGGATCTTTATACGTGGCCCAAAATGCTCGAAGGCATCCTGGATAAAGGGTTCCGGCTGATCGTCGCCTTCTCCGTCACTTACACCGCGCTAAAGGCGGTCGACATGATGATGAATTATTGGAAGGAACGTTCCTCCAGCACCGAAGATGTCGTTTTCGACGCGCATCTTTTCCCGATCGTCAGCAAGACGTTGAAAGTATTCATCGTGATCGTGGCCGTTCTGGTGACATGGCAAAATCTTTCCGACAAACCGATCACGGCGATCCTGGCTTCGTTGTCGATCGGCGGTCTGGCGATCGGTCTCGCCGCGCAGGATACGATCGCGAACTTTTTTGGAGCGGTCGTTGTTTTCGTCGATAAGCCGTTTCGGGTTGGTGATAGAATCAAACTTACCGAAGTTGATGGCACGGTGGAAACGATTGGGCTGCGCAGCACGCGGGTGCGCAATTTGGATGGGCATTTGATTACGGTCCCCAACAAGACGATGGGTAACGCGACCATCACCAACATCACGTTGCGTCCGAATATCAAGACAACGATGAATATCGGTCTGACTTACGACACCTCTGCCGAGAAAGTCAAACGGGCGATTGAGGTTTTGACTGAGATTTTCAAGGCCCACCCGCG